>JAIPEJ010000030.1 GCA_021737225.1 Desulfobacteraceae bacterium
CTGGTGCCGAGGGGCGGATTTGAACCACCGACACGGGGATTTTCAGTCACCTGCTCTACCGACTGAGCTACCTCGGCATAAATTTTGTTATGATGTATAAGGAAAGTGGCCTGCACTGTCAAGGACTTTTTTGAAGGTCGCCAAAAAGATACTGCGCCAGAGCGGCGGTTGTCAGGGCCGCGGTTTCGGCCCGCAGGATGCGCGGGCCCAGCGTGGCAAGGCGCAGTCCGCGTGCCTCTGCCTGCCCGGCTTCGGCCTCCGTGAAGCCGCCCTCCGGGCCGAGCACCAAAAGCACGGATGCGGGCCGGGTTTCAGGGGGCTGCTCCATGGGCGCTGTGGCGCGTTCCCAGAAAAACACCGGCAGGTCCACGGTTTCCGCCAGTCCGAGCACGTCTTTGAAGCCCTTCATGGATTCGATTTCCGGGACCATGCTGCGGCCGCACTGCTTGACGGCTTCCACGGCAATGGCCCGCCATCGCTTGACCCGTTTTTCCATGCGTTTTGCATCCGGCCGGGCTACCGTTCTTTCGGTGGTCATCGGGATCCATCTGGTTGCGCCCAGTTCCGTGATCTGTCGGACCAGGTCATCCATCTTCCGGTCCTTTAAAAAACCCTGGGCCACGATAAGCTCAAGTGCGGATTCGTTTTGTGCATCAACCCGGTTCAAAAGGGCGACGCGAACGGCATTTTCCTCGAATGCCGCAATCCGAGCATCAAACATGCGGCCGGATCCGTCGAGCAGCCGGATGGTGTCACCGGGGGACAAGCGGAGTACGTCGCGGATATGCCGGACATCTTTTCCGGTGATTCGGGGCTCGGCCCTGTCGAGTTGTTCCGGATGAATATAGAATCGGCGCATTGCCTCCACCTGCAAATCGGTTCGGGGACTGGTACCTGCATCATATACCAACCCTGCGGCTGCTTGCAAAGCGTTTTACCGGCGGCACGCAGGTTCCCCATCCGGAAAAAGGCGCAGGACGGCAAATTCCTTGACAATAAACGGGGATTCGGATATTTTTCATTGTATTTAAAACGTTGTCATATCAGCCTTGATGAATTCGTAAAAAGTCCTGAAACCGTTATAACCGCCAGGCAATAAAATGATAAGTTTCTGATTTTCCTTAAACACGTAATCACTTAAAACTTAACACTGCCTGTAAAAAAGACTTTTTACAGGCTGATCAGCCTTATAAACAGGGAGATCCCTTATGGCGGAAAACAACAAAAATAATCAGAAGGCAAATGTCATCGAGTTGTCCGACATTGCGGTGGGGACTTCGGTTGAAGACGAGGCGATCATCGAATTGACCGAAGAGGTTGTCGATGAGGCCAGAAACGGGATTTCCGGTGCCACCAGGGACGAGCGGGAGGACTCCAGCGAGCTTGAGCTCGACAGGGAAATGCCTTCCCCGGACGAAAACCCCCGGCAGACCGAAGACGCCGGTCGGACCGAGGCCTCCGGGGACCCGGAAGCGCCTGAAGCAGATCTTTCTTCTGCAGTCGAGGACATCACCCGGGAACTAGACGATTACTTTCCCCCGGATGAAGCGCCGGCCGCAGGGGACACGGCTCACACGGACGCACCGGCGGGCCGGGAACCCCAAACCGGCCAGGATCCCGAAGCCTCCTTTACCGAGGCGCAGCTGGAAGCCGCCCTGGAACGGGTGATTGAAAAAAAATATGCAAATATCATCGAACGACTGATTAATGAGGCGATCGAGCAGCGACTGCTTGAGGATATTGAAAAAATCAAGGAGCTTATATTAAACCGAAACGCCGGCCCGTAAACCGGCGCCTTGATCTGCAGGCTGATTTTCTGGCAATGAAACAGACATTGTAAATTCTTTGAAAGATGGGGGTTTTGACAATCCCCATCTTTTTGATTTTAAACGCGGAACAAGAATTCTGGAGCGGAAAAATGGGGGGCGAAACGCTGGACAAGGGGTATCAACCCCGGGACGTGGAAGCGCGCTGGTATGCATACTGGGAAACGCAGGGATTGTTCGAGGCCGCGGAAAGCAAAACCAAGAAACCGTTTTCAATCGTTATCCCGCCGCCCAACGTGACCGGCGTACTGCATATGGGACACGCCTTAAACATTACCCTGCAGGATATCCTCTGCCGGTACCGGCGGCTGCGGGGGGATAACGTGCTCTGGGTGCCGGGGACCGATCATGCCGGCATTGCCACCCAGAACGTTGTGGAGCGCCAGCTCGCGGAACAGGGCATCGACCGGCACCAGATGGGCAGGCAAAAGTTTATTGAGGCGGTATGGGACTGGCGCGAAAAATACGGCAGTGCCATTATCCGGCAGCTCAAGTCACTGGGGGCCTCCTGCGACTGGAGCCGGGAGCGCTTTACAATGGATGACGGCCTTTCCCGGGCCGTGCGCAAGGTCTTTGTGGAACTTTACGAGCAAAACCTGATTTACCAGGGAAACTATATCATCAACTGGTGTCCCAGGTGCCAGACCGCACTTGCCGACATCGAGGTGGAACACGAGGAACACCACGGTCACCTGTATCATATCCGTTATCCTTACCCGGGCGGCAAGGACGGCCCGGTAGTGGCCACCACCCGCCCGGAAACCATGCTGGGGGATACGGCACTGGCGGTCCATCCGGATGATGACCGCTACAAATACGTTAGTGCGGACCGCGTGATCCTGCCGCTGACCGGCCGGGAAATACCGATTGTCCGGGACGAGTACGTGGACATGACATTCGGCACCGGTGCCCTGAAAATCACGCCGGCCCACGATCCCAACGACTTTGAGGTGGGCCGGAGAAAGGGACTGGACAGCCTGAAGGTGATCGCGGACGACGGGCACATGACCGCCGAGGCGGGCGATTTTGCCGGCATGGATCGGTTTGAATGCCGGGAGGCCGTTATCGAGGCCCTTAAGAAAGAAGGACTGCTGATTAAAGTCGCGGATTATCAGCACAGTGTCGGCCACTGCTACCGGTGCAGCACCGTGGTGGAGCCCAACCTATCGCGGCAGTGGTTTGTAAAAACCGGGCCGCTGGCCCAAGAGGCCGTGGAGGCGGTGCGGCAGTCGCGCACACGGATTGTCCCGGAAAAATGGGCCAACGATTATTACAACTGGATGGAAAATATCCGGGACTGGTGTATTTCCAGGCAGATCTGGTGGGGCCACCAGATTCCGGCCTGGACCTGCGAGGGCTGCGGAAAACTCATTGTTTCCATGGAAGATCCGGCCGAATGCCCGGACTGCGGCAGCAACGCATTGGTGCGGGACCCCGACGTGCTCGATACCTGGTTCAGCTCGGCGCTCTGGCCGTTTTCCACAATGGGCTGGCCGGAGAAAACCGATCTGCTGGATATATTCTATCCCACCTCCGTGCTGGTGACCGGGTTTGACATCCTGTTTTTCTGGGTGGCCCGGATGATGATGATGGGCATTCATTTCATGGAAGAGGTCCCGTTTTACGACGTCTACGTCCATGCCCTGGTCCGGGACGAAGACGGCAAGAAGATGAGCAAGTCCTACGGCAACGTGATTGACCCCATGGACGTGATCGAAAATTACGGCACCGATTCCCTGCGTTTCACCCTGGCCGCGTTTGCCGCCCAGGGAAGGGACATCAAGCTCTCGGAAAAGCGGATCGAGGGCTACCGGCATTTTATCAACAAGCTGTGGAATGCCGCGCGCTTTTCCTTCATGCACATCACAGCGGCCCATCCCGAATTTGACCCGGAAAAGCTTTCTTTGCCGGACCGGTGGATTTTATCCCGGCTGAAGCGAACCATTGACGGGGTCAGGCAGGCCCTGGACGGCTACCATTTCAATGACGGGGCCAATACCCTGTACCGGTTTGTATGGCACGAATTTTGCGACTGGTACCTGGAGGCCGTCAAGCCGGCCCTTTACGGCAATCTTGATGACAATGCGCAGCAGGCCTCCAGGGCCGCGCTCTGGCGGGTGCTCCATGATACCCTGATCCTGCTGCACCCGTTTATCCCGTTTGTCACAGAGGAGATCTGGCATAAACTGCCCGGTACCAGGGATTCGATCATGACGGCATGCTTTGCCGGAGAAGATCCCCGGTACCCGGAGATTTCCGTGGACCCGGCAGCAGAAGCCGACATGGAACTGATCATGGGCGTTGTCACTTCCGTGCGCAACATCCGCGGGGAGATGAATATCTCTCCCTCGACTGCACTGTCCGTGCTGGTGCAGGCCGAGGACGCAAAAACCCGGCAAACCGTGGATAGCCACCGAAACATGATCTCCACGCTGGCCCGGCTGCAGGAGCTGACTGTTGAGACAGCCGGGGAAAAGCCCGGCGGCTGCGCCACCGCAATTGTGGCGGATGCCGCGGTATCCGTCCACCTCGAGGGCGTAATCGATTTTTCAAAGGAAATAGAGCGCCTGGACAAGGAAATCGCCAAGCTGGACAAGGATATGGCGGGGTTGGGCAAAAAACTGGAAAACCCGGGATTTTTGTCCAAGGCCCCGGCTTCGGTGGTCGAGCAGGTCCGGCGCCAGTACGAAGAAGAGGCGGAAAAGCTTGAAAAGCTCCGGAGCAATAGAGAAAAAATCAAAGCCATCGAGGCGCACCAGTCATGACGCATCCCTTTGAAATGCCGGATTCCCGGGCCGTGGACCAGTTGATCGAACTGGCCATTGCAGAAGACATCGGCCACGGCGACATTACCACTGAACCGCTCGGCCTTGGCCGTGCCGCCGGTCAGGCCCGGATCGTGGCCAACGAGCCGCTGGTGATCGCCGGGCTTGACGTGCTCCGGCGGGTATATGAAAAGCTCGGCTGCAACATATCCTTTCAAGCCCGGGTCGAGGAGGGCGCGTGGGTGGCCCGGCAAGACGTGGTTGCAGAGCTGGAAAGCGATATGCAGAGCCTGCTGCTTGGCGAGCGAATTGCCCTGAATTTTCTCCAGCGCATCTCCGGCATTGCCACCCACGTACGGACCTATGTGGACACGCTGCCGGAATCCGCCATCCGGTTGACAGATACCCGGAAGACGGTTCCGGGATGGCGGGTGCTGGAAAAATATGCCGTTCGTGTGGGCGGTGCATACAACCACCGGATGGGCCTGTATGACGGCGTATTGATAAAGGACAACCATATTGCCGCCTGCGGCGGGATTGCTTCGGCTGTGCAGCGCGTGCGCAGCCGGGTGTCTCACCTGATCCGCATTGAAGTGGAAACCGAAAACCTTCAGCAGGTCGAGGCCGCCCTGGCAGAAGGCGCGGATGTGATTATGCTTGATAACATGACGCCCGGGATGATTGCCGAGGCGGTTGAAATCATCGGCGGCAAGGCCGCGGTCGAGGTTTCCGGCCGGGTGGACCGGCAGCAGCTCGAGCACTTGAGCGGCCTGGGCGTGGATGTCATCTCATCGGGCGCCCTGACGCATGCCGCACGATTTGTGGATTTGAGCATGTGCATGGCGCCCTTGGAATAAGGGGCCTGTCACGGGACCCCAAAACACTGCTGTAGGCCACATCCATGATCCCGATCCGAGACACGATTCCGGCAAAACACTATCCCCTTGTCACCCACGCCCTGATTGCCGTGAACGTCCTTGTTTTCCTGGCCCAGCTTTCCTACGGCCCCCAGGAGCTCCAGCGGTTCATATTCACCTACGGCCTTGTGCCCGCCCGGTATACGGTCGGGGATGTGGCGGCCTATTTTTCGCTGCCCCAGCAGGTGTTTTCCCTGTTTTCCTTCATGTTTGTTCACGGCGGGTTCTTCCACCTGCTGTTTAACATGTGGATGCTCTATATCTTTGGCGACAATGTGGAGGACCATCTGGGGCCGTTTTATTTTCTGCTCTTCTATATCGCCGGCGGGCTGACTTCCGGTTTTGCTCACTTTTTTTTGAACATGGCCTCCACCACGCCGGTGATCGGTGCCAGTGGGGCCATTGCCGCGGTCATGGGCGCCTATTTTATTCTCTACCCGCAATCGCGGATCCTGACGCTGATCCCGATTCTGTTTATCCCGCTGTTTGTGGAAATTCCGGCGTTTTTCTTCCTGGGGCTCTGGTTATTCATGCAGCTGTTAAATGCTGCCGGCCCGCAGGCCCAGCAGGCCGGCATTGCATGGTGGGCGCATATCGGCGGTTTTGCATTCGGCGTGGCCGCCTTGAAATTGTTACCCCTGCTGCCTGGCGCACAAACCCGGGACGGCTACCATCGCGGGGCCATCCGGCGTAAAAAAAGCGACCGGCTGCAGGTCATCAGGCCATCTCCTTCCGGGGATTCGCATGACCTGTATGAAACCGTCCGGGTAACCCCCTATGAAGCCGCCGCCGGTGCAGTAAAGCTTGTCAATATTTCCCGGGGGCTCAGCAAACGGATGTATCGACTCCGGATTCCTGCCGGCATCCGCGACGGCACCGTGCTGCGGCTAAAGGAGCAGGGCAGGGAGGACGGAAAAGGAAACCGGGGCGACCTGTATTTAAAGGTGCGCATTGAACAACCCTGGTAAGGAAAACGATAAAGGGCGGGCCCTCTGTTACTCAGGGCAGCAGCAGGGAAACCCGGTTTTTTCCTTTCTCCTTGGCCATGTACATCGCCTGATTCGCTCGTTTGACCAGATCACTTAAGCCTTCGGCTTCGCCATAGGCGGTAACCCCGATGCTCAGGGTCAAAGGCTCGGCCTCCGGCAGAAATGCCGGATTGGCGGCATTTACCTGGCCCATGAGTCTTTCTGCCGCCTGGACGGCTGAGGTGGATTCGGTTTCGGGAAGAATCACTGTAAATTCCTCCCCGCCAAGGCGGTAGGCCGAGTCGGTGCTGCGGAGATTTTCGGAAATCTGTCCGCCCAGATTGGAAAGAATGCGGTCGCCTTCCGGATGCCCGAATCTGTCGTTATAGGTTTTAAAGCTGTCAATATCAATAAACAGCAGGGACAGGGGATGATTATAACGGGAGTGCCGGCTGATTTCGAGTTCCAGTTGCCTGTAGAAATGCCGGGAGTTATACAATCCGGTCAGATCGTCGGTGATGGAAAGCTTTTTGAGCTCTTCCCTCATCTGCCGGCGCTCGCGTTCCAGGTGCCGTTCGCGAATAAGGCGACTTAAGCGAAGCCGCAGCTCCTCGAACCTGACCGGCTTGAGCACAAATTCGTCCGCCCCCTTGTGGATGGCTTCTTCGTATGAATAATCATCAATATAACCGGTCATGATGATTACTGCGGTATCATATTTTTTTTTGACCGTCTCGGTGAGTTCCAGTCCGTCGATACCGCTTAGCAAAATGTCTGTGATCACCACCTCGACGGTATTTTCCTTTAAAAATTCCAAGGCCTCTTCGGCTGTTTGCGCAATAAATGCTTGATATTCAGGCAGGGACAGATATTGCTGGACAGCATCCCGAATGACAAAATCATCATCAACAACCAGTACATTATCACTCATTGCTTCTCGGTATCGTCTTGGTGAGATTCATGTTTAAACCCTTGTCTGCTTGACAGGGGGACGGCAAATTGTTAAGCATTATGAATTTTATTTTTACCCCACATGCTCGGTATTGTCAATTTCCTTTATACAGCAAACGTTTGAGATAAGTCCCCTTATATGGAACACATTCGTAATTTCAGCATCATTGCACATATTGATCACGGTAAATCCACGCTTTCCGATCGCCTGATCCAGACCACGGACATCGTGTCCGAAAGGGATTTCAAGGACCAGATGCTCGATACCATGGATCTGGAGCGCGAGCGGGGCATCACCATCAAAAGCCAGACCATCTGCCTGCCGTATACCGCCAAGGACGGAAATCTGTATTACCTGAACCTGATTGACACCCCCGGCCACGTGGATTTCTCCTACGAGGTATCCAGGGCGCTTGCCTCGTGCGAAGGCGCATTGCTGCTGGTGGATGCAAGCCAGGGCGTGGAGGCCCAGACCATTGCCAACCTGTATCTGGCACTGGAAAACGAACTGGAAATCATCCCGGTGATCAACAAAATCGACCTGCCGTCTGCGGATATCGACAAGGTGAAAACCCAGATCGACGACGAACTCGGCCTGGATCCGGACAGCGCCATACTGGTTTCAGCAAAGCAGTGGCTCGGCATTGAAGAAATCCTGGAGGCAATTGTCAACCGGCTGCCGCCGCCCAAGGGGGATCCCGACAATCCGGCCCGTGCGCTGATCTTTGATTCGCACTATGATCCGTTCCGCGGCACGATCGTCCATTTCAGGATGCTTGACGGCACCATCCGGGCCGGCGACAGAATCATGTTCTGGTCCAACAAGGCCGAATATACGGTCGAGGAAGTCGGCATTTTCCAGATCAAGCGCGTGCCCCAGGACAAAATTACCGCCGGCCGGGTCGGATACATGGTCGCCGGGATCAAAACCGTCAGCGACACCAAGTCCGGGGATACCATTACCGTCAAGAACCGGCCCTGTGATGCGCCCACACCGGGGTTCAAGGAGCCCAAGCCCGTGGTTTTCTCCTCGATCTACCCCGTGGACACAGACGAGTACCCGGACCTGGCCGCAGCCATGGACAAGCTCAAGCTAAATGACGCCTCCCTGGTCTATGAAAAGGATTCCTCTGCCGCGCTTGGCTTCGGTTTCAGGTGCGGCTTTCTCGGCCTGCTGCACCTGGAAATCGTCCAGGCGCGCCTGGAGCGGGAATACGGTCTCTCCTTGATTGTTACCGCCCCGTCGGTCAAGTATGAAATCGGGCTGCACGACGGCACCAGTATGATCATCGAAAACCCGGCACACTACCCGGATCCGACCGATATCGCCTATATCCGGGAACCCTACATCCGGGCCGCGATTATCACGCCTAACACGCATATGGGGCAGGTCATGCAGCTTTGCATGGAACGCCGTGGAATTAATCGGGATTACCAGCATTTCGGCAGCGGTCGCATGGAGATGGTATTCGAAATGCCGCTTGCCGAAGTGGTGTATGATTTCTACGACCGATTAAAAACCGTGACCCAGGGATACGGCTCGTTTGACTATGATATGCTTGATTACCGGGAATCGGATATCGTGCGCGTTGACATCCTGATCAACGGCGAACGGGTGGATGCGCTTTCCCAGCTCGTGCACCGGGATAAGGCGACAACCCGCGCCCGCCAGACCTGCGAGCGGCTCAAGGAGGAAATACCGCGGCACATGTTCAAGATCGCCATCCAGGGCGCCATTGGCGCAAATGTGATCGCCCGGGAGACCATCAACGCCTACCGAAAGGACGTTACTGCCAAGTGTTATGGCGGCGATGTCACGCGTAAACGCAAGCTGCTGGAAAAACAGAAAAAAGGCAAAAAGCGGATGAAGATGGCAGGCGAGGTGATGATTCCCCAGAGCGCCTTTATGGCGGTTTTAAAGGGCAAGGAGTGATGGCACCATAAAAAGTTCAATATCTGCGTTACGCGCAATTTCTCAGAATTTCACGTACGGCCAAGTACGCTGCATTCTTCGAAATTGCGCAAGCCTTGATCTTGAACTTTTTACGGCGCCATCTAAAATCAGACTTTTCACGAGTTCATCAGGAGTAAGGCAAAAACCCCGCAGCACCCGGAAATCAAGAGGCGAAACCATTGTCCGGGTGCTTCGGGGTCTATTCTTTTCAGTCAGCAAATTCAAAGCGGTTGAAAAAGTACCCGATTTCGAATTCGGCGGTCTGACGGGAATCCGAACCGTGTACGATATTTTTTTCGATGTCTGTTGCAAAATCGCGCCGGATGGTGCCCTCTGCGGCTTCCTCGAAGTTGGTGGCGCCCATCAGGGTGCGGTTTTTTTCGATCACATTGTCGCCTTCCAGGACCATGACGACGATCGGCCCGGAAGACATGAAGTCGGTAAGGCTGTCAAAAAAAGGCTTGTCCCGGTGCACGGCGTAAAACCCCTGGGCCTGTGCCTTGTTCATTTTCAGCATTTTCATGGCGGCAATCCGGATGCCGTCCTGCTCGAAACGCTTTATGACCTCGCCGATAAGGCCCCGGCTGACGCCGTCGGGCTTGATGATGGATAAGGTTTGTTCCATGGCCTGTTCCTTTCTCTTTTAAAGATGATGAATTCGTAAAAAGTCCTGAAACCGTTATAACCGCCGGCCAATTAAATGCTAACTTTCTGATTTTACTTAAACACTTAATCACTTAAAACTTAACACTGCCTGTAAAAAAGACTTTTTACAGGCTGATAACGGTTTCTGATAACGGATCTGGCGTCAAATAACAGATCACTCTGTTTGCGTCAAGAACTGCCGGCGCCTGAAAAACCCAACGGTTTGACATTCAGGGCAAAAAGGGGCACACTGACCAAGGCTCGCAGTGCGGGGAACATATTTTCAAGGGGAGGACCTTATGCGCAACAACGTTTTTGACCGCATGGAAGTACAAATCGGTGACATTACAAAACTGGCCGTGGATGCCATTGTCAATGCGGCAAATCAGAGTCTGAAGGGCGGCGGCGGGGTGGACGGCGCCATACACCGGGCAGCGGGCCCGCAACTGCTCGATGAATGCAGAAAAATCGGGGAATGCCCCACAGGAGAAGCCCGAATAACCAGGGGCTACAACCTGGACGCCAAATACGTGATTCACACCGTGGGGCCGGTATACAGCGCAAAGCCTCAGGACGCGGAACTGCTGGCCGCCTGTTACAAGAACAGCCTGAGGCTGGCCGCGGAAAACGGCGTGCGAACCATTGCTTTTCCGGCAATCAGCTGCGGCGTATACGGATACCCGGTCAACGAGGCGGCAAAGGTCGCAGTGGAGGCCAGCATCGAATTTTTGAAAAACAATTCCTCCATTGAAAAGGTCATTTTTCTCCTGTTTTCCGAGCCGGACGCTGCGGTTTACAGGAAAACCATTGAATCCATGCAGGAACCAGCCGAGCCAGCCGGATAGTCCGGGAATCCGTCTGAAAAAGTCGAATTTTTGTTGACAACAGCCCAATTTGTGGCTAGTTTCAATAACCCTTACTTTGCAATGGGGTATAAGTTTGGATGCACTTGCAAAAAACCGTCACATTTAATTTTTTACCATGGAGGTTTTACATGCTGGAAGTTACAGATGCCGCATATGACAAGATTACAGAATTCTTCAAGGACAAAAACGTCCGGCCCATCCGGGTGCTTTTAAACCCAAGCGGCTGAGGCGGGCCGTCATTGGCAATGGTTCTGGATGAACCAAACGAATCCGACGAGGTCTTTGATATTAATGGTTTTCAATTTATCGCAAACAAGGACTTTCTGGCCGAGGCCCAGCCGATTAAAATCGATTTTACAGGGTTCGGCTTTTCAATAAGTTCGAATATGCAGATGGGGCAGGGATGCTCCAGTTGCGGCACCGGAACCTGTTAGGTCCCGCAGGCACCGGCCGGTAAGTTTGAAGGCAACACCCGGTTTCGTTGGTGTTGCCTTTTTTGTGTCTTGTCACAAGACGTGCAAACGCAAAAATAAAAATGTGCCCTGGCGGAATTGGGAAATTCACAGAACCCGGCACATTTTTATTTTTGAAAAAACTTGATGGCTTTTTACAAGACGGTCAAACTTGTTCGCGGAAAATGCCGATGAAGTGGAAATCAGCTCAGCGCGTCTTTTAAGCCTTTACCCGGTGTAAATTTCGGCACCTTGCGTGCGCTGATGCGAATCGGGGCACCGGTCTGCGGATTGCGCCCGGTTCTGGCTTCCCGCTTTACCGGTTTGAAAGTGCCGAATCCCACCAGGGTTACGCTGTCGCCCTTGGACATGGCTTTCGTAATGGTCTGGATTACGCAATCCACTGCTGCCTGGGCCTCTTTTTTGGTGCTTACGACTTTTGCGACTTCATTGACTAAATCTGCCTTGTTCACTGCATGACTCCTTTCATTTGTGGGGTTAATAATCAGGTGTTGGTCTGTCTTGATGAACGTGGCAATGCCGGCAATGGGCAATGTTGACTGAGTTGATTTGAAGTGTATGGAAACCGCGCATTGAGATAGCGGTTTCGTCTCGTAGAGGCGCGTTGAAAATCGAACCGACTCGTCTACTATTCATACTTCTGCAAAATCAGTGTGTCAAGCATGATTTGATGCGTCAAGCCCGTTTTGCTCCTTGTCGAACAATTTAATACGGACGAAAACCCATTAAATACCAGTGAATTATCGCTTGTCCAAAGAATAAATAGACAACGGCGCCCAGGGATAAAAACGGGCCGAACGGCACGGCAAACTTGAGGTTCTTGCCTGCCGAGGCCATGAGGGCAAGACCCACTGCCGTTCCGGTGGCAGAGGCGGCAAAGATCGTAAAGACCACACCCTGCCATCCGGTAAAAGCCCCGATCATGGCCAGCAGCTTGATATCTCCGCCGCCCATGCCTTCTTTGCCGGTGAGCAGGTAATATCCCCATGCCACTGCAAACAGGCTGCCGCCGCCGACAAGAACGCCGATCAGGGAATCGGTCCAGGTTATTTGCGGCAATACGAGGGATGCGACCAGTCCGGCGGCAACACCGGTCAGGCTGATGCGATCGGGGATAATGCGGTGGTCCAGGTCAATAAAGGCCACCACAATGAGCGCGGCAATAAAAAGAAAATAAATCAGCGCCGGAATCGTGGGTCCGTATTTGAGTACAATGCCGCATGCCATGGCGCCGGTGAGCAGCTCGACTGCCGGGTAGCGCACTGAAATGGACTCACCGCAGCCGCGGCACTTTGCCCCCAGCAAAAGGTAGCTGAGCACCGGGATATTGTCGTAAAACCGGATCGGTGTGCCGCACTGCGGACACCGGGACCCTGGGTTTACGATTGACAGGCCCCGGGGCAGCCGGCTGATGCAGACATTTAAGAAACTGCCGATACAAAGACCGGCACAAAAGGAAAATACACTGATAATCAGGTTTGACATGGCCGGCACCTTGCTTGATAATACGGTTAACAGACAAGTCCCCTTGTAGCATATCCGGTTTTGAGAACAAATTTATTTTTACCCCTAAACTGAGCGATTTTCAAGTTTGCCGCAGATACAAGGAAGCCGATGCGAAGCCATAGTCCGCTATGCAAGACATCGGCTGACACAGTAGATGCGGCAAAATTGAAAATCCCGGAGGGTTTCAAAGTTTTAAAGCTAAAAAGGACTTAAGCCTTTTAAAATAAAAATAATTTTAAAACTTTGAAACGCTCAATTTAGGTTACAAGCACAAGACTATTGACTTGCTTGCCCGGATTGATTTATTCGTAGCGGCAATCGATTTTTACCAGTGTCAAAAAACAGATATCCCAAGAAAGTCAGGAGCAATAATGGCTGAAAGCGATAAGGACGACCTGATTCGCCTCATTGACGACAACGAGGAGCGCGAAATCGAAATTCCCGGAAGGCTCCCCCTGCTGCCGGTGCGCGATGTTGTGATTTTCACCGACATGGTGCTTCCGTTATACATTGGACGGGACCCCTCCATGCGGGCGATCGAGGATGCAATGCAAAACAACCGCCTGATTTTCCTCGCTGCCCAGAAAGACCCCATGACCGAGGAACCCAACTCCAAGGAAATCTATCGGGTGGGGACGGTCTGCCGGATCCTGCGGATGCTCAAGCTGCCTGACGGGCATTTCAAGGTCTTGATCCACGGCATCGAAAAGGCGAAGGTTTCCCGGTTTGTTAACAAGAAAACGTATTATCATGTAAATATTGATTTAATTCCGGACCGTTCGATTGAAGAAATTGATCTGGAACATCAGGCATTGATGCGTAACGTCCGGGAAAACTGTGAAAAAATACTCAATATCAAGGGTGAATACACCGGCGAGATCGGTATGCTTTTAGACGAAATCGAGCATCCGGGAAAGCTTGCCGACCTGGTTTCATCCAATCTCAAGCTCAAAACCGAAGAAGCCCAGGGTCTGCTGGAAGAAGAAGACCCGGTCCAGCGCTTAAACCAGGTCAACAATTACCTGACCCGGGAAGTGGAGCTATCCACGGTTCAGGCCAAAATCCAGTCAAACGTACGCGATGAAATCTCCAAGAATCAGCGGGATTATTTCTTAAGGGAACAGGTGCGCGCCATACACAAGGAACTGGGCGAGCAGGACGAGCGCTCCGCCGAGGTCGAGGACTACCGCTCCCGGATCAAGAAGGCCAAGATGCCCAAGGAACCGGCCAAAGAGGCGGAAAAGCAGCTCAAGCGCCTGGAACAGATGCACCCGGACTCTTCAGAGGCCACTATTGTGCGTACTTACCTGGACTGGCTCGTGGAACTGCCGTGGAGCCGCTCCACAAAGGATGTCATTGACATTCCGCACGCCAAGTCCGTACTGGACAAAAACCACTACAGCCTGGACCGGGTCAAGGACCGGATTCTGGAATATCTGAGCGTGCGCAAGTTAAACCCCGGCAAAAAGGGCCAGATCCTGTGTTTTGTGGGCCCGCCCGGGGTTGGAAAAACTTCGCTGGGCCAGTCCATTGCCGATGCCATGAACCGGAAATTTTTCCGGCTTTCACTGGGAGGCATCCGGGATGAAGCAGAAATCCGGGGGCATCGCCGCACTTATATCGGCGCCATGCCGGGAAGAATTCTCCAGGGACTTCGCTATTGCAACAGCAACAACCCGGTTTTCATGATGGACGAAATCGACAAGATCGGCATGGATTTCCGGGGAGACCCCTCATCAGCGCTTCTCGAGGCCCTTGACCCGGAACAGAACACCAATTTCAGCGACCATTTCGTGAATATGCCGTTTGACCTGTCCAGGGTCCTGTTTATTCTCACTGCCAACATGACCGACACGATTCCCCCGGCCCTGCTTGACCGCATGGAACTCATCCAGCTGCCCGGCTACACAGAGGAGGAAAAAACCGTGATCGCCGAGCGCTACCTGCTGCCCCGGCAGCTTTCGGAAAACGGTCTGACAACGGACAACTTCTCCCTGAGCCCGGCGGCACTGTCGCGGATTATCAACGAGTACACCTCAGAGGCGGGTCTCCGGAACCTGGAGCGGGAAATCGCCGCCTTGTGCCGGAAAGTTGCCAGAAAAATCGCTGAAGGCCAAAGCGGTCCGTTCCGGGTGACCCGCGGCAACCTGCACACCTATTTAGGCCCGCCGCAGTATATTCCGGAGCTTGACCAGGACGAAAGCCAGGTGGGTCTGGCCACCGGTTTGGCCTGGACACAGGTGGGCGGAGAAGTGCTTTACGTGGAAGTGTCCCTGCTCGAGGGAAAAGGCGAGCTCATTATCACGGGCCAGCTCGGCGAGGTAATGCAGGAATCGGCCCGTGCTGCTGTCAGTTATGCCAGGGCTCACCGCGAGGCTCTGGGCGTGAAGAAAAATACGTTTGACAGCCTGGATATCCACATCCATGTGCCGGCTGGCGCCATCCCCAAGGACGGTCCGTCTGCCGGTATTGCCATGGCCACGGCCCTGATTTCCGCGCTGACCCGCAGGCCCGTGGACAAGACTGTGGCCATGACCGGCGAGGTCTCTTTGCGGGGAAGAATCCTGCCGGTGGGCGGACTCCGGGAAAAGGCCATCGGCGCGCTGCGTTTCGGCATTAACACCATTATCATCCCCCAGAAAAACAAGCCCGAGCTCTCCGAGATTCCGAAAAACGTGCGCCGCAAAATCAAATTCATCCCGGTCAACACCCTTGACGAGGCAATTGAGGTTGCCATCGGCAAGGACCTGGCCAAAACACCGCAGCGCGGGCCGGCAAAGACCCGGACCAAAACCGCCGCCAAAGCGCAGACCGGAAAAGATAAGGCATAGGGATGTCATGAACCTGTTGGCAGTGGATACCGCAGGCCGGACCTGCAGTGCGGCGCTGGTAAGCAACAGCCGGCTCCGGGCGGAACTTTTTGTCCATTTTGATCAAACCCATGCCCGGCACCTGATGAAATTGGTCGATTCCCTGATGCAGCTTACCGGCCTGCAGATCGCGGACATGGATGCCTATGGCGTGACCGTGGGGCCCGGCAGCTTTACCGGGCTGCGCATCGGACTTGCCACGATCAAGGGCTTTGCACTTGCATGCAGCAAGCCGGTTGTGGGCATTACCACCCTTTCCGCCCTGGCATACCCGCTGCGCGAAGATCAGGGACTGCTCTGCCCGACCATTGACGCCAGAAAAGGCGAGGTATACGCGCAAATCTACCAGGCCGGGCAAAATGCGCTGAACCCGGTCAGCCGGGCATGGGTATGCGCGCCTGAGGCGCTTGCCAAATACGTCCGGCAGCTTGACGCGCCTTGCCGTTTTATGGGCAGCGGAGCGTTGCTGTACCGGGACCTGCTGGAAAGCCGCCTTGGAGAATATGCGCTTTTTGCACCGGATGCGGCAAACCACATCCGGGCCGGCGTGGTCGGGGAAATGGCCTGGCATCGCGCAAGCTGCGGGCAGGGGCAAACCGGCTTTGAACTCGTGCCGGAATATATTCGAAACTCTGATGCTGAAAGAAAAAATGCCGCCCCGGCCGGTGTGAAAGCCGCAAGATGACCTTGTGTTCCTGTTGACAGAAAAATGCAAAAATTATATAATCATAAATTTATATAGGACCTAAATTGAGCGATTTTCAAGTTTGCTGCAGATACAAGGAAGATGCAGACGAGCTATAGTGGACTATGCGAGACTGCATCTGACGCAGTAGATGCGGCAAAATTGAAAATCCCGGAGGGTTTCAAATTTTAACACCTGAAAAGACCTTGATTCCTTAAAAAAAATAAAAAAGATTGATTCGTGTAAAATTTGAAACGCTCAATTTAGGTAGGATTGGGGAAGAGGCACATGGGTCATTTTTTCCGGGCCGATCCGCAGAGCCGGTCGGCCTTTCCTATTGCAGAGCCGGGATATCCGCTGATTGCAGCAGCAGGCTTTGCCACGCTGATTTTCGCACTCGTGGATATTGTCAGCCTGGCCCTGCTATCACTGGCGGTCACATTCTTCATATGCTGGTTTTTCCGGGATCCGGACCGAATCACGCCCGATACACAAGGCGCGCTGGTTTCCGCGGCAGATGGCAAAGTCGTCTGCGTACGCGTAACTGACAGCAACCCGTATGTGGCGGGCAGGTGCCTGCAGATCGGGGTTTTCATGAACCTGTTCAGCGTTCATGTCAACCGCATCCCCTGCAGCGGCCGGGTCAGGAAAATCAGCTACACCCCGGGCCGCTTTTACCCGGCTGACCGGGAAACCGCGTTTTCCCATAACGAGCGCAACGCGGTAATCCTGGAATCCGAAACCGGATACACTGTCGGAGTGTTGCAGATTGCCGGGCTGGTGGCCAGGCGGATCATCTGTAACACTGGCGAAAATCAGGAGGTAAAAACCGGGCAGCGTTTCGGCATGATCTGTTTCGGCTCCCGGGTGGATCTGTTTTTGCCGGAAGAATCCCGGGCGACGGTTGCCGTGGGCGACAAGGTGCGGGCGGGCGCAAGCATTTTGGGTTATTTGCCCGATACAGCAACCCAATCGGAATCTTCGCCGCGTTGACTCAAGCGCGATACACGAAAAATCACGGATTACGACAACCACAGCGAACACTGCGCAACTGAAAACAAGGAGTTAAACCAGATGGGAAAGACATACACCCTGGCCGTCATCCCGGGTGACGGTACCGGCCCCGAAGTGGTGGACGAAGGGGTCAAGGTGCTTAAAAGCGCCGCAGAAAAGCACGGATTTAACCTGGACTTCAAGTGGTATCCCCTTGGCGGGGAGCATTACATGAAAACCGGCGAGATTCTGCCGGACTCCGTGCTCGCGGAACTGCGCGGCATGGACAGCATTTTTCTCGGCGCCATCGGCCATCCGGAAGTCAGGCCCGGAATCCTGGAAAAAGATCTTCTGCTCAAACTGCGCTTTGAGCTCGACCAGTACATCAACCTTCGTCCTGTCAAGCTCTACGAAGGGGTGGCCACGCCGCTTGGCGGCAAGGGGCCCGCGGATATCGATTTCGTCGTGGTCCGGGAAAACAGCGAGGGGCTTTATGCCGGGGCCGGCGGGACGCTGAAGCGCGGCACGCCGGATGAAGTGGCCGTGCAGGAATCGATTAACACCCGCAAGGGCGTGGAAAGATGCATCCGGTTTGCATTTGAATACTGCCGCAGCCGCAACAAGAAGAAAAAGCTTACCCTTTGCGGCAAAACCAACGTGCTGACATACGCCTTTGACCTGTGGGAACGGGCCTTTTACGAGGTGGCTTCCGAATATCCGGACATTGAGACCGATTACGCCCACGTGGACGCCACATGCATGTGGATGGTGAAAAATCCCGAGTGGTTTGACGTCATTGTCACGGACAACATGTTCGGAGACATCATTACCGACCTTGGCGCCATGATCCAGGGCGGAATGGGGATCGCCGCCGGCGGCAACATCAATCCGGAAGGGGTTTCCATGTTCGAGCCCATCGGCGGATCCGCGCCGCGTTATGCCGGAAAACAGATCATCAATCCGCTGGCTGCCATATCCTCCACCCAGCTGCTGCTTGAAACCCTGGGCGAACAAAAAGCGGCTGCGGATGTGGAGACGGCTGTCAAGAAAGTGTTAAAAGACCGCCTCAAGGATGTGGGCGCCGGCAGAATGGGATATGCCACAGCCGAGGTGGGAGACATGGTCGCAGACTTTATCAAAACTGGGGTATCAGAGGAATCAAATTGAGACAGGTACCGATCACCAAACAGGGATACGAAACTTTAAAAAACGAACTGAGCCAGCTTCGCAGCGTGGAGCGTCCCAGAAACATCAAGGCCATTGAAGAAGCCCGTGCCCACGGGGATTTGTCCGAAAACGCGGAATTTGACGCTGCAAAAGAACGGCAGAGCTTCCTGGATGCCCGCATCAATGAACTTGAATACAAGCTGGCAAATGCCGATGTCATTGACCCGGACCAGCTTACCAAGGAAAAGGCCGTGTTCGGCTGCACGGTGGTGCTTGAAAACGTCGATACCGGAGACGAGGTCACCTACCAGCTCGTCGGACCGGAGGAATCCAATATCAAGGAAGGCCGCATTTCAGTGGGATCTCCGCTGGGACAGGCGATCGTGGGAAAACAGCTCGGAGACGAAATCGTGGTGGATGCGCCCGGCGGACGAAGAAATTATGAACTCGTTGATATTGTATAGCCTCTGAACGCGCAAACGCGTTCAGAAAATTCGAATATTGAAATCCGAAATTCGAAACAAATTTGAAACCCGAATGACGGAATGACCAAAACAAGGCGGAACAAATCAAGGCATTTTTGTCATTCACTTCTTTTGGATTTCGGATTTATTATAAAATGGCAGGTTTATACGGAACGAATGTATAATACCTGAATTGCGTTGCTTAATAAAACAGACGGTTTCGTAAAAAGTCTAAAAATGTTCTGTCCGCCAAGCAATGAAAACATAACTTTTTGATTTTACTTAATCACTTAACACTTAAAACTTAACACTGCCTGTAAAAAGGACTTTTTACAGGCTGATCAAAACAGGAGGTTTCCAAAAATGGCACGGGTTACCGTGGAAGACTGCTTAAAACGCATTCCAAATCGTTTTTTCCTGGTGCACGCGGCTGCCAAGCGGGTGCGCCAGCTCAAAGAGGGCGCCGGCAGGCTGGTCGAGGCACCGGAAAACGAGGATATCGTGGTGGCGCTGCGGGAAATCGCAGCCGGCAAGGTTTTTGTGACCGAACACTACACAGACTCCCAGGGCACTGAAAACCAGCCCGAAGAGAGCCAGAACGGATCTGAAGGCGAAGACGAAGCACAAACCGATATCTAGTGTTCATCCAGAGATCGGATAATTTGTTCAAGTTCAAGGAAGGCGAAAATTTTAACCGCAGGAATACGTTAAGTATTTTGAGGATTCAAATTTGAGCCTGACGCAGAAGTTGGGCAAATTAGCCATTTCTGGATGGGCACTATCTATCGTGTTCGGGTTTGATCAATGTCGGATTATGATTACAAAGCTGTCAATCGGGACATGGGCCGGGCGATTCACCAGTATGAAATGATCGCCCCGGACGACCGTATCCTGGTGGCTGTTTCCGGTGGAAAAGACAGCCTGACGCTTCTCTGGATGCTTGCCGTGCGGCTTGCGCGGATTCCCATTGATTACCGCCTGCATCCGGTTTACATTGACCCGGGATTTGACGGCGGCTTTGCCCCGGACTTGGAAAAATGGTGCCGGGATATGGGCTGGGACCTGCGTGTCGAGTATACAGACCACGGTCCATACGCCCACAGCGAGGCAAACCGGGAAAATCCGTGTTTCATGTGCGCCCGCATGCGGCGCAAGCGGATTTTTGAAGTCGCCGATGAACTGGGCTGCAACAAAATCGCCCTTGGGCATCACAAGGACGACATTATTGAAACCCTTTTTATCAACATGTGTTATACGGGTGTGATGAGTACCATGCGCCCGTGGCAGGAAATGTTTTCCGGCCGCTTTGCCCTTATCCGCCCCCTGGCATACGTGGACGAAGACCGGATCCGCCGCCTGGCAAGGCAGATCGGGCTTCCGGGATATGACAATCCGTGTCCTTCCGCGAATAATTCCAAGCGCAGGGAGATGAAATCACTGGTCAATGAACTGACCCGGGGCAAAAAAAAGATCAAGGACAATATCTTCCGTTCCATGAGCCATGTCAATATCGACTATATGCTAAAACAGGAAAACCGGACCAACTGACCGGCCAATTTCGATAAAACAGGGACCATACGGTTTGACGAAAATGATTGGTGATGATACCGAGGCGGAACTGCGGCGCCTGAAAATACAGCGAACCATGAAGGACGTGCAAAGCGAGCGCGACTACCGCAATATTCCCATCAACAAGGTCGGCATCAAGGGGCTGCGGTATCCGGTTACAGTGCTGGATCGCAACAAGGGCCATCAATACACAGTCGCCTCGATAAACATGTACGTGGACCTGCCGCACGAATGCAAAGGCACGCACATGAGCCGCTTTGTCGAGCTGTTGCATCTGTTTCGCCCCAAGCTGTCCTTAAAGACCTTCTCAGATATTCTCACCCAGATGAAATCCCATTTAAACGCTGAATCAGCGCATATCGAGGTTACGTTCCCGTTTTTTATTGAAAAGCAGGCGCCTGTCAGCCAGTCTCCGGGGCTGATGGATTACACCTGCCGGTTTATCGGCTCGGTGAATTCCAAGTGCAAAGTGGACCTGGTCTCAGAGGTGGTTGTGCCGGTATCCTCGGTTTGCCCCTGTTCGCGGGAAATCAGTGAGTGCGGCGCCCATAACCAGCGGGGCAAAGTTTATTTGAGCACCCGGTTTAAAAAGTTCATCTGGATCGAGGACATGGTCGAACTGGTGGAAAATGCCGCCTCCTGCGATGTCTACTCCGTTCTGAAGCGCTCGGATGAGAAATACGTCACGGAAAAAGCCTTTACCAATCCCAAGTTTGTCGAGGATATTGCCCGGGATATCGCCCTGGGGCTCCAGGAGGACAAAAACATAACCTGGTATGCCGTGGGTGTTGAAAACTACGAGTCTATCCATAACCACAACGCCTACGCCTATATCACCAGCGGAGAGGAGCCCTCGCTGTAACGACGCAGACCGGCATAAATCCCTGCGCGGCCCGCCGCCTATTTTTTCAGCCCCCGCACAATTGATGCAATTTCTGCCACCACCGGCTCTGCGGATTTGCCCGGCGTATTGATGAGCACGGCAAAGGGGTAGCGCTTTCCCTTTTTTTCAATGTATCCGGCCCGGGTCTGAATGCCGTCCAGGGTGCCGGTCTTGCGGAATATGCCGTTTTTTTCGGAAAGCAGGGAGAAATGCGGGGCAAAATCGGCCAGCAGCGGCATAAACATTTGCGCTGTCATCCGGTTGCGCCGGGATACGCCCGAGCCTTCCACGACCGTCGGGGATATGCCCAGCACGTCTCTGGCGTACGTGTTGACCGCGCGCACGCCTTTTTCCAGGGTGCCGGGCGGGCCGTATATCTCTGCGCCCGTGCGGACCAAAAGCTGGTTGGCGATAAAGTTGCTGGAATACTCCATGAGCCGGGCAATGACCTCGGTGAGCAAAAACCCTGAGCTGTGCCGGTACACCAGTCGGTCTGCCTGCGGGTCCGCCCGTCCCGCGCGGATTTTCCCCTTTGGTTTTAACCCCTGTTCTGCCAAAAAATAGGCAAAGAGCTCTCCGGCGTATATCAGGTTCTCGTTTTTCCGGGAGGAAAGCAGAACCCGGCCCGACTCAAGTCCGCATCCGCGTATCCGCCTGCGCGCGGTGGGCAGCAGGGGGGTCTGGGGCTCTGCACTGACATACGTATTGTTGACCTTCTTGAAATTGACCGTGTTGAAATTTACGCACAAGGCGCCGATGGGCGCATCGTATGGCTGGGTGGAATCCGCGCGCGTGCCCGGTATCCCGATGGGGGTCTTGAAATAGGTATCATCCAGGACGATGTCGTGAATTTCATTGATCCGGCCGGCCAGAGTTTTGGCAATCGCGGCAACCTGCTCGGAGACCAGCAGGGGATCGCCGTATCCCTTGATTACCAGGTCGTTCTCGGCGGTCAGGTAAAATTCCGTGGCAAACCGGAAATCGGCTCCGAGATGGGCCAGGGCGGTATCCGCGGTGAGCAGCTTGAGGGTGGAGGCGGGAACAAGGGGTTTTTCCGCGTTTTTGGCATAAAGTGCTTCCCCCCCGGGCGCGGCCACCGCCACTGCGTCCTGGTGGCCGATCATGCGGGCAACGCGCTGCCACTGACCGCAGGGGCCCGGCGCCGGAAGCAGAAGGAGAACTGCGGCCGCCGCCGCAATAATCCATGCATATGAAGAAAAATTTGTGTTTTGTATCATTGCGACCGGGTCCGGCTTTCCACAATCAGGGTCACCGGTCCGTCATTTACCAGGTCCACGTCCATCATGGCCTGAAACTGCCCGGTTTC
>JAIPEJ010000031.1 GCA_021737225.1 Desulfobacteraceae bacterium
CTCAGGAAGTTCTCGAAGAGGAGGAATTCACATTTACGGTTCATGCCGAATACAGCGATGATGCAACGCTGGTCTATTCTGCGTCCAATCTGCCTTCCGGGGCAAGCTTTGATCCTGAAACGCAAATGTTTTCATGGACTCCAGGAGTCGGTCAAGCCTGGGAATATTCTCCTGAATTCGTGGTATCTGACGGAGAACTCACGGATACTATGACCGTACAAATAACCGTCACAGCGAATCCGCCTTTTGTTACCCTGACGGCTGATCCGCAAACCATTGCCCCCGGCCAGAGCGCCACCCTGTCCTGGACTTCGGAATATGCTGAAACCTGCACCATCTTGCCGTCAATCGGAGAGGTCAGGACAAAAGGCTCCGTAACGGTATCGCCCGCGGAAACCACCACCTATACCATTACCGCCTCCGGCGGAGGGGGAACAGCGGAAAAAAGCGTTACCGTAACGGTTCAGCAGCCTCCGGAGGTAGGCATAAACGCCGATCCTGAAACAATTGAGTACGGGCAGTCCGCCACTCTTTCCTGGAATGCTTCCAACGCCCAGAACTGCTCCATATCCCCGGACATCGGCGAGGTGGCCACAAACGGTGCGATGGATGTTTCCCCGGATCAAACCACTATTTATACCATAACAGCAACCGGTGCGGCTGGCACGGCTATGGATTACGTACGCGTAACAGTCCAGTCGATCACCGAACCCCAGCCCGAAGGATCCTTCGGTGCCCGCTACGATGATTTGGTTCCGCCGGATGCCACGCTTCAATCTTATGATTCGAAACGTTTCTCACTGATCAACGGGACCATCCAGGATTCATCCGGTGTGCCGATTGAAGGGGTTTCTGTAACAGTGCTCCATCACCCTGAATACGGCACGGCTTTTACATATGCAGACGGCCGGTTTGCCATACCCGTAGAGGGCGGCCGGACACTGACGGTTGTATACAAGAAGCAAGGACTGATTACGGCCCACCGGAAAGTCGAGGTACCCTGGAATACCGTAGCTCTGGTCGATCCGGTTGTCATGCTGCCAGTAGATGGCAAATCGACGCGAATAGAATTAAACGGTGATCCCTCAAGTATCCAGACCCATAGAAGCACCCCTGTTACCGACGAATTTGGCCAGCGTGCCTGCACCCTTACTTTTACCGGTGATAACAGGGCTTTTGCAGTGGACGAAAACGGAAACACGATTCGGGAATTAAGCACTATAACAGTGCGGGCAACCGAATTTGAAACCGAAAAATCCATGCCCGCCATTCTGCCTCCCACAAGCGGCTATACCTATTGTTCAGAGTTGTCCATTGACGAAGCCCGACAGGTACAGTTCGCAGATCCTGTTGTCATGTGGGTTGACAATTTTCTGGGTTTCGAGGTCGGCTCGAGTGTGCCTGTAGGCTATTACGACAGAAACAAGGGCGCCTGGATACCATCAGAGAACGGAACCGTGGTCAGACTGCTCGATGCAGACAGCGACGGCAGGGTTGATTCCCTTGACGCGGACGGCGACGGACTGGCTGATGATTTAAACGGAAACGGAGACACAGCAGATGAAATCCACGGGCTGGAAGATCCTTCAGCTTATACTCCCGGCGCAACATTCTGGCGGGCTGAAATAACCCATTTTACGCCCTGGGACTGCAACTGGCCTTATGGACCGCCGGCAGGGGCATGTAAACCTAATGCAGAAGGCGAGGGGAAGGTTGACTGCGAAAGGCCTGAACCCTGTACAACTCAAACCGGTTCTTTTGTGGCGGATAGAAGCCGGATTTTTCACGAGGATATCCCGATCCCGGGAACTGACATGACACTTCATTACGCAAGCAGCCGGGTAAGCGGATATAAATCTGTAATAAAGGTCCCGGCCAGCGGAGAGACGGTTTCGCCTGAGCTCAAAAGGATCGAGGTCTACCTGGAGATTGCAGGGCGGCAATTTCATAAAACTTTAGAACCGCTGCCCGATCAGATTGTTGAATTTAAATGGGACGGCATCGACTTCAGAGGCAAGCCCTGTTACGGTCCGAAAATAAAGGGGAAAACATTTGTCGGTTTTGTTTATGACGCCGTGTATTATGAGCCCGGCCAGGAGTTTACACAATCCTTTGCTCAGGCAGGAGAATATGTCACCGGGGTTCGAGCCCGCCAGGAAGTCACCTCTTGGAGGGCAAATGAAATTGAGGTTGACCGGGATAATCCGGATGTCATTTCCTCAGGCTGGACGATATCTGCGCATCATCGGTTCTACCCCATTGATATGAGGAAAATATTTAAGGGAGACGGCACTACCGGGTATTATTCTCCCGGTATATTGGGGTTTTTGGCCGGCGGGCCTGTGTCACCTGGGTTTTCAGGTGACCAGGGCCCCGCCGCCGAAGCGCAGCTCAATTCTCCCGCGGGCATTGCATCAGACGCCGGGGGATCCATCTACATAGCTGATTCCTCTAATCACCGAGTCCGAAAGGTGGATTCTGGCGGCATAATTACCACTGTGGTCGGCAGTCAAACAGCGGGATACGGCGGGGACGATGGTCCGGCCGCTGAAGCGCAGCTCCGAAATCCGTCCGACGTGGCGGTGGACGACGAGGGAAATCTTTATATCGCAGACACGGGCAATCATTGCATCAGGAAAGTCAGCAGTAATGGCATAATTACGACCTTGGCAGGAACCGGCGAGCCGGGCTACAGCGGAGATGATGATGCTGCCCTTGAAGCATCTCTTGATTCTCCTGCCGGAATTGACGTTGACCAGGAGCGCAATATCTATATAGCAGACACCGGGAACCATTGTATCCGCAAAATTTCACCCAGCGGAGTTATTGCCACCATTGCCGGCAACGGAACAAGCGGTTCAGGTATGGACGATGTGCCTGCCCGGCAGAGTTACCTGTATTCGCCCCGGGATGTAGCTGTTGACGGCAGGGGCGAAATTTATATAGCAGATACCGGCAATCATTCTATCCGCAGAATTGACATCAGCGGCAATATTACAACGGTTGCGGGAAACGGTATCTCAGATTTCAGCGGAGACGGAGCGGAAGCCACTGAGGCCGGCCTTGATACCCCATCATCGGTTGCTCTGGACAGGCAAGGCAATATCTACATTGCAGACACACGTAACAACAGGATACGTAAAGTAAACGTGACAGGAGTTATTACCTCCCTGGCCGGTGACGGCACCACGGGTGTAAAAGCAGGCGTACCTCCCAAAGAGGGCTGGGTGTCCCGGCCCAAAGGCATTGCCTTGGACCCGGAAGGCTATATTTATTTTTCCGTCACCTATCCCGGCAACTATGCCTGCGTATTTGTATCCGGCCCTTCTGAACTTGCCGATATGATAAATACAGAGGGGCAGGCTTACGTGGATTCTTCGGGGCACAGCTACATCATCCAGGGCGGAAATCTGCACACAGCAACAACCGATTCAGACACTCAAATTGTTAAGCGACATTTTTCATATGACTCCGAAGGCCGGCTGATTTCCATTTACGACCGGGCTATGAACCGTACCCGCATTGAACGAAACGCCGAAGGAATTGCTACCGCAGTCATTTCTCCGGACGGACTGCGCACAGAATTAGTCGTTGACTTCCATGGACATCTCAGTGAAATAGTCTTCCCTGATGGCGGCACGTATTCTTTCCAGTATGATTCCGGCGGGCTGATGACCGCTGAGACCGACCCCATGGGCAACCGGTTTGAGCATGTATACGACTCAAACGGCCGAATCACTGATGTCACAGATCCGGAGGGAGGACACTGGCATTACAGCGTAAATGCCCGTGCAAACGGAGAAGTCCTTACAGAACTTACCACAGCAGAGGGGCAGCAAACAGTCTACCTGGACCGTTACCTGCCTTCCGGGAAATACACTTCCCTTATTACCGGCCCCGCCGGAGATATTACGGACTACAGCAAATCCGAAGACGGTATGACCGTGCACAAATCCCTTTCCTGCGGGACGGACTTGACAGTTGAATACGGGCTTGACCCGGGCTATCGTTACGAATATCCCGAAAAGCGAACTTTGACCCAGCCTTCCGGACTGACCAAGACCATTGTCGAAGAACACACATACGAAGACGTGGATAACGACCATGTTCACGACAAGGCGCAGACCACACTTACCATAAATGACAAGACCTATACCAGGCTGGCAGACGGCACCTCGAACCAGAAAACCCTGACCACCCCGGAGGGGCGGACAACGGTTTCGGATTATAATCCGGATACCGGACTTACGGAATGGATTCAACCCCCGGGGCTTTACGGAACCGACTTTACATATGATGGGAGCGGCAGAGTCGCCTCGGAAACGATAAACCAGCGCCAGACCTCTTATACTTATGACAGCCGAGGCAATCTTTCCTCAATTATTGACCCGCAAAACCGGGTTACAAGGTTTGAGCATGACAGCATGGGGCGGACAACCCTGATTCAGAGACCGGACGGCTCCAGCATCTCCATGACCTATGACAAGAACGGAAACATGACGGTATTGACCAATCCGAACCTGGCAGACCATCGGTTTGCCTATAACAGGGTGGATCTGAGAACCGCATACGAAGCACCGGTAAGCGGAACCTGCTCCTATATTTACGACCGGGACCGCAGGCTGATCCGCAAAGTCTTTCCTTCGGGAAAGGAAATCAACAACATTTATGACAGCCAATATCCGGCCCGACTGACACAGGTGCAAACTCCTGAAGGAATCATTGATTACACCTACCTTTCCTGCGGTTCCAAGATCGAATCCATCATTCGCGACGAAGAACAAATAGCTTATGAGTATGACGGGAGCCTTCTTGCAGCAGAGTATTTCTCGGGCGCACTGGATGCAGGTATCAACTATACCCATAATCCTGACTTTGCAGTTAGCTCCATGTCTTATGCCGGCGCTACTGAAAATATATCCTATGATCTTGACGGCCTGCTTACCGGCGCGGGGCGTTTCCAGGTTACCCGAAATGCGGAAAGCGGGCTGCCTGAATCCGTAACCGCGGATTCGTTCTCCCTGACAAGGGATTTTAACGGTTATGCAGAAACACAATCCCAATCAGTAAGCGTAGCCGGTGAGCCGGTGAGCAGTTGGAACCTTGTCTTTGACACCACCGGCCGGATAACCTCTAAGACAGAATACACGGACCAGGCCGCCACTGATTACAGCTATACCTACGACGAAATGGGCCGGCTGCTCACCGTGCACAAAGACGGGGCCCTGGTCGAGGAATACCGATATAACGAAAACGGCCTGCGTATATATGAAATGAACTCCCAAAGAGATATCACCGAAAGAGAGTTCAGCTATTCAGCAGAAGACCAGGTATTAAGTGCCGGGGATGTCTCTTACGCCTATGACCAGGACGGCTTTCTGCGCAGCCGGACGGCGGGTGAGGAAGTGACCGCCTATGATTATTCCTCCCTGGGGGAGCTTTACGGCGTAACGCTTCCCGATGGTACCTCGGTGGATTACGTTTACGATCCCCTGGGCCGCAGGATTGCCAAGAAGGTGGACGGTTCAACCGTTGAAAAATATCTCTGGTCCGGCAGAACCCGGCTTCTGGCGGTATATGATGGCTCCGGCGCTCTTAAAATGCGCTTTGAATACGCAGACGGCCGCATGCCCTATGCCATGACCAAAAACGGTAATCTCTATTTTCTTGCCTATGACCAGGTCGGCTCCCTTAAGGTTGTCTCAGATGCTGCAGGAAACATTGTAAAACAAATCGAATATGATACATTCGGAAATATCATCAATGACACCAACCCGGCATTCGAGGTCCCCTTCGGCTTTGCCGGGGGGCTGCACGACCGGGACACCGGCCTGGTCAAATTCGGCTTCCGCGATTACGACCCGGAAACCGGCCGTTGGACAGCCAAAGACCCGATCGGGTTTGCAGGCGGAGATACCGATCTGTATGGCTATTGTCTAAATGATCCGGTGAATGAATTTGATCCTGAGGGGCTGATGGGCGCTAAGCCTGCCATGAAAGGAAGTTCAGCTTATTCATATGCTGATCTTTCAACAAAGCTCCATACAAGCGCATGGAAGTTTATGAAGAGGGATTATGAAACCTGGAAAAATACCGGTATAAAAAATGAATATTCCTGGGGCCATTTTGATTGGGAAAAACATGATCAAGGAACCTGGGAAGAAACGGTAAAGTTTATAATGGAACAAGCAAAAGAAGAAGAAGAGGGAAATAATTGTCCTTAAAAGAAAAGGTGTTAATTAAAGGCCGAAGGGCTTTTTAATAATCAATTATTATAGGCAATTCAACCGTCTATAAATTTTCTACTCAATGTTTTTACTAGAAAATAATATAATGGAGTAAGTTCAAGTATGTTTACAAATATGATTTATGAAATTGTAAAGACGGATGTGCCCTTTGTATCGGCGGTGATACTCATGGTTTTGGTGATAAATTATTTTACTAAAAATAACAATAAATTACAATTTACAGATTTAAAACGATATTTAAATTTAGTAATTTTATGTAGTTTATTATATCTGTTTTCTGGTGTTATTTATGCTTTCGTAGCTTCAACTCTTTTTGAAATTATAGCCCAAAATAAACCCCTGCCTTCAATATTCAGCTACATGGCAGTGCTTAGCAATATTGAAGTTATCACTATAAATGGTTTTGCTGTTATACCGATACTAATATTATCCGTTAATTCAACGTTTAGACAATTTATTGGCTTAAGAAAAATTCAGAGTTCTGTATTATTTTGCTTTATATTATCACTTTCGGCATTACTTGCTTTAGTTATATTCAGCTTTTTTATATATAGACTTTCATCATTTAACTCTTTTATAGCATTCTATAGCCTTTCACTAAAATTCAACCACTTAAACAATATTTATCTACTGATTACTGCATGTTTTATTGTTGCTATAAGCAAAGAATTGTTTTTTAGAGGTCTAATTTATTCTGTTTTGCGAGTAAGAGTAGGGATTTTTTTGTCAGTAATAATAACTTCTTTGTTAGCTGCTCTTAGTATAAGCTGGAAACCTGATTTGATGATTTTAATTTTTTTCCAATCATGTGTTTTGGCCCTTGTGTATGAAATGGTAAAATCTTTATACCCTTCTATTGTTATTCATTTTTTTCTTATAATTGCACCATTTTTGCTATTCGCCCAATAGATTCCGATTGCGAGCTGCGTATGAATTCGAGTCAATCGGGGTCAATCGGGCAATCCAATCGGGGACATCTATGATAAGTATTGTCAAGGGAAAAATGGAGATTTTCCTTTTCACTCAGAAACCTTCCGGTGGTGTTTTCAGTTGGAGGTTGAATACAACTGTTACCACCGTGATTTTGACAGGGTGGTAATGGTTCTTTATTATAAGGATGGCCTTGACAAATGGCATATAGCTGACCCATCTGATAACGGTGCATACCCGGAGGAGGAAGGCAAACTGAATAGTGAAAAAGTGGAAAATGTTCCAACCGGCAATTCCAATTACAACAACGAGGGGACTCTGGTCCTTACAGCTTCGTGCGATTTTCCCATGGTGGAGCCTGGTAATCCGGAAACTGAGATTGTGAAGGTCAAAACACTTGTGTATAGACTCAAGCCTGGCCAGGAAAAGGTTTCTGAGAAGCCGGATGCACATTTCGAGATGCCTTAAGCAAATGAAAAGCCAGCGTTAGAGTTAAACAGGATACTTTTAGTATGAAACGTCTTTTGTTGATTTGCATCATAGTTCTGCTTTCCGCACCTGCCGCCTGGGCGGAGCGTAACTTGACAAGCCCGGCAAAAAGAGCTATGCACATAATTAATATACGAAACAGAATGATTGCGGTTCAGGTAGACGGAACGCGGTGAAAGTCCGCGGCGCTCCCGGCGCTGTAACCGGAAATACCGCCTTCGGTGCATAAAATATGCGGCCACTGCCGGGTTGATCCCCGGCGGGAAGGCAGAAGGGCGGTTGACATCCGGCAAGCCAGAAGACGTGCCTGAAGCTGTGATCCCGGAATCTGATGGTAAAGGGTTCCGACGGGAGGTTTTTCCCTCCTGTCGGGACCTTTTTTATTTCGGTTGGAGCAGATTCCCGGTGTTTACTTTTGAAATCCAAACAAAGGAGCCATTCATGAAAACCCAGCTTGAAATGGCCCGGGCAAACCGGGCAACTTCACAAATGCAGCACGTGGCCGAAGATGAGGGCCTTACTGTGGAACAGGTGATCCATGCGGTGGCAGCCGGCCGGATCGTGATTCCCGACAATCCCGGCCGGTCCGGCCAGAAGGTGGTGGGCATCGGCACCGGACTTCGCACCAAGGTCAACGCTTCGATCGGCACATCCTCGGATATCTGCGATATCGCCCTGGAGGTGGAAAAAGCCCGGGTGGCCGAAGCAGAAGGGGCAGACACCCTCATGGAGCTGTCTGCCGCAGGCGATCTCGACGCCGTCCGCCGGGCGGTAATCGACAGCACGCGCCTGCCGGTGGGAAACGTGCCCCTGTATCAGGCATTTCACGATACCATCCGGAAAACCGGTGATCCCACCCGCATGGATCCGGAATACCTGTTTGACCTCATTGAAAAACAGCTTGCAGACGGCCTGAGTTTCATGGCCATTCACTGCGGGGTCAACCGCTACACCATCGAGCGGCTGCGAAAGCAGAAATTCCGCTACGGCGGCCTGGCCTCCAAGGGGGGCACGTTCATGGTGGCCTGGATGGAGCAAACCGGAAGGGAAAATCCCTTATACGAGCAGTTCGACCGGGTTTGCAGGATCATGAAAAAATATGACGCCGTGCTTTCCCTTGGAAACGGCATCCGGGCCGGGGCCATTCATGACAGCCACGACCGGGCCCAGGTGGCCGAGATGGTAATCAACTGCGAGCTTGCTGAAATCGGCCGGGACGCGGGCTGCCAGATGATGGTGGAGGGCCCGGGCCATGTGCCCATGGATGAAATCCAGGGCAATATCATGCTTGAAAAGCGGATGTCTGCAGACGCCCCCTATTACGTGCTCGGCCCGATTCCGGCGGATACCGGGGCCGGATACGATCATATCACCGCCGCCATCGGGGCGGCCAGCTCGGCACGCTACGGAGCGGACCTTATCTGCTACATAACCCCTGCAGAGCACTTGGCGCTGCCCAATGCAGAAGACGTCAGGCAGGGAGTGCGCGCCACCCGCCTGGCGGCCCGGGTCGGGGATATTGCAAAATATCCGGACCGCAGGGAGGGCGAAAAAATGGCGGCCTTGTCCAGGCGGGACTCGCAGTGGCAGAACCTGGAGAGCCTGCTCATGTTTCCGGATGAAGCCGCAAAAATCCGGAATTCAAGGGCTCCTGAAAAAGCGGAAACCTGCACCATGTGCGGCGATTTCTGCGCCATGAAAAAGGGCATGGCCCTTTTTTCCGGGGATATCGGCGGCGATAAGGTGAACGCCGCGGAGAATCAAGTCCATGGATTTTCCAGTGGGCCCGGGCAGGAGGCTTAAATCCCGGCTGCCGCCATGAAGTTTTTGCCGGTGATTTTTTCCTGATCCGCAAATGATATCGGAAACTGCCGGATTTCGGAGAGAATCGCCCCGTGGTCGTATTTGCCGTCTTCAGCCGGGTACCCGAACGGTCCGTCTGTGCCGTACATGCATTTTTCCGGTCCAAGGGCATGGAGTGCGTTAAGGCGCAGGGGCTTGTTCAAATACGGGCTTGACAGGTCCACGTAGAGGTTGTCCCGGTCCTTGATGTAGTCCCAGAGCCGCTGATAATGGGGCAGGCCGGCATGGGCGTATATGATCTTGAGCTTCGGGTGGCGCTCGGGCAGATACCGGAAATCGCCGTTATCCTTTTTTCCGCCCAGGTGGATCAGCAGGGGCAGGTTTTTCTCCGCGCACCATGCGGCCGCATCATCGAGGCGGCGCACGGCGTAGCGGTGCCAGAAGGGATGGCATTTAACCCCGATCCAGCCCGGATCGGTCATTTCCGATGCCAGTTTTGCCACGCTGTCCTCAACGGCGGGGTTGATGAAAAACCACCCGTAAAACCGCTCCGGATGATCCTTCATGGCTTTGGCCACGATCCGATTGTCGGGCCTGGCATCAATGTCGTATTTGTCCCCGAGAACAGAAAATTGGCCGTTTTTGGTTACCGTGCTTTCATACATCATCAGCCCGATCCGGTAGCCCCGGCCGGTCAGCATTTTCCGGGCCAGGGCGGCCAGTTTTGCAGCCGCGCCCGCCACGTGAAAGGGGTCCACCATGGGCGCAATCAGGGCGATCCGGTCAATGCCGTGCTGATCCATCTGGGAAAGCAGTCGGTCCATGGGCTCCATGCGTTCATCGATGTGATAGTGCATGTCAATAATCATGCGGCCTCCTTTTACTCAATACCGTATTTTTCAAGCTTGTTATAAAGGGTACGCCTGGTGATTCCAAGCAGGCGGGCGGCCTCGCTTTTGTTGCCCTCCCGGCGCGCTCAAGGGCGCCGGTGATGGCCGATTTTTTCATTTCGTCAAGAGAGCCGGCGGAACCGCCCGGTTCCCCTGGGGCTGCAGATGGGCCGGGCGCGGCTCATAGACATCACACGTTGATTTTGTGGCAGGTTGAAGCAATCGCATCTCCGGTAGAGGTGGTTTTTGCAAATATTAGTATCATTTTGTTGCTCAACGATTTGCTCACCTGCCGGTGTGGATCGGTAGCGGAACACCGGTCAGAGTGAAGCAGGATGTATCTCTGTCTATTGTTCCCCTCTTAGAGTCTTTGAATCAGGTATATATAAACAGGCATGCTGCTTACATTTTTGACTTCTTCTACCAGGGGTAATAATTCGCGTTTTTTGGGGCTGTCGATTAACGGGGAGAGGTATATCGTTCCCTTTCTGCAAGAGGCAGCCGATGCATCCCGAAGCAAATCTTTAAGGGATTGATGGTGTTCTGCAGATAATCCTTCTCCAATAACAAAATTGGCAGTAATCTCTATATTCCCGTAATTTGCATTGATATTCAGCATTTTTTTGAAAGCTTCTTCAACACTGGATTTGCTCAATGGTTTGCCAAGAAATTTCAATGTCTGAGGGTCTGCAGATTCGAGACCAATGTTAATATATGTATAAAACGGAAGATTGTTGATCTCTTCAAATAATTGGTCTTTTGCTTTAAGCAGGGAATCCACGCTTCCAAACATGAAAAGTAGAGGGTTTTCAGAATATAATTCAAAATCGAGGTCTTCATAGGCTTTGGTTGCCGCAAAAGGGATCATTTCGTCATCTGCTGCAAGTGCATCATGATTTCCAAGGAACAGGGCATTATAGTTTTCAAGATTGCGGCCATAAAACGCCTTCAATTGACGAATTTGTTCGATAATATCCGTTTGATGCCGGGTCTGAAATTGCTGTTCTGATTTGACACAGCAAAATTTGCAATGAAAAAGACAGCCGTCTGCAATATTGAGCGGGATGATTTCGTAATCAACATGCCGCGTATCAGGCGGCAGTACAGAAATCCGGCCGCCTGTGATGGAATGCAGTTTTTGACTTCGTTCATGCAAAACCTTGTCATTGTTCTCCAATACACTGTCGATCAGTTCCCTGGCCTTGGAATGGAATCTGTTTTTTGGTGCCATATACAGATCTGCATATAATTGCGACCAGGCTCCAAATGCATTCATTACTGCCGGATTTGAAAAATAATCAATTTTCCAGACAGTGTTGCTCTGATATGGAAGACAAGGCAAATAATATTCACCAAGCCAGGAAATAATGCCTTTGTCACTGCTATCGTCACCGACTGTATAGTATACCCAGTCATTGCCATCTGTTCGTTTGAACTGTTCATCAGGATGAGGCCAGTTTGCATTTACCCCCCGGATGAATTTGATTTCCCCGTTTAAATTAAATATAAATTCATATTCCGGGGTTTTTATTTCCGAGTATTTCCCATACCGCAACGGAAATCTCGCTTTAGCGGGTTTCCTGGGACCCTGCTTTTCTACGTTGACCGCAAGACTGTTTAGCGAGCTATACATAATGTATTTCTCCTTCCTGAATTGCCATGCCAGTGAAACCTGTCATGAGATCTTTTTCAACGTTGGAAGCCAGGAGCAGCAAGGGCTTCCACTGACTTGGTCAAAGATGGTTAATGTCCAATTCCCCTTCGGTTTACCTAAAGGCCGTTATCCTTGGCTGCCACTTGGACTGTCTGGTTGGCCAATCTTAACATGTAAATTTATCTGCTGGCAAATACGCATCGCCAGTTTAAGAAGCATGCCGACGAATTCGGTTGATGACATCAGCCCATCCCATCATGCAACCTAAAACAAGATAAAGATGGTTGTGGTCAAGCAAGAGTAGTGGTGTTCGATCTTTAGATGCCTCATTTTTTGCCACTGAAGAATAACCTGATATAGAAACCATGACACCCATTGTATTATCAGCCTTGCTCGTTACCTTTTTTGTAGGGTTTCCTGAAAAACATGCTTCAGATTTCGATGCATACCCCGGCCGACCCTGAAGAGGGCTTCCAATTTGACTCGGGATACGCAGATTATAAAAAAGCCAAAAAAGAATGGCCTTCAGCCATCTTTCCAGGTTCATTACCAGGAAGGTTATCAGAACAGCGGTTTCAGCGGTGGTTGCCAGCTTGCACATCACCCGGCCGAGGCCGAAGCGGCGTTTTGCTTGGCCGAACTTGCCTTCAACCGCATTGTGTTCCACTTCATCCTGGTAGATCTGCTCTCGGATCTCTCTGCTGATTTGCGCATCCTTGGGCGGCCTTTCCAGGGGCGGACCCGAAAGCCGGATACAATGTTTTTTGCAGAATCGCCGATTATCCTGAGTCCGATATATCTTGTCTGCATGCACCGATTCCGGCCAGTACCCAAACAACTGGCGGTATTTTTTGATCTGAGCTATCAGATCCCCGCTCTCGTTGTAGCTGTCCCAGCTAAGCCGGTCCACAAAACTGTATCCATTGATCACGCTCACAGAGATCTTGGCGCCAAACTCGGTGGAAGCACCCGCTTTGCCCCGCTTGATGGGCCGGACATGGGGCTGGGAGATGCTGACAATGCGGTCCTCGATACGGTTGGCTTTGTTTTCAAACATGGATTTCTGCTGGCGCCGGACCTCTTCGATGACCAGCAGGTTTTTATATTCTCTGCGGTCCAGGAGGCCAAGCCCTTGTTGATCGGCCAGGCTGGAGATGGTTTTGAGGTTGAGGGCCAGATATCCCAGCTGCTGGCGCATGGCCTGCCGACGCTGGCGTTTGGAGAGTTTTTTCTTCTTGGCGGCCGCCAAAAACTGCTTTCTGGCTTTTCGCCGGTAGGTTGGGGGTTTTCTCTTTTTTCCTTTGCCGGGTTCATGCAGTGTATCAATGATCTCTTCACTTTTTTCCCGGGCCTCATTGACGATTTTCAGGTCTGTGGGGTAGGTGATGTCGGCCGGAGCACAAGAGGCGTCCAGGAGCAGTTTGCCCTGGTTGCCGCCCTGGCTGGTGCCAGAAGGCGCTCCCGGGTCATCATCTTTGCCCGAAGGCTTTTTGCCTTTCTGTTTGGGCTTTTCCCCGCTGCTCATGGCTTTCGTGGAGATGCGGGCATTGATTGCCCTGAGGGCCTCCTTGCCCAGGCGTTTTCTGAAGTGCACGAACATGGTCGGATGAAAGGGGGCTTCTTCGCTGTACTCTTCAAAGCCCAGAAAGTACTGGAGATAGGGGTTTTCCCTGATCTGCTCCACGGTTTCTTCATCCGAGGTGCCAAGCCGTTCCTTGATAATCAAGGCGCCCAGGGCCACCCGCACCGACATGGCAGGCGCACCCATACCGGTGCCGGCAAGGCTGCTGGCGTAGAGCTCTTCAAATTCGTGCCAGGGGATGAGCTTGGCAAGCTTGACCCAGCGGTTGTCGCTTATGAGCCTGCCGCCGAAAGGCAGGTAGAAAGCCTCAAACTTCAGCTGCTTCTGGTTGTCTCGATACATGTTTTGTCACGTTACAGGTGCAAGGTTTTGAAGAGGTAGTGCCGAATATGCTTGGATTTTTATTTTGTACCATAGTATATTAACTCAATAAAATCAAATATTTGATTTTGTTTGGAAAGCACTGTTATAAGACATCAGCACGATGAAGCCCGATTGGGCTGGCAATGTCTTTTTCAAAACAGGTCACGCAGACGCCCATATTGCTTGGATTCCCAGGCCTCTGGGGCGGGAGCCAGGATGTTGAAGACAACGCCCGTACCGATAATTCTATTCTGTGTGGCAAAAAATCTTCAGCATTCCGCCCCCGCTTCCGGATTCCTGAGTTTAGTTTTTGGCACAGGGCTGGGGCCCAGTTCCTTGATCCGTTCGGTCATCTCAGAGGCGATTTCGGCAAAGCGCGGCCCCATGGCAGAGGATAGATTGAACATCTCCACCCGGTCCGGATTCATCTTGATGCGGGATAGAATCGTCTTAACGTGCTCCACCCGTGACTTAGCCTTGAAGTTTCCTTCCAGGAAATGGCACTCTCCTTCAAGGCAGCCGGCCACCATCACGCCGTCCGCTCCTTCCTCTATGGTTTTAAGGATGTGAATAATATCGATCCGGCCGGTGCAAGGCACCTGGATGATTTTGAGGCTGCTGGGATAGGACAGCCGCATGGAACCCGCCAAGTCTGCGGCAGCATATGCACAGTACTTACAGCAGAATCCGACGATCTGGGGGACAAATTTTTCACTCATAATGCCTCCTTTTCCGGCGTGACGCCAGGATTATTATTTGATGCAAAAATTCACATGGTTTTATGCAAACAGTGCCTTTACCTTTTCTTTGATCTGAGTGTCCGTAAAATGGTTCAGGGTGATGATCTTGGCCGGACATTCAGCGGCGCAGATACCGCAGCCGTGGCAAAGCGCTGGCTCAATCACGGCATGCCCGTTTTCGATTCTGGGTACCCCATAGGGGCAGGATCGGACACAGACCAGGCAGCGGGCACACTTTTCAGGTTCGCGGTTTTCCGCTACCACCCCGCCCACCAGCAGGTGATCCCGGGACAGCACCATGGCTGCTCTGGATGCCGCCGCCCTTGCCTGGGTAATGGATTCGTCAATTGATTTGGGATAATGGGCCAAACCGGCCAAAAATATGCCTTCAGAGGCAAAGTCAACCGGCCGCAGTTTGGCATGGGCCTCGTTGAGAAACCCGTCGTAGTTCACCGGTACCTTGAATAGGTCAAAAAGTTCCTTGTTCGGGGTGGGGATAATCGTTGCGGCCAAAACAATGGTATCGGGATGAATGATGACCTCCCGGTTCAGTATCTTTTCTCTGGCTGCCACTTCCAGGCGGCCGTCACCGGTAAGATCTACCCGGGGCGGTTCATTTTCATCATACCGGATAAAGTGAATACCAAGGGCTCTGGCCCGGGTATAGAGTCCCTCGCGGATGCCGTAGGTTCTTATATCCCTGTAGAACACATAGATGTTGGTATCCGGATTGGCGGCCTTGATCTTCAGAGCCTTCACCATGGTATTGGTACAGCAGATTTTTGAGCAATAGGGCCGTTCCTCGTTCCTGGACTCCACACATTGTATAAAGACGATCCCATCCGACTGGTAAATCTCCCCGGTGTCGTTATCCAGCTCTCGGTTCAAGTCAAGATGGGTGAGCACCCGGGGGTGCCGGCCGTACATGAATGATTTTGGCCGGTGTTCGTGGCCGCCGGTTGCCAGAACCGTTGCCCCGTGGGCCAGGGTGACGGACACCACCTGTCCTTGTGGACTGCTGGTAAGGATCTGTGTAGAAAAATTGCCCATGATTCCGGTGGTGTCGACCACCTGGGCATTCTCGTATACTTGGATATGCGAATGGGAGCGGACCTTTTCGGTCAGATCGGACAGGTAGGGCTGAACCGCATCTCCCTTTGCGGTAGTCAGAAGGTGGCTTGCCACTCCGCCCAGACGGCTGTCCCGTTCCACCAGAAAGACCTCAAATCCCTGGTCTGCAGCAGACAGCGCCGCTTCCATGCCTGCAACGCCGCCGCCGACTACCAGCAGGGCCTTGACTACATCAAGGGGGGGCTGGTACAGGGGTTCAACCCAGTTGGCCTTGGCCACGGCCATGGAGACCAGTTCCTTTGCCTTCTGGGTGGATAGGTCCGGATTGCTCATGTGGATCCAGGTATTTTGGTCCCGGATATTGGCCATCTCAAACAGGTATTTGTTGAGCCCGGCCTCCCGGATGGTTTCCTGGAACAAGGGTTCATGGGTTTTGGGTGAGCAGGAGGCCACTACCACCCGGTTGATGCCCTTTTCAACGATCATCTCCTTCATCTTATCTTGGGTGTCTTGGGAACAGGTAAAGAGGTTGTCTTCCGCATGGACCACATTGGGAAGAGTGCCGGCAAACTCCCGGACCGCCGGAACATCGGCGACTCCCCCGATGTTGATTCCGCAGTTGCAGACAAACACTCCGATCCTGGGGTCCTGGCCTGTGACATTGATTTCAGGGGGCAGGTCCCGTGTCCGTGTCAGGCTGTGCCGCGCCGGTGCCAGGTATCTGGCGGCTTGGGCAGCAGCGGCCGAGGCCTCCATGACGGCCTGGGGAATATCCTTGGGACCCTGAAAGGCCCCGCAGGCCATTACCCCCGGCCGGCTGGTCTCTACCGGGCCAAGGTCCGAGGTTTCGGCGAATCCGTGCTGGTTCAGACTGAGCCCAAGAATATCGGCCAGTTCCCGGTTTCCCCTGCCCGATACCAGGCCGATGGCGAGAACGACCATATTGAATACCTCTTCCAGGGCTTTTCCGTCTTCGGTTACATATCTGAGCTTCAGGTCCCCGTTGTCCCCCGGTTCCACCGTATGCACCCGTGCCCGGATAAATCTGACGCCCCTGTCGTTCCTGGCCCTGAGGTAGTAGCGATCAAACTCCTTTCCATAGGTTCTCATGTCCATGAAAAACACGGCAGTATCCAGCTCACCTGGGCTGTGCTCCTTGGCAATCACCGTCTGCTTTACGGTATACATGCAGCAGACCGAGGAGCAGTAGGCGTTGTCACAGGTATTGGTATCCCTGGAGCCTGTGCATTGCAGCCAGGCGATTTTTGCAGGTTCGGTTTGGTCAGAGGGTCGGATCAGGTGTCCCTGGGAAGGTCCCGAGGCCGAGAGTATCCGTTCGAACTCAAGGCTGGTGATGACGTTGGGATGGTTGAGATAATTGTACGGCGCATAGTAAGAGGGATCGAATGGCTCAAATCCCGGTGCCGCAATGATGGCGCCGGGATTGAGGGTAACGGATTCGGGCGCCATGGCATGATCCACGGCACCGGCCACACAGGCCTCTACGCATTGATAACACTCGGAGCAGATGCCGCAGGAAAGGCACCTGGATGTCTCTGTCTCCATCTGCGCCGGTGACAGCCCGGATGTCACTTCTTTGAAACTGCCCTCCCGTTCTTCCGGTGATATCTGTACCGGTTCGGCACGAGGAATTCGGGGAAGGTCATTGATCTCAGGCTTTTCAAAACCAAGGTCCTCTTCCCGGCCCTTGGTAAGATCCATGCCGTTTATAAACCGGTGGATGGACTCGGCAGCGGTCTTTCCTGACGCTACAGCTTCCACCACGGATTTCGGGCCGTAAAATGCATCTCCGCCTGCAAACACCCAGTCTATGGGTGTCTGCAGGGTAACCGTAACGGGATACAGCACCGGAAAAGCGGATCAGTTGATCTGAGAGAATTTTACGGTTTCTGGGTACGTCAAATTCCTGGACCACGCGGTAATCAGCGTTGCTTTTCAGACGGGTGACAAAATAAACCCCGCTTTCGGTCCAGAGGGCAAACAGCCTGTAGTCATTGTAGGCTCTGTCCATGGTGATGATAGAGCCGGGGGAAAGTGAAACTTTGCGGGCGATGGTGACATCATGCTTCTTGCCGTTGGAGATATAGGCGTAGGTTGGCATATATCCATCATGATCCAGCAGAAGATGAAGTTTTACAGCGCCCTTGGTTCTGCGGAACTTTGCCCAGGGAAACAGGGATAAACACAAGGATATAGTGGTGCTGTCAAGGGAGAGCAGCTTGTTTTGAAAGCGGAACTTATGTTTGCCGGGAGCAGCCATCTTGCACGTGGCAAGCATTTCATAGAACAGGCCCTGGAACATCTCCCAGGGCCTGTGGGCATTGGCATATGACAGAGTTGATTTATTCGGAGCTTTTTTCACACCCAGGTGCTTCATTTTGCCCATGCAGCAGGCAAGTCCTCCGCAGATTTCTCTTAAGCTCTTGGCCTGGGCGACTTGGCAGAACAACATGGCTACAAAATGCTCCCATGAATTGAATTTTTTGGCAAAACGCTCGGATTGATGCTGGTATACAAGCTCATGAAATTTTTTCCGGTCAATCAAAGCAATCAGTTGACTGAAGAGGCTGGCGTGCTTTATCATGAGGCATCCTCCTTGGTTCTGGGTTTTTATTGTTTTTTGGGCAAAACAACATTACCCACAAGGAGGATTTTTTTTCAAGCCTCTTCATCGCCAGGCCCAGCTCGTTAAACTACAAAATTTCGTTTTTGGACAAGAGTGATATACCGGTAAATTACATCTTTTTACATAGATTCCCATGGAAAAACTACAAGGCCTTTTGGCCTGGTTTTTTCCGGCTTTTTCATGGTGTAAAAATCCGGCTTCTACAGAAATCCGCTGATATCCACCCCACGTGTTTTTGCTCTTGTCTCATACCATTTCATTTCGTCTTCCGCGGTCGTTTTTATCTGCTCCTCGGGCTCGCGTACAAGCGAGATCGCACGTTTCGGGCAGGCATTGACGCAAAGCCCGCAGCCTATGCATTCCCTTGTAACTACCCGGCAGTATCCTTCCCTCTGTTCAATGGCATTAACCTGGCAGCGTTCTTCTGCACAGATTCCGCAGGCAGTGCATGAGTCCGGATCGATTTGCGCATAATAATGGGAATTGACCACCTGGGAGGCTGGATCCCATTTCGTTGATACCGCGCAGAACCGCGCAGCAGCATCCGCAGCGGTTGCATATGAAGTAATGGCCGTTTTTGCACGTTCCAGGTCATGGGGAATAGGCCTTCATACTCTGCACGGTTGGGCAGGTCATAGGCCTCCTATTTTGCCATTACGCTACCGTAGGGATGATTATCAAATATGCCTTCAATGGGGGCGTATACGGTACAGACCTGCGTGGGCCTGTCGCAGGGTCTGCCAAGAATAGCTTTTTCTTTTTTGCAGATACAGTCAAAAGACATGAAGGACTTGCTGTTTTCGATAATACTGGATACCCGCTCGTGGGACAGTACGTGGTGCCTGTCTGCAATTTCTTCTTCGATCGGGATTACCTGCATTAGAGGAGGCGTGAAGCCGCAGTCCCGCCGCACAGGGCGGCGACGCGTGGCAGACCTTGCTGCCTGCTCAGGGCCGGGGGCCGGTCGCCGGCTTTATCCGAGGCCGTATTTTTCAAGCTTGTTATAAAGGGTGCGCCTGGTGATTCCAAGCAGGCGGGCGGCCTCGCTCTTGTTTCCCCCGGCCTTTTCAAGGGACCGGACGATCGCGGATTTTTCGATTTCGTCAAGCGATGATCCGGCATCGTCCATGCCGGCGTTTTCCGGGGCGGCATCCTGCGGGGCCTGTTTATCGGTTCTTGAAATGTTTAAGGGAAGGTCCTTTTCCGTGATGTATTCGCCGGGAGACAGTATCACCGCGCGTTCCACCATGTTTTCCAGTTCCCGGACGTTGCCCGGCCAGGCGTGCTTCAGCAGCCGGTCCATGGCTTGCGGGGTAAAGCCCTTGATTTTTTTCCTGTTTTTTTCAGCATAAAGGTTTACGAAATGCTGGGCAAGCGCGGGGATGTCGTCGGTCCGCTCGCAAAGGGGCGGGACGTGGATGTTTACCACGTTTAACCGGTAAAAAAGATCTTCGCGGAAACCGCCTTGTGCCACCATCTGTGAAAGGTCCTTGTTGGTGGCGGCGATAATCCGCACGTCAACCGAAACCGGCGTTTCCCCACCCACCCGCTGGATTTCGCCGTCCTGGAGCACGCGCAGAAGCTTTGCCTGCATTGCCATGGACATCTCTCCGACTTCGTCCAAAAACAGGGTGCCTTTGTCCGCCTGGACAAATCTTCCCTCCCGGCGCCTGTCCGCGCCTGTGAATGCTCCTTTTTCGTGGCCGAAAAGCTCGGATTCCAGGAGTGTTTCCGTCAGTGCGGCGCAGTTTACAGTTACCAGCTGTCCGCTTCTGCGGCTGCTGTTTGAGTGGATCGCCCTTGCGATGAGTTCCTTTCCCGTGCCGCTGGGGCCCGTGACAAGCACGGTGGCCTCTGAAGGGGCAATGGCTGCCACCATCTCCAGCAGTGATTTCATCTCTTGGCTTGTGGCCACTATCTGTTTGGTGTCCGATAGCGTCCTGAGCTGGTCCTTTAAGCTTTTGTTCTCATCCCTTAACCTTGTATGTTCCAGTGCCCGCTCGATTGTGAGTTTTAACTCGTCAAAGTCCAGCGGTTTGGTAAGGTAATCGTATGCCCCGGCCTTCATGGCCTCCACCGCAGAGTCCACCGAGGAGTAGGCGGTCATGATGATAATCGGGATGGCCGGGTTGTAGGACTTTATTTCCACCAGTGCGTCTATGCCGTCCATTATTGCCATGCGGACATCCATCAGAATCAGGTCGAAAGGGGTGGTTTTTGCCATGTCAACCGCGGCCCGGCCGTCTTCTGCCTCGCTTAAGCTGTAATTCCAGCTTTTGAGTACAGTTCTTAGCGTGGTCCGATGGCCCGCATCATCATCCACCACGAGTATGCCGGGTTTTTGCCCTTTTTTCATTTTTTATTCCTCTTTATCCGGTTGCTGCCCGGCGGCTGCCAGGTAAATGGAAAACACCGTCCCCCGCCCCGGCGTGCTGTTTGCCGTTATTCGTCCGCCGTGATCTTCTATGATCTTGTGGACAATTGCAAGGCCCAGGCCAGTGCCTGTGGACTTGGTGGTAAAATACGGGTCAAATATCCGGCTGAGATCCTCCCGGACAATTCCCGGGCCGGTATCCGCGATTTGCACCATGATTGCCCCTTCCGGGGAAAGTCCGGTTTCAGCGGTGATCCGTCCGCCGGCTTCCATGGCCTGGATTGCGTTCAGGTAGAGGTTGAGCAGGCACTGGACAACCCTGTCAGGGTCGATGTGGGCCGCAGGCAGGTCCGCTGCCTTGTTTGTTTCCAACTCAACGCCCTGATCCTCTGCATCCTGGCGGATTAGTTTGATGGAGTGGTCAATTATCGAGTTTATGTCTGACGGCCTGGCATTGATCTGCGAGGGGCGGGCAAATTCCAGGAGTTCGTTTATCACGCGGTTCAATCTTTCGGTTTCCTGGACCATGACCTCTGCGGCCTGGCTTGCATCCGGATCCGATGTAAACCGGTTCTTGAAATAGGTAGCCATGCCCTTGACCGAACTCAGGGGATTTCTTATTTCGTGGGCGATGCCCGCGGCCAGTCCGCCGATTGCAGCCAGCTTTTCCTTGCGCTGCATCTCCTGGCGCAGGGCTTTGATTTCCGTCAGATCCCGGAAAATCACAAGGCTGCCGATAAATACGCCTTCTTCATTTATTATTCCCGCGGAACTCACACTCAGCGGGACCTGTCGGCTGCCGCGGAAACTGCATTCCAGTTCCTTTTCCATGATGCGGGCCCCGGAATCGTCCGGGTCCACCAGTTCGGCCAGATTGCCGGGAAGGACTTCTCCGGCGGGCCTGCCGCGGATATTTTCTGCAGCCAGTCCGGTGATTGATTCTGCTGCCGGGTTTGCAAGTATGATGTTTCCCAGGCTGTCTGTTACGATCAACCCCGCGGGCAGGCCCGAGACAACTTCGTCTGCAATTGCGCTGGTGTCCTGCAGGCGCCGTCTGGTTGTCCTGTATCGGCGGGCCACAAGCATGGTTGTAAATCCGGCAAACCCCAGCACCACAACCACGGATGAAATCACTGCAGTGATCCAGAAATCCTGCTGCCTGGCCTCGATAAAAGGGCTGCGGTCAAACCCGATAAAGATCATCTGCTGGTTTTCCCCGCTGCCGCCCGGCGCACACCATGCACCGCCGCTGTCACCACCCGGTGCGCACCAGGCGCCCCGCCTGTCTGTACGCGTCCCGGGACCGCCCATTGACCCCATTGGGTTTCTCCGATGCATTTGTCCCGAGCCGCGGCCGTAGGGGTTGAAAAACCCGTAAACCTCGAATGCCGGGGTGCCGGCTTCAGTCTTCGTGAGCCGCCACTTTTCATCCCTGTCGGTGTCTGCCTGGTCTGTCTTGATTTCGTTTTCAAGCCGCCCGCCGATTCTGTCAGGATCGCTGTGGGCCAGGATGCGCCCCTTGGTGTCTGTTACTGTTATGTAAAGCACATCCGCCTGGTCTGCCATCTCCTCGATCAGTTGCTGTACCTGGCGTTCCCCCCAGCCCATGGCACGCATGCCGGTCCTGGTGCCCGCTTCAAAGGACTTGATAAGCGCGGATCCTTTTTCCAGAAGAATCTGCGCCATGTAGCGCTTTTCCCTGTTGTAGTTGTTTACTGCCATGGCCACCAGCACTGCGAGCAGGATTGCCGCCGCGCCGACAATCATCCAGGGAGAAACATACGGGGTGATATTTTTTGTTTTCATAATTTCTTAAAA
>JAIPEJ010000032.1 GCA_021737225.1 Desulfobacteraceae bacterium
CTTTTCTTCTGCCTGTTTGCGCTCGGTAATATCCATCAGCGATGCGACACTCCTGTTGGAGCTCTGAATAATATCTATATACACCAGGATATTCTTGATGCTTCCGTCTCTTGTTTTCATCTGAAACTCATATTTGCGCGGGGTCGCCTCTGGTTCCTTTCTACGCCGATGATGATACCCTTCCATGGCCTTTAAATCCTCGGTCAAGGCGACCAATTCCTTCCAGCTCATAATACCTTCCACTTCCTCGCGGCTGTAACCGGAAAAGTTTTCAAATTCCCTGTTGACCATGGAAATGGTGGTATCTTCTTCTATCACCATCATACCTGTGCCGGTGTTTTCAAAAACGGCTTTAAAAAAGGAATCTTTTTCTTTCATTTTGATTTACCTTTCAAATACCCATAAAGCGCCTCGCATTAATCAGGAAATCAAGCGCACACAACCCAGTTTATGCCCACGGCTTTCCCTATGTGAAGAGCCTGATCAGCCCGATCCATAGACGTTCTCACACCTCTCGAGCCCCTGATAAATCTGTCCACGGCAGTATTACGCCGAATTCTTCGCCGCCCAGCCTGCCGAGCACATCTGAGGAGCGCAAAGACCGCTGGCATAAATCGGCCAAATGTTTTAGCACCATATCCCCGGCCTGATGGCCGCAGGTATCGTTTATCCGTTTGAACTGGCCTATGTCTTTAATATGGATTATGTAATCCTCCGGACCCAGGATCTCGGCCAGAAGTTCCAGCACTTCCGGCTGGTCGTCCACAACGAGTATGTTTTTCATATTTATGATACTTGCTCCGCTGTGATCGGTAATAGAATAATCATGCGGCTGTTTGCGTACGACCCGGATTCAGCATTAAAAAAGACATGGCCCCCGACAATGATCTCCAGACTGTGAACCGCCCAGGCCAACCTCAAAACATTATCCTTTAGCGCACTTATGGGGTCATACATGCATTTTAGCTGGTCTTGAGTGATGGCTCCGCCATTATCCCAGAGGCTGATTTCAATATACTGGTTCAGCAGGCCGGTGCGTATATGAAACCTTGCCTCTTTGCCATGAACCCCGGCCAGGCGGTAACGCCATTCAAGCAGGATTTTCAAAGCTTCCGTGCAGGCCATGGGAGGATATTTCTGTATCTTTATTTGGTGATCCAGGCGGGGTTCCGGAGCGGGAAAATTCTTTTGCCTGTTTGGAAGGGATTTAAAAATTTGTGTTAGCAATTGATTGATGTCCAGCGATTCCGGCTCCTCCTGATCCGCACAGGGCAAATGCTGCATGCTGGTCCTGATTTGACGGAGCTGGGCCTGGCTCCGCCGAACCCGCATGAGCAGGGCGGACCGGAAGCTCTGCATGATATCCTCTGACAGTTGTCCCTTTAATGAATTGGAATGCTCTATAAGGGTGTCAAACAAGGTGTGGACCTCGTTTGCCACGTGAGCCATCCCTTTTGCATTGTCATCCAGCATGGCGTTTAAAAGGCTGGTCATCTGCTCGAGTATGCGCTTCTGCTCGGAGAGCATCCGCCTTTCCGACTGGAGTTCCTGCTTGATCTGTTTCATCGTCCATCGTGTTGCACCCAGATCCCTGGCCAGAAACACTGCCTGCTCACTCCAGGGTTCTGTATTCAAGGCTACATTGCTGCCTGTATTACTCATATATCCACCTCCATTTAAAAAGACATTCGAAAATACCCTTACTTTTTCAACTTTGCCTCATCAAGCAGGCGCCGGATTACTTTTGCCATTTTTGTTTTGTCAACCGGCTTCGTGAGAAGTGCCTCAATCTTGATGTCCTCTCTATGGATGTCAATCTGCCGGCTGAATCCTGTGCACAATATCACCGGAACATCTGGACGGATCTCTTTAATTGCTTTTGCGAGGTTTTCCCCGGTCATGTCAGGTATCGTCATATCGGTTATGAGGATATCAAATTGATCAGGGGCGGAACGAAATGTTTCCAAGGCGTCCAGGCTGCTGACTGCCGGCGTGACCCGATATCCGAGGCCCTCTAGAATCTGCTGCTGCATTTTTACGAGCGGTTGCTCATCGTCGACCAAAAGGATGCTTTCGTTGCCAGTTGGCAGGTTTTTATCTTTTCGATCCGGCAATACCGCACGGCTTTCTTGGGTCAGCGGAAGATATACATGAAACGCGCTCCCTTTGCCAGGTTTGCTATAAACGGCAATATGTCCCTTAAGCCCCTTTACTATGCCATGGACTATAGAAAGGCCCAGGCCGGTTCCCTCCCCTTTTTCCCTGGTGGTAAAATAGGGCTCAAAAATTCTATCCACATATTGTTCAGGGATGCCGGTCCCTGTATCGCTTACAACGATCCGGGCATAATTTCCCGGCTCAAGATCCGGGTATTTCTTCCCGACGCTTTCATCAAAGCTGACCGGCTTAACAGTTACCTCCAACACGCCGCTTTCGTTGGGCATGGCATGCTTGGCATTGGTTGCAAGGTTTAAGATCACCTGGTGGAGCTGCGTAGGATCGGCAAAAACAACCAGTTGGCTACTGCAGATATTTTCCCTGAATTCAATGGAGGTAGGCAGGGTGGAGCGAAGCATCTTTAATGCTTCTTTGCCCAGCGGAATAATAGAGATGGGCTTTAACTCCTGCTCATCCTGCCGGCTGATTGTCAAAATCTGTTTGACCAGGTCTTTGGCACGATAACCTGATTCCATCACCTGGGACAGATTTTGATGCAACCGGGTTTCTTTCGGAACCTCCTCCAGCGAGAGCTCGGTATAGCCGATCACGGAAAACAGGATATTATTGAAATCATGGGCAATGCCTCCTGCCAGCGTCCCGATGGCCTCCATCTGCTGGGCATGGCGGAGCTGTGCCTCCAGCTTTTTCCTTCCCGTGACATCTCTTGCAATCCCCCTGAATCCGACAGGCTGTCCGTCCGGATCCCTTATAAGAGCTACCCAGGCTTCGCAATAACAAAGGGAACCGTCTTTTTTGATCACTTCCCAGTCGTATATCCGATGGGATTGTCCGGTTCTGTAAACCCGGTTGAAAATTTCCAAAGCTCTGCCAGCATTTTGCTCGCTCATATATTGCCTGTTATCGATTCCCATCAATTCATCCCTGGAATAGCCCAGGATTTGACACATTGCATCATTATAAAAAGTAAAGTTTCCTGCAATGTCGACTTCAAAGTACCCTTCCTCGATAGTTTCAAGAATGGTCCGGTATTTTTTCTCGCTTTCCCGCATCGCCTGCTCGGCCTTGTTACGCCCTGCTCGGCCTTGTTACGCATGGTAATGTCGCGTGCCACTGTGTGCATATAAAATGTTCCTCCGATGGTCACCCTTGTGTTGCTGAATTCCGTGGGCACCTTGATTCCATCCTTGCGGCGTATTCTCGCTTCGCTTACAATGGCCTCGCCGTTCATTATCTTGCTAAAGAACCGATTGTAAGCATGGAGATCTTCCGGCGCATAAAGATCCGGGATCTGCATGGCATGAAGTTCCTGTTCGGAATATCCGGTCAGTTCGCAGGCCGCCTGATTGACATAAGCGAATCCGGCATTTGGGGCGATGATGAATATGGCATCCTTCGATCCCTGGAAAATAGCCTTGAATCGTTCTTCGCTTTCTTTCAACTGCCGCTCAAACATGGTTTTTTCAGAAATGTCGGCCAGATTAATGACCCCGCCGGTCACCCGACCGGAATCGTCGAGCAGCGGCACGGCACTCAACATCAAATAAATGTCTTCAGCACCGTCTTTTCTGATAACTGCTTCATGGGACAAAAAGCTTTTGCCGCCGATGAGGTGATCGATATTGAAAAGTTCGAATTCAGCGCCTTTATCAGGCAGCTGGCGGCTGCTTGTATTGATATGAATACGAAAAACTTCATCAAATGGTTCGTTAAGGCAGTTACGGCCTGCAAGGTCAAAAGCAGCATTGCTGGCCCTGAGTACAATCCCACGGTCATCGCAAACAATGATGGCGCCGGCCGTTTGTTCTATAATGCTTCTGCTCAGCCTTTCTTCGGCCAGGATCTCTTCGTGATGTTTCTGTTCGGTCAAATCTGTAACAGCCATGCAGCACACGGGCATATCCTGGAGTGAATCCCCCGCGGCGACAGGCGCGCCGTTGCAAATCGCATCCAGCGTTTCCAGACATTCCTGGAAGCGCATGCGCAATTCTTCGTTTTCCTTCTTTGCTTGCTCAAGTTGAAGTTCCATGTTTTTCATGTTCTGTTGCCTTGTTATTTATCGAAAAGATCCAGACCTACCAGCACCCGTTCAGTATCGGACAAGTCGCAGATAATGCGCCGCAACGGCGGCGGCAATTCCTTGATCAGTGTTGACAGAGCCACAAGTTGAGCTTTTCTCCTTATTGCCTGTTCAAGATGAAAAGTGGTTCTTTATCATCTTTCGTATCTTGATCACGTTGTCTATGTTGGTAATAAATACGTCCACCACACTGGGATCGAACTCAACCCCCCGGTTTTGCCCGATGATTTCAACAGCCTTTTTCTCGGTTGTCGGTTTCTTATAAGGCCGCCACGAAAGAAGTACATCAAAAACATCCGCTACAGCAGTTACCCTGGCCGGCAAGGGGATGTCAGTTCCAGCCATGCGGCCGGGGTAACCCTGTCCGTCCCAGCGTTCGTGATGATACAGGGCGATTTGCCCGGCATACGCCATTTCAGGAGAATTCGGATCAATAAAAATATTGCCTCCGATTGGTGGTATGGGTTTTCATAACTTCATACTCGCTTTGTGTGAGTTCGTCCGGCTTGTACAGGATTGAATCGGGAATGCCCACTTTTCCGATATCATGCATCTGGGCTGCCAGACCGATGAGATCGACCTCTTGATGCGAAACATCCAATTCCCCGGCCAAAAACGAGCTGATTTGTCCTACCCGGCGAATATGGCCGGCGGTTTCATTTTCCTTGTACATGCAAACCCTGAGCAGACGCTGAAGAAAGTCTACATTGGCCTTCTCCAGCTTCGAGATTTTTTCCTGCAGATTTTTATTGGCGATCTCCATCCCCCGTTCCTCTTGCTTCTGATACTTGTTTATGCAATAATAAAATCTGATCGTCACAATAGCAATTTTAATGCCATGGCCTGTTTTTTTATTTATAAAAGGAGCCGGGAAGGCAATATCGGCAGAAAACGGAAAATTTACTTTTTACGATTCTGTCAAAAAAGTTGGCGGAGTTGAATCCGTATTATTTTTTCATACAATGGCATGCAAAAATACGGAACAAATGAGTACCATTTTTCCCCTTTATCATCGAAATAACAGAGAGGGTGTCAGGAATTGGCATCTATCATTATTATAGATGATGATCCCATCATCACCAGGTTGATTGACAATAAGCTCGGCAAAGAAGGCCATGTATGCTACTCAGCCCACACCCTTTCCCAGGGTTTGGAGATGGCCAGGCAAAGTCTTCCGGAGATGATTTTCCTTGATCTTTCCATGCCGGACGGCAACGGCATGGACTGGCTGGATCTCTTCCTGGAGCTTTCTTCAACTCCTGAAGTGATTGTCATTACGGCCACAGGAGATGAATCCAGCGTGGAAAAGGCCATATACAAAGGGGCATGGGATTATATCCAAAAGCCGTTATCAGCGGGCTTTGTGACCCATCTTGCGCGGCAGGCGCTGCGCTATCACAAGGACAAAGAAGAAAAAAAACAGTACGTGGCACTCAAGCGCCCAGGAATTATTGGAGAAAGCTCCGCACTCCAGCGGTGTTTGCAGCAGGTCGCCCAGGGCGCATTCAGTGACGCTCCCTGCTTGATCTACGGGGAAACCGGTGTTGGCAAAGAACTGATCGCCAGAACCATTCATGCTAATAGCAACCGCCATGCAGGCCCGTTTGTAGTAGTCGATTGTGCCGCCCTATCGGAGGATTTGGCCGAAAGTACGCTGTTCGGACACTTGAAAGGGGCCTTTACGGGCGCTCATGCAGATAAGAAAGGGTTAATTGAAAGCGCTGATCAAGGAGTTCTTTTTTTGGACGAGATCGGCGAATTGCCTGTAGAAGTGCAGAAAAACCTCCTACGGGTCCTGCAGGAACAAAGTTTTCGCGCGGTAGGCGCCGTTAAAGAAAAAAAAAGCAATTTCAGGCTTATTTCAGCAACCAATAGGGAGTTAACCGCCATGGTCAATGAAAGGGTCTTCAGGGAGGACCTGCTGTACCGGATCATGGGGTGGAAAGTTTTTGTTCCGCCCCTTAGGAAGCGCCTGGAAGACTTGAATCAACTGACAGTTTACTTTCTGCAAAGCATCTGCGAACGAGACGGCTTAAAAACAAAAGGTCTCTCCCCGGACTTTTTGCTCGCCCTGCGAAGCTATGACTGGCCGGGAAACATCAGGGAGCTCTATAATTGCCTGGAAAATGCTGTTATTTCGGCTGGTACGGAACCGATTCTCTACCCGCAGCATCTGCCTTCCTATATCCGGGTCAGTATCCGCTCCGATCAACTGGAAGATCAACAAACCGGTGCGCCCGCCCCTGGCCCAGCACAGGTAGGCGGTGAAATAAAAACCCTGAAGGAGGCCAGGGAAAAAGCGGTGCAAGCAGCGGAGAAAACTTATCTGGAACAGCTTTTGGCCTATAGGGGACAAAGCGTGAGAAATCTTTGCCGGAAGGCGGGGGTCTCAAGACCCCACTTCTACGCTCTGCTTCGAAAATACAACCTGCCCTCCCCTAAAATCAAATCTTCCAAAAAGCCGGCTCAATAAGCAAACGCAAAAGTAAGATTTTTTCATAACTGTATGTAAAAATCTTACAAATTTCCAGGCAACTTTTTGTTCTGGTTACCGATGGCTTCCTTCATGCCTAACCGTTTGGATGCGGGAAGAGACCCGGAAGCATCAAAGATTAAATTTAAGAGAGGCGATTGGCATGAAAAATGCGTCTTAAATAAAGGGCAGCTCCTGCCCACAAATAATACAGTATTTATGGCTTTATTGCTTGGAACAGATTCCACTACTTCATTCCATAAGGGTATCTGATAATATGGAAAAAGAAAAAAGGACCTTGATTTATTTCCCGATTGTGCATACCCGGGCTGATTTGGGCAATCTTCATGAACAGGTGCGCATGGCTTCACTAAAGAAAATGGGCAAAGAAGGCTGGAGCCGCAAGACTGATGCCATAGATGAGTATTGGACAAAAATCGAACACTTAATTGACGGGCTGGATTTTTCATACGAGCATGTCCGCATCTATCAGGACGGTTTACCTGTTTGCGGCAAGGAGCTTCAGATAGTAACAGACCTTGCAGATGCGGGTAGCCGCAATCACCGGTTGCTGCTCGGGATGATAAAAAAGGGGGCTGTCATAACGGGGACCGAATCCGCGGAACTTCTGGTGCAGGAATACGAGCTCATTAAGAAAGCAATGCTCTCCTGTGAAAATGGAAACCATGAGGAGAATTCCCGGGACAAACTCTTCGGCGACTCTTTATTAAAAAAACGCGACCGGTTTATTGCCGCCCGGATCAATGAAACCCTGGAGAAATCGGAAACAGGGATACTGTTTTTGGGAATGCTTCATTCAATAGAAGGGTTACTTAAAAGTGATATCCGGGTGATTTATCCTCTAAATGAAGAGGATCATCAGGGAGACGAAAAATGAGTTCACAAGCCGGCCAGGTATTGGTCGTAGACGATGAATCAGAGATTCGTGAATTGATTTCGCACCTCCTGGAAAGAGAAGGATTTTCCGTTCTCATAGCAAGCGAAGGCGAATCCGCCCTAAAAACAGTGCGTACGGGAAAACCGGACGTGGTGCTCTCGGATATTAAAATGCCGGGAATGGATGGCATGGAATTGCTCAAAAGTCTTCAGAAATTGGACCCTGAACTCCCGGTGGTACTCATTACTGGCTACGGGGATATTCCGGGAGCCGTGGAGGCCATGCAGGCCGGGGCGTATGATTATCTCGTAAAGCCTTTTCAGCACCACGAAACTATACAGGTATTGCGCAGGGCCATGGATGAGCGTCACCAAAAACTGAAAGGGAAGTTTTTGGCCGAACACATGCAGAGAAACGCTTCCTTAAGTGAAATGATGGGCCCGAGCGAGGCGGTCGGCGAACTTATTTCCTTGGTCAACTGTGTGGCCGACTCGGATCTGAGCGTGATTGTCTACGGTGAGACAGGTTCGGGAAAGGAGCTTGTGGCCAGGGCCATTCATAACAACAGTAACCGGTCGGGGGCTTCGTTGCAGCCTGTGGACTGTGGGGCGATACCCGAAACTCTCCTGGAGAATGAACTGTTCGGACACGAAAAGGGATCTTTCACAGGAGCCCAGGAAAGAGCCCGTGGAAAATTCGAAGCCGCAAGAAAAGGAACCCTGTTTCTGGACGAGATTTCAAACATGCCGTTGAACGCCCAGGCAAAACTTTTGAGAGTGCTACAGGAAAAGAAAATATACCGGATCGGGGACACAAGTCCGATCGATGTGGATGTCCGCCTGCTGGTGGCAACCAACGAGGACCTGACCGCCAGGGTATCTGCGGGGGTTTTCCGGGAGGATCTTTTTTATCGGCTCAATGAATTCAGTATCCGGGTCCCCCCGCTTCGCGAACGCAGAGAAGATATACCCTACCTGGCCAAATGTTTCCTGGACATTACCGGTGCGGAATTAAACAGGGGGACAAAAGATTTCTCCGAGTCCGCCCTGCAGATGCTGGTTGAACATGATTGGCCGGGAAATGTCAGGGAACTCAGGAGTGTTATTCGCAGGGCCGCCCTGCTTGCAGATGATGAAAAAATTACGGAAAAACACCTTGAGCTCAACAGCTCGGCTGAGCCCGTCAGGACGACATCCGTGCCCGACAATAAAACAGCTCTCTTTGAAGGTCTTTCTCTCAAGGAGATCGTGTCCCGCAACACAGTTTCCGTGGAGCGGGAGGTACTGATGAAGACGCTGCGGCACACGGCAGGGAACAAAGCAAAGGCGGCGCGGATGCTTCAAATAGATTATAAAACCATCCATACAAAAATCAAACAACTCGGAATCAATACAAACGGGGGTGATCATAATGGTCAAAAAACGGGGGGAGTCCGGTTTTGATGGAATTTTCAAAGGCTTTACAGACCTGGTGGAAAAGCTGGGCGAGTTGGCGGACAAGGGGGAACAGCTTTCCAGAACCGGTGAAATCCATTGGAAAGAAGGACAGGAAAAGGGAGTAAAAGGGGTCTACGGCTTTTCGGTCAAACTGGGGGTGGGAGGCGAAGAAGTGACGGTAGAGCCTTTCGGCAATATCCGGCGGGACAAGAAATCCGGGGAAACGGTTGTCGAAGAAACACGGGAGCCAGTGGTCGACATATTCGAGGAGGACGATCACACCCTCGTGGTGGCGGAAATGCCCGGCATTAGTCCGGAGGATGTGAATTTGAAGGTAAAGGACGACATGCTCGTGATTCATGCAGAAAAGGGGGACAAGAAATATCACAAGGAGATTCGCCTGTCCCGTTCCTATCCCCGGGAAAAGATGCAGGTTTCATGCAACAACGGCATATTGGAGATACGGTGTACAATGTAAGGGCCAGCCGGGTTGAAGGCAGGACAGTACCGGGTACTGGCCGTAATTAATAAGGTGATATAGCCAATGAATGAGAATAATTTTTTAAGACTTAAAATTTCGGAAGCACTTGCCAAGGATATCGGAAAGGCCTATGCCCGAATGGGCCCTGAGGACCTTGAAAAGTTGAATATTGCTATCGGGGATGTGGTTGAGATTTCAGGAAAGCGAAAAACCGTATGCAAGGCAATGCCGGCATACAAGGAGATCCGCGAACAATCCCGCATTCAACTAGACGGTCTCAGCAGGGAAAATGCAGGCGTGGGGCTTGATGAATTTGTAGAGGTCCGGAAAGTAGACGTTTCATCCGCAAAGAAGATACAACTTGCTCCTGTCACCATTACCCCGTACGACCGCGACCTTAAATACATCCAGAGCCTGCTGGATGGATTGCCGGTTATTGAAGGAGCCCGTATCCGTGCCATGCTGTTTGGAAGCCGGGCGGCAGATTTCAAAGTGGAATATACAGTTCCCAAAGGGCCTGTACTGCTGACCCCAGAGACCGATATAGGAATCGGGGAAAACCGCGAAGAGGAGGCTGCAAGAGGCGTATCCTATGAAGAAATAGGAGGATTAAGGCTTGAACTGCCGCGCATCCGCGAAATGATCGAACTGCCGCTTCGTTACCCGGAAGTATTCAAAAGACTGGGGATTGATGCACCCAAAGGGGTTCTTCTTCACGGGCCGCCGGGTTGCGGAAAAACCCTGATAGCCCGTGCTATCGCCCATGAAACCGAAGCCGGTTTCTTTTCTATAAGCGGTCCAGAGGTGATTCATAAATTTTACGGGGAAAGTGAAGCACACCTGAGGAAAATATTCAAAGAAGCCGCCAGAAAAAAACCAAGCATTATTTTTCTCGATGAAATCGACGCCATTGCATCCAGGCGGGAAAAGGTTGTGGGAGAGGTGGAGAAAAGGGTCGTGGCCCAGCTTCTCGCCCTGATGGACGGGCTGACCAAACGCCAGGATATTGTCGTCATTGCAGCCACCAATATTCCCAACACCCTGGATCCGGCGCTGCGCCGTCCGGGTCGTTTTGACCGGGAGATATCGATTCCGATCCCTGATCGCAATGGAAGACGGGAAATCCTGGAAATCCATAGCCGGGGAATGCCCCTGGCCGAAGATGTGGATATGGATTTTCTGGCGGAAATCACCCACGGCTTTGTGGGTGCCGACCTGGAAGCGCTTTGCCGGGAGGCGGCCATGATCTGCCTGCGCCGCATTATGCCTGATATCGATTATTCTATTACCCGGATTCCTTATGAAAAACTGATAGAACTCCAGGTATATATGGACGATTTCCTGTCAGCATTAAATGAAGTGGAAGCCTCGGCCATAAGGGAAGTATTTGTGGAGGTGCCTGATGTCCACTGGAAGGATGTGGGCGGTTTGGAGGAAGCAAAGTCCCGTTTGGCCGAAGCCGTGGAATGGCCGCTGAAATACGGAGCCCTTTTTAAACAGGCTGATATAAAACCCCCCAAAGGTATCCTTTTAACAGGCTCTCCGGGATGCGGCAAGACGCTGCTGGCAAAGGCGATCGCCAATGAAAGCAAGGTCAATTTTATCTCGGTCAAGGGGCCGGCTCTTGTTTCCAAGTATGTCGGGGAATCGGAACGGGAAGTAAGAGAGGTGTTTCGCAAGGCAAGGCAGGCCTCTCCCTGTATTATTTTTTTTGACGAAATAGACGCCCTGATCCCTAGGAGGGGGGGCGGCTCAACGGATTCTAATGTGGCCGAGCGCATCCTGAGCCAGTTTCTGGCCGAAATGGACGGAATCGAGGAGCTGAAAGGCGTGTTGGTGATGGGAGCCACCAACAGGATGGACATGCTGGACCCGGCTGTACTCAGGCCCGGCAGGTTTGACGAGGTGGTCGAGATCCCCATGCCGGATGAAAAAGGCCGGCGGAGCATATTTGAAGTGCACCTGCGGAACAAGCCTCTTGCCTCAAACATTGACCTTGCGGACCTGGCTTCCAGGTCGGACGGATTCAGCGGAGCGGAAATTTCATCGGTCTGCGCCAGGGCCGCTCTGGAAGCAGTACGGCGGGCGGTGGAGGCAGGCGGGAAAGATAATGAGCCAAACGTGTTGATCGAGCGACATGATATGGACAATGCCCTGCAGGAGACAAAAAGCGGGCCGGTACAGCACAGAATCAGGGCAATCAATGTTTGACAGGACAGATGGGATAAAGGAGGAAAAGTCGCAATGCAGACAGACAAAGAATCGGCCATATATCTCTACTGCCTGGCAAGAACCGGGCTGGTCTCTGAAATCGAGGGCAAAGGCCTGGGCGGTGCCGGTCTTTTCATCTACGGGCATAATGACATTGCAGGCATAGCAAGCAGGGTCCCCCTTGAGGAATTCTGTGGGCCAAAGGCCGAGGAATTAAAACAGGAACTTTCATGGATAGGGCCCCGGGTTTCGCTTCACGAAAAAGTAATTGAAAAGATAATGCATTATTCTCCCGTGCTGCCGGCACAATTCGGAGCTGTTTTTTCTTCTGTGCAAGCGCTTAAAGATTTCATGGAGCAAAACCATGAAACCATTGGCGATTTTCTGGATCGCACGGCCGGAAAGGAGGAATGGTCAGTAAAAGCTTTCCTGGACAGAAAACTGGCCCAAAAAAGCCTTGCCGAGGCCGGCTCCGAAAACCGGGAAGCAGCTCCTTCCGTATCTCCGGGAAAACAGTATTTTCAAAAAAAACAAATTATGGCCGGTGCAGAAAAAAAACTCAAAAACCGGTTAAAAAAGATCAGTGACGATGTCTGGAGCAATTTGAAGGATTGCGCCTTTGACTTTAGTGAGCGCAAAGTCCTTGGCAGGGAAATCTCGGGCATGGACAGCGACATGATTCTAAACTGGGCATTTCTGGTGGACAAGGATCGCCACGCCGATTTTTGCTCCAGGGTGTCTCAGGCCAAGATGCAGAATGAACAAGCAGGACTGACGTTCGAGTACTCCGGGCCCTGGCCCCCATACAGCTTCTGCCCCTCTCTGGAGGCTAAAAAATGAAGCCGGAGCGCAGATACATTCTTTACTGCATTTTCCAAAGCCCTGAAAATCAGACGCCGCCGCGCGAGATAAAAATAAACGACCGGCTCGTGCGCATCGTCTCCGGTAGCGGCTTGAAGGCTGTTATTTCCGGAATTTTGCCGGGAGAAACAAAACCGGATGTCTCTCATATTCTTGCCTACAAAAAAATGGTCGAGCAGCTTCACTCCCACCCGGCCGTAAGCGGAATCATCCCCATGCGCTACGGGGCCTTTTTCGAAAGAAAACACCAAATTACCCGTATGCTTGAAAGTAACCGTGAGCATTATATTAGCCTTCTTAGAAAACTGGACGGCTGCGTGGAAATGGGCGTCCGGGTTTTGTTGGAAGTTTCGGGAACCAGGGAGGAAAAAACTGTTTCCGGGTTGGAAAACGGCCGTATAAAAAACCGATCAGCGCCTGCTGAAAATGCGAAGGCGCCGGGCCGGCAGTCAACCCGTGGAAAAGATTACCTGGCCGCCAGAAGGAACTGTTACCAGCAGGAAAAGCAGTATACCGAACAAATGGATGAGGCCGCCAAAAATTGCCGCAATGTCTTTTCCGGTCTCTTTACAGAGAGCAAAACCGAGTACGTGGCTCCCGGATTTTTAAATAACAACGCGGCCCGGCCGGTTGTATCGCTCTATTTTCTCGTTCCGCGAAAATTCATGGAACAATTCAGATCCCGATTCCCGGAACTAAGCCGGCTCAAACACGCAAAATTTCTCCCCAGCGGCCCCTGGCCTCCTTACAACTTTGTCACAGGCGGGGATTTAAATGGAAAGGATAATGACAAAAAAGCAGGATCAAAAATTCTCGGAGCGCTACAAGAAGCTCTATGAGATGCTTTTGGAGGCCATTCCCTCCTCGATTCTTCTTATCAGCCCTGATATGCGAATTATCTCGGCAAACCAGAATTTCCTGCAAAAAAGCCGCCGAACGCTTTCCGCGACCATCGGCTGCCGCGTAGACGAAATATTTCCTGATGTCATCCTCGATCATATGAAGATAATGAACCAGATTCGCCGGGTATTCAAGGAAAACCATCCTTCAACAGGCCAAAAAATGTTCTACCGCGCGCCCGGGGTCACCAAGAGAACCTATTACTACCGCCTCCTTCCTTTTTCCTGGGAGGGGCAGGTTGAATACGTGATTTTGCTGATGGAGGATGTTACCGAGCAGATTCGGCTCAGCGAAGAGGTCCGCCGGGTGGAAATGCGTCTGGCAAGCATCTTTGAAAGTGCAAGCGATATGATCCTTTCCACAGACACCCAGGGCAGGCTCCTTTCGTGGAACCCGGCAGCGGAAAATATTTCCGGCTATACCTTCGAAGACGTTGAGGGCCGGTTTTTCTCAGACGTTTTCAAAACAGACCATCAAAAAGAAATTGAATACGTTTTTGCCGGTTTGAAGACCGGAACCCGCTCACAGATGGGCGAATGGCAACTTATCACCCGGCAGGGTGAAAATGTTCCGGTATCTTGGGTCTGTTCGCCCATGAAGGATGAAAACGCCGATACAATCGGCATTGTGGCGGTTGGAAGAGATCTTACAGAACGCCGAAAACTGGAGATGCAGCTTCTGCAGTCCCAGAAATTTGCGGCTCTCGGTGTGATGGCCGGAGGAATCGCTCATGAAATTCGAAATCCCCTTGCAATCTGTTCGTCGGCCGCCCAGTTTTTGATGGAAGAAGACATAGAAAAATCATTTCGAAAGGAATGCGCGAAAAAGATTCATGCAGGCATACAAAGGGCATCTGTAATCATTGAAAATCTTTTGAGATTTGCCCGGCCTTGCCCGAAATCAAACACCGGGGAGTTAAACCTTTGCTCTCTTGTCCGGGAAACAGTCAGTTTGATCTCAAACCAAGCCAGGATCCAAAAAGCCACGATAGATGTCGATGTCGGCGAAGAATATGTGACAGTAAACGGCAATGCCGGCCTTCTCCAGCAGGTCTTGATCAACCTGTTTTTAAACGGAATTGAGGCCATGCCCGATGGGGGGACCCTGGGTATCTCGGTTGAGATAAACGGCGGACAAGCGGTTATCAGGGTGTCGGATACGGGACACGGCATGTCCAAGACGGATATGGAAAAGATATTCGACCCTTTTTTCACCACTTCGCCGGTGGGAAAAGGAACCGGCCTGGGGCTGTCCATCAGCTATTCCATCATACAACAGCACTCGGGCGGCATCGAGGTGGACAGCAAGCCGGGCAAAGGGAGCACCTTTGTTGTCAAGCTGCCGGTATCGGGTTTATAATATAACACGTAAGGAATTATCCCGCCAACCAGGGGAAACCGGCCCCGGAAAAGGATAAACAGAGAGAGAAAAGAATATGGGCAGAGTTCATACCCCGATTATCATAGTTGATGATGAACCGGATATATGTTGGGCTTTAAAGAATATATTGCAGAAAAACAATTTTCACCTCAATACCGCTTCCAGCGGCATGGAGGCACTTGAACTGGTACGGCAATGCCGTTTCCGTATCGCCTTTGTGGACGCAAAACTGCCCGATATTGAAGGACTGGAGCTGGCCAGGCAAATCCGGGCGGCCGACCCCCTGGTTCATGTCGTGATCGTTTCCGGGTATTTTTACAAAGATGATGTGGCAATACAAGAAGCAATAGCCCTGGGCGAAATCTCCTCCTTTGTTTCCAAGCCCTTTGATAACCCGGAGATCATTTCCATCATCGGCGCAATCATCTCTTCCTGACCCGCCCGTTCCCGCTTCAGACAGGCCGGAAGGGAACCGTTTCCATAGAACTGTGGAATTGTTTCCATGGAAACAATTCCAGTATTGACGGTTTCGTCTCTTCCTGCTGCTTCATGCACCCTGTTACCGGATGAAATTTCAATATAAACAGTAGGTGTCGAAAAAAGGCATGCTTTTTGCTGCCATATAAACAGGCATGCCGATTTGTGCCGGGCCCGGCACCCAAAATTAAATCCAAAAGGAGGTTAAGCATGGCCAGTGTACAGAAAACAACTGATTCTTCAAGTTTGGCGGAAGTGGTGGACAGAATTCTCGATAAGGGCATCGTCATCGATGCGTGGGCCAAGGTTTCTCTGGTCGGCATCGAGCTTCTGTCCGTGGAAGCAAGGGTGGTAATCGCCTCGGTAGAGACCTATCTGAAGTATGCCGAAGCAATCGGTCTCACAGCCGCGGCCGCAACCCCTGCGTGATGCTCGTCTGAAAAAATCTTCGCGCGAGACATGCTCAAGCAGCTTCTCGCGCGAAGATCAAAGCGCCCAAATCCACAGGAAAGGGAAACAAAATGGGACAATTAAACGAGGATATGACCCGCCTGCGCGAGGAGATCGATGCTCTGCGCAATCAGCGCAAAACATTCATCGATGATCTGAGGCGCGGGACCGGCGGTTTGAAACAAGATGTTTATGAAATGCAGGCGCGCTTCAGAAAAGAACGCGCCGAAGAAGCCGGAAAGACGAAAAACGATTTGCAGGCCTTTGTTTCGGAGATAAAGGACTTCATATCAGAACTCAGGGACGGCGTGGAAGAAATGCGGGAGAAACTCGGCAATGATCATTCGGCAATGGCGGAAAAACTCAAAGGCGATCTCGGAAACTTCATGGGCAACATGAAAAGTGAAGTCTCGGGCATGTTGTCGGACTTTCAGAGCCAGCGTACCGACAGCCGGGAAAAAACAAAACAAGAAATTGCAGACTTTGTGTCCGGACTGAGGCAATCAGTAGCCGAAATCCAAAATAGTGTCACATCACTTCGCGAGCAATACGCCGAGGATATCGTCGAAGCCCGCAGGGCCTGGACAGGAGTTCAGACTGTGAAACCAAAACCAACAGGCGAAACCGGGAAAAAAGTCAGGCAGGCAGCGCCTGGGGGCGGCGAGGATGCTCAGGCTGAGCAGAGCACGGCAGCAGAAGATCTCCCGGATGACCTGTCCATAATCCAGGGAATAGGGAGCGGAATGCAATCTCTCCTCAATGACGCAGGCATATATACATATGCGCAGCTTGCAGCCAGCAATCCTGAAGAACTCCGGGCGAAACTGGGAAAAGCCGGAAGAATGGCTTCCGTGGACGATTGGATTGAACAGGCGAGAAAAATCGCCGGGAAAGAATGACTGGGCAGGAAAGGAATCATGCCATGGGAACTAACAACGTAAAGGCTTTAAAGGACAGTTGTCACAAACCTCCCGTCAACGGGGACAATGTGGTTCCGGAGGCCAGCGAAGAATTTGTCAACACGCCGTATGTCAAACATCTGACAGACCGGGCCCTTGCTTATCTGGAGGTGGGCTATCCCGTGCATTTCTCCGGGCCCGCAGGAACGGGGAAAACAACCATCGCCTTTCACGTGGCAGCACAGCTCGGAAGGCCGGTTACTCTCATCCACGGAGATGATGAATTCAGCGGATCGGACCTTGTGGGCCGGAATTCGGGATACCGCAAACAAAAGCTTGTGGACAATTTCGTCCATTCTGTTCTTCGGGCAGAGGAAAGCATGAATACCGTATGGGTCGACAACCGTCTCACTACGGCCTGCCAGAACGGATATGTACTTCTCTACGACGAGTTCACCCGCTCCCGGCCAGAAGCCAACAATGCACTGCTCAGCGTGCTGGAGGAAAAAATTCTCAATCTCCCCAAATTATGCAGAACCGGACAAGGATACATGGAAGTTCACCCAGGCTTCCGGGCCATTTTCACCTCCAATCCTGAGGAGTATGCAGGGGTTCACAAAACCCAGGATGCGCTTATGGACCGCCTTGTCACTATCCGCCTGGAACACTATGACCTGGAAACAGAAATAGAGATTACAATGACCAGGTCGGGTATTAGCAGGCAAGATGCTGAAATTATAGTGGATATTGTGAAACAACTGAGAAAAACCGGGGTAAACAATCACCGGCCGACCATTAGATCCAGCATTGCAATCGCCCGAATCCTGGCTTATCGGAAAGGTCGTGCGCATCCGGAGGACCCCGCGTTTAGATGGGTGTGCCGGGACGTACTCGGCACGGACACGGCAAAGGTCACCCGGGGCGGGGAGCCGCTGATGCCCGCAAAGGTGGACGAAATCATCGATAAATGCTTTGAAAACAAACAAGAAAAAGAAAGGACGAAAAAGTGATGAGCGCCCATAGACGGCCCATGAAAGGTCTGCAGTCCATCCGGACATTGTCGGGAAAGGCGGACCTGATTTCCGAGCCTTACCGGGCATACATGCGAATCACTGCCCTGGAGATGGAAAAGGCCAGAAAAGAGAAGGAGAGGCAAAGTGCCATGGCCAGGGTTGAGAGCATCGATGCCCGTTTCAGGGAAATCGAATCCGAAAAGGCAAATCTTTTCGCTCTTCTGGAAGCAGGAAAAGCGCAGACTGATGAAAAAAAAAGAATTACAAATAAGGCATCCGGAGGCAGCCCGGCAGGATTCAAAGTCAGATACTAGACAGCCTCTTCGACTGTTTCATTTATGATGATGTCTCAAATCACAGGGATCGGCCTCCGGATCCATGAAAGGGTGATAAATCCATGACTGTAAAATCAACCGACAAAACGGGAAAATACCTGTACGCCATAGTCGGCGGCCCCGGCGGACAGGAGTATGGTCCCTGCGGTATCGGCGGCGAAATGGTTTACAGCATAGCCGGGGAAAAAACGGCAGCGGTAGTTAGTGACATAGCCGATAAAACCCTGCGGCCGGAACGCAGAAACCTTGCAACCCACCGGGATGTGTTAAAGCTGATCATGGAAGAAACAACCCCGCTTCCCATGGCGTTCGGGATTATTGCAAGCAGCCGGAAGGCGATTCAAAAGATCCTCTACAGGAACCACCCGGTATTTGCGGAAAAGCTTGCCCAGGTCAAAGGCAAGGTGGAAATGGGCCTGCGTGTTACCTGGGACGTGCCCAATATATTCGAGTATTTCGTTGAGATACATCCGGAGCTGAAGGACGCACGAAACAGGTATTTCAGCACTCAACGCGAGCCCACCCAGGATGAAAAAATCGAATTGGGAAGAATGTTTGAGCGCGCCCTGAACGAGGACCGGGTTGAGCATACAAGAAGGGTCGAAGAGGTCCTTTCCGGATATTGCCACGAGCTGAAGGAAAACAGGTGCCGGGAGGAACGCGAGGTGTTAAACTTGGCCTGCCTGGTGGGGCGCAATAAAATGGAAGAATTTGAGAAAGCAATATTTGAAGCAGCGGAGTTGTTCGATAACAGCTTTGCATTCGACTACAACGGGCCGTGGGCTCCCCACAACTTCGTTCACATGAATATCGAATTGTAACCACTTCCAAACGCTCTGCAGGATCGCCGGTATGCTTATTATTGACGATATACTGTTGTTCCCGGTTCGGGGTATTACATGGATTTTTCGCGAAATCCACAACGCCGCCCAACAGGAATTCGAACATGAAACAGATGCAATTACCGCGGAACTAAGCGAGCTTTACATGATGCTTGAAACCGGCAGAATCACGGAAGATGAATTTGACAGCCGGGAAAAGGAACTGCTTGACAGGCTTGATGCAATACGGCGGGAAGAAGGATACAAAGAAGATGAGTCCTGAAACCGGGAATTCCAAAAACTTATTGCAGGACCGCGACCTGCAACTGGTGCTTTTCGGCGGCAAAGGCGGGGTGGGCAAAACCACATGCGCAACCGCCGCCGCACTTTACATGGCCGGGGACCGGCCCCATGATTCATTTCTCCTTGTATCAACAGACCCGGCCCATTCTCTGGCAGACGCCTTTGACGGCTTTGCCTTGCCCTCCAACCTGGAAATACTGGAACTGGATGCGCAGGAAAAGTTCAGTACTTTCAAGGATTGCCATTACGAAAAACTCCAGGAAATAGCCTCCAGGGGAACCTTTCTTGAAGACACTGAAATCCGCAGGTTCCTTGACCTCTCGCTTCCCGGGCTCGACGAGATCATGGCCTTTTTTGAGATCTCGGAGCGGGTGGAAAATCAGCAATATGCCTGCATCATTGCTGACACTGCGCCTACAGGCCATACCCTGCGCCTGCTGGAAATGCCGGGGCTGATGCGAAAATGGCTTTACGCCCTCGATACATTGCTGGCCAAGCACCGCTACATGAAACAACTGTTTGCAGGTTCCTATAAACCGGATTCGCTGGACGAGTTCCTTCTCGGTTTGTCTGACTCGGTGAGCAGGGTGAAAACTCTGCTGCAGGATCCGGCCCGCTGCTGCTTTGTCCCGGTAACTGTTGCCGAGTCTTTAAGTGTTGAAGAGACTTTAATGCTTGTCCAGAATTTGAGTCAGCTCGAAATCCCGGTCAGCGATATCATCTGTAACAGGATCCATCCGGATGATGGCTGCACCTCATGCAAATGGGAAAGAAGCCGACAGATAAATGAACTGAATCGGCTCGCAGCCGAATTACCGGCATATTCCCTGTGGGGCCTGCCCTTGCAAAAAGAGGAAATACAGGGGCGGCAGCACCTGGAAAGACTATGGGAGAACATTTTTCCCCTGCAGATACAATTGCCGGCCGCAGGGGCTCCAGCCCGGGAAAACACTGGCAAGGACGAACGGGAAAAATGGATTGAAGGTGCCGGAGCTCCGCTGGCTTCAGAAATGAAATTGATCATTTTCGCCGGAAAGGGCGGAGTGGGAAAAACCACCCTTGCCTCTGCCACAGCCATCAGATTTGCACAGGAGTTCGAGGATAAAAAAATATTTCTTTTTTCCACGGATCCGGCCCATTCCCTCTCCTTCTGCCTGGATACCCCAATCGGATCCCGGCCACGAAAAACGGGGGCGGGGTTTACCGCCATGGAAATAGACGCCCAAAAGGAGTTTGACAAGCTGAAAAAGGAGTATGAAAAGGAGCTGGAAAGTTTTTTGATTTCCATATCACCCCATCTGGACCTCTCGTTTGACAGGGAAGTCATGGAGAGGCTTCTGGATCTTTCACCGCCCGGGCTGGATGAAGTAATGGCCCTTAGCCGGGCAATGGAGTTCGTTGCCGCAGGAAGCTATGACGTTTTCATATTTGACTCCGCCCCGACCGGCCATCTTATCAGACTGCTGGAAACACCTGAAATTATTGACGAGTGGTTAAAAGCGTTTTTCGACCTTTTCATAAAATACAAGCACATTTTCCGCCTCCCCCGGTTCTCGCAGGCCCTGGTGAAACTTTCCAAGGAACTTAAAATTCTGCGGAATTTATTAAATGATCCCAAACACTCAGCTCTGTATGCGGTAAGCGCAATGAGCGATCTGGCTTTTCAGGAAACACGGGATTTAATCGCCGCATGCGAGCAAATGGGTATTCACATACCGTTGCTTTTTCTTAACATGGCAACGCCTGAAAACGACTGTTCTTTCTGCTCGGCGCTGCGCGACAAGGAGAAACTTATACAGGAGCGATTCAAGGATCTCTTCCCCGCAATCAGCCAAATGACAATATATCGCCGAAGTGAACTTCGTGGACTCCGGCAATTGGAGGATCTGGGCAAAGCGATGTATGCCGGGCGCAAAGGAAACATTGATTAATAGAAAGCAATGGAGAAGCAATGCCGGATATTTCACTGGATGAAGCGGAAGATATATCCCTGTGCGAAGCACTGGATCGGGTACTGAACAAAGGGGCGGTGGTTGCCGGAGAAGTGACCATTTCAGTGGCCGGCATCGATCTTTTATACTTGGGCCTCCAGGTTATTCTTGCGTCCATAGAAACCGCCAGAGAAGAGATGAACCAGACTTATGGGGATATTTACAAATGAATATCGAAAATTCAAAGATCGCCTCAGATGCCGCGGCAGACTTTCTGGGAGCAATGGAGGAAAATTATGCAAAGGACCCTCGTTGCTTTGCAAAGGAACAAACAGAAAAAAAGAACCGCCTCGACCTGGATCCGGATGATGTGAAAAACGGGCTTGGCCAGCTTGTTCTAACGCTGGTGGAACTCATTCATGAGCTTTTGGAAAAACAGGCAATCAGAAGGATTGACAGTGGGTCTCTCAATGATGACGAAATCGAGAGGCTGGGGTTGACATTCATGAGACAGGCGGAAGAAATCGAAAGGCTGCGCAAGGAATTCGGGCTGGAAGAAGATGACTTGAATCTGGATCTCGGCCCCCTTGGCAAACTCCTGTAGAAAAACAAAGCCGCCGGATAGGAGGCATTATGGCAATTCAGAATGCAGCACAACATTCCATCGAGTCAACAAATCTTGCAGACCTGCTTGAACGGGTGCTGGACAAGGGCGTGGTGATCGCCGGCGATATTAAAATTTCGCTGGTGGACATTGAACTGTTGACCATCCAGATCCGACTGGTGATCTGTTCAGTGGACAAGGCCAAGGAAATGGGCATGGACTGGTGGGTGAACAATCCTCTCTACAGCAAACATTCAGAACAGGATCGTTTAACAGAATCTCTTCACAGCATGGAAGAAAGAATGGCAAAGTTGGAAAGCAAATTTGGCGCCGGGCTGACCCCCGGATAGATGCTCCAGCCGAGCGAAATCGAGGCGAAATCGGCGAATCGGGGGACATCCATGATAAGTAATGTCAAGGGGAAAATGGAGTTTTCCCGTTTTCACCAGATAAACCTTCCGGTGAGCTTTGAATACTGGCGCACGCTGTCTCGGCTTTTTTAATCTCTTCCAATATGGTCAGCAGCCTTACGCGACCAGACATCCATTTGTCTGCATCAATTTCCTAGAATTGCAATAAAAAACTTTGCAGAAGATTAAGTTTGGGTTAAACCCGCCGGCCCCGAAACAGTATAAGGGCGCATCCCGGTTTTATCTGTGTGCGCAGTCCCTAGAAAGCGAGGACCGGCGGGAAAAGCATAAACAGCCGTGGCCATATATTTAAATGTACTGACTCCGATCATAT
>JAIPEJ010000033.1 GCA_021737225.1 Desulfobacteraceae bacterium
TTGCCTCGAGCCGGCACCATTTACGGTCCGGAGCGGCTTGAATTTCAGGGAAGACCGCTTCTACCTTTGTCAGCCTGAGATCCGGCGCATCCGCGGGCCAGTTGATACGCAGATAATTCAACGACGAAGGCGGATCCTTCAGGGCAATTCGGTTCTTGTAGAGCCTATGGTCTGAAAAATACTGCTCGGCAAGCCCGGCCCGGCTGAGCACAGGCGTCCACTGTGAAAGATCCCGGCTTCCATCCACGGAAACGCTGGTGACAAAGTTTTCACCCGCGTTGTTCCAATCAAGCTCCAGTTCCGCCGGCATGTTCTCCAGGTGGCTCAGATCCAACAGGATCGCCCGCAGCCGGCTCGCAGAGGCCTGGCGGTCCTGTCCTTCCGTCTCAACGTCAATAATGGTTCCGTCCCTGGCCGTGTTGATCTGAAGCGAAACCTTTTCCCCTGCTGCCTTGTCCTTTTCCTGCCGGTCATCAAATACAGGGAAAAACGGAAGCGATACCGGAGGCTGAAGCGGCTCCGGCGTTGCTTCAGGCTGCCTGAGAATATACGGCACCGGTTCATCTGCGGCGTTAAAGACCTGGATGTCTCCAAGATCTCTGCGCAAAGTGCCCCTGTAAAGCCCGACTGGAAGCTCAAGGCTGAAAAACGGGCCGTCTCCATGGGTTTCCAGGATAATGCCCCTGGCAAAATCCTCCGGCGTCAAGTCATCGGCAGAGACCAAACCACAAAAACAAAACAACAGGCAAAAAGCGGAAAAAATATATCTCATCCGGCATCCTCGATCTGTTTCGGCGGCAGGGGGGAAAAGTAACCGATCACAAGCATCAGTACCCCGACCCCTATAAAGGAAATAATCCGGGCCACGGTTCCGATCCCGGCAAGATCAACCAGAAAAAGCTTGGCCAAAACCAGCCCCAGAAGTACGGCCCCGATCACCCAGAGTGGTCTTTTCCCCTGACGGCCGGCCGCTGCCATTAAAAGCAGCGAGGTAAGTGTCCAGACAATCGACACGGCGGATTGAAAATAAACAGAAGCAAAAAGCGCCGGTGCTGAAAAATCAACGAGCGCCCAGAAATGAACCGTGCGGGCAATCACCGAGTTGAGCCACAAAAATGCCGTTGCCAGCATCACCCATACCATGCTGTGCTCCGGCAGTTCAGCCATTATTTCGATCTGCCGCTGGTCTACTTCCTTCCACCACCGGATCAACGTCCAGAAGGCGAAAACCTGGGTTATTTCAACCGGGTTTACAAGCGGCAGATAAGCAAGCGGCCCGGGGTCTGCGACCCTGAAACAGGCGGTGATGATCCAGCCCAACAAAAAAAGCCCCACAGGGATCAACCCATGGCCGAGATATATGGACCTGAATCGTACAACGGGCCAGGTCAGGCGGCAACCGTAGCGAAGAAGAAAAACGACCGCGAGTGCCGGAAAAACAGCCCATGCGGCAAATGACCAGGCCCCTGCCCCGTTGATCAGCCAGCCGGTCACCCACCCGGCCTCCCGGGTCAGGAGGAAAAAAACCAGCATCAATAGAATCAGATGCAGGCTCCTGAGGAGTTTATCCGGCCATTTTTGATCAAACCTGTACAGCAGGTGATATCCGGAAAGCACGGCCAAGCCCCATGCCGCAGCTCCCCAGCCCGCAAAGGGGTGGCCCGGCTGATCAGCAAACCATATCAATGCGATAATCCCCACCACCGGGATGGCAGCCATGGCCGGGTAGGCGGCATCATCCCATTGAAGCCGCTGACTGAGCCACCCGAATGCCCAGCCGCTTGCGGCAATAAATACAACACCGGCAAAGACAAGGTCCGTACCGCCCAGGTAAAAATGGATTTCATGAAAGCCGCCGGCAAACCACCAGAAAAGCGCCCAGGCCAGCACGGGTATGTGTATCGGCATTTCCCGGTACTTGAGATGATCGCTGTAGCGCTGATGACAGTAATTGGAGATAAACCCTGAAAGACTGAGCAAAAAAGCGCTCATATACACGCTGTTTAAGATCGGCAGGCTTTCCGCGGACACTTTCCAGCCTGACAGAAACGCAGCCCCCGCACCGAGCTGGAGAAACAGCCCGGCGGTGCGCGCCAGTACTCTGCGTTGACGCACGCCGATCCATACGAGCCCGGCCCCTTCAAGGCACCACAGGGCAGTGGTCCAGTTGCTGTCCAGACCCAGCGGGATGGCTATACTCGCAAATACCACACCCAGGGACAAAAACGATTCTGTGAGAAGCCGCATCCCCTCTTTCTGCCAGCGCCACAGCACAGCGGCCAGAGCGATATATAAGCCGCCCATGGCCAGAGCGCTTATGGCCATGCCATATTCATATCCGCAAACAAGGGCGCTCTGGAGTCCGAATACGACTGCCGGCAGGCCGAAAACCAATGAGCCGTCAATATAGCCCTTCAGTTGGATTGGCTGGCGATGGGCAAACAGGATAGAAATGGCAAGATAAAACAGAAAAAACAAGATCAGGAAGGGTTCCGTCGTATGGAAGAATTCCGGCTGATAAAACCGGTATCCCCATGTCATGCCTATGACAAAGGTAAACATGAATCCGATCCAGTTTAACACCCGCCATGATTTAAACCAGGCAACACCCAGGATGCCGGCATTTAAGATGGCATAATAGGAAAAAAGCATGACATGGCTGCCGATACCGGATGAGATAAGAACCGGCGCCAAAAATCCGCCTATGGCACCAAATGCTGCCATGGCAGGGGACTCCTGCAACAGCGCAAGCAAAACGGACAAGCCAACCACTGCCACCATCAGGAAAAAGGCCAATCCTAGCGGAAGCAGTTCATACAAACGCGCAGCAGCAAAAATCGTGAGATACAGTATACCCACGCCTCCGCCCTGTATCAGCAGGGCATAGGCGAATTTCCTGTCCCTGAGGCGCCATCCCAGGGCAAGCATGGCCAGCCCTGCAAAAGCCACGCCTGCCAACCGGAGTTCCACAGGCAGCAGATCGTGCTCAGCGGCATATTTTAACAGAAATGCCACCCCAAAAAACAGCACGATCAACCCGGCCCGCACCACCACATTAACCCTTGCAAAAAAATCCCGCACGGCCGCAAGCCAGCGGTCAAATTCATTCCCACCTTTTGCGCGCCCGGCGGTAAACCCCTGATCGCTTTCGGGAGGAGCGAGGCTTTGCGCAGTTATTGCAACTTCGGGTTCGTATTCGGGTTCGGGTTCGGGCTTAACCCCGGGTTCGGGCGTTTCCTTCAAACTTTCTGCCCGGAGTTCAGCTTTTGCCATTGTCATCTGTTTTTCAAGGACGGTGATCCGACCCGAAAGCGTTTTGCACCACCCGAACAGCAAACCAATGGCCAAACCAACCGCCCAACCATTGAAGTGTAAAAATACCGCACCAAGAACAGCGCCTGTGATTCCGAAAACCAGGATCGAATATTTCATTATCAAACAACCTCTGCCGGCATTGAACCAGGAAAAACAATTGACATCAGGCCATCAGGCAACTAACGATCATTGCCGGAGCCAATACGTCAAAATATCAAATCATACTTTTGCCCTTTTACCATAAAATCGCCAAAAAAGTACAGGCCCTGGGAAGGGTCAAGGCCTGTTTACGAAAACTCTTGACAGGTTTTTGTTGTCCCAAGTAAATATAAAGAAGATAAAGCCAAACTATTCGCAAGAATAGGACGGAAAGTCACGGATCTTGTGTTGATTAAAGACAGCCGGACTGCCAGTTCAACACGATGGCAGTCCGGCTGTTTTTTGGGGGGGGCGGAATTCAGGTGACAAGGCCCCATTTTGAAGGGGAACAAAGCATGGCCTGGGCGACTTTTGCACAGCTAAAACGCAGGAAACGCGAGCGGCGCAGGGAGCTGATCACCGAGACCGCGCGGGAATTGTTCGCCCAAAAGCCGTTCAAGGAAGTCACTGTCCGGGAAATCGCCAGAACTGCCGGGGTCAGCGTGGGCACCATCGACAACTACTACTCAAGCGTGGGGGAACTGTTCGTCGACGTGTTTCTTGAAAACGGCCGGGAAATTATCCAACTGATGGACGAGGCGCTCGAGGACAGAAATCCGGGGGCTTTCAGGCGCGTCTGCCAGGCCTACATCCTCTACCTGTGCGGCAATATCACGTTTTTTCAGATAATGAGCCATTTCATCATCGGCGGCGTGCTTTCTGAAGACGCCAGGCCCAAGCTCAATGAATGCATGCGCGCGGTAATAGACCGATTCGAGGAAACCGTCCGACTGGCGGGCGTCCACACGAATACCCGCATTGCCGCACATACGCTGTTTTCCGCCCTAAACGGGATCATGATCAGCTATATCCGGAATCCGGACGGAATTTCCGACGAGCTCAAGCAGCACACCTTCCGCCTCACAGATAAGATGACCTCGATTTTTGAATCATGGAACCCCCCGGCGGACCCCCCTCCGGTCAAATAACCCCGCCCGGCTTGGAGCGCTTACTCCCTTGCCGTTTACCGGCGCGATCGGTTATTAATCGCGGAGATTGCGCCCAAAAGCCCTTCCCTGATTTCAGTTATATCACAGCCTGATTATACCCCGATCGGCCCGGAATTACCACAGCCGTCTGAAAACCCGGCTGTTTCATGACCGGTTGAACGATTGCCGCAGTCCTGTTATTTTTTGTTTAGTGGACCCAAAAGGGTGGCGCAAGGCCATCCGGACAAAATATCAAATAAAGGAGATTGAGCGATGGACAGAATCATTGCCGTTTTTATTTCACTGGTTGTTGCTCTTTGTCTCACCCTGGGCGTCGCCCCGGAAGGCTTTGCGCAAAGCCGCGCCTTTCAGGCAAGCGTGACACCGGATATTGCTATTCACGACAGTGATGTCTTGATCCGGGGCCTGTCGCTGAGCATCTGGGGTGAAAACCCGCAAAAAGGTGCTGCACTGGGTTTCGTGAACGGAAGTTCCGGGGACAGTGCCGGTTTCAGTTGGGGACTACTCAACTATGCCGACAATTACAAAGGGGTCCACTGGGCAGGCGTGAACTACACGACAGGAAATTTTCTCGGCTGGCAGAGCGGATTCATAAACTATACCGACCAGCGCCTCAAGGGCATACAGACCGGCTGGGTAAACTATGCCCGTAACTTCAAGGGCGTTCAGCTCGGACTGGTAAATTTCGCTGAAACCGCAAACGCCGGTATCCAGGTCGGCATTGTAAACGTGATTACGGAAAACCGGTGGTTCAAAGATTTCCCGAATTCCGTGGCCCCGGGCATGGTACTGGTGAACTGGCGCTTTTAAGCTGCATATCCGATACCTGAAAGCCGGGGTATGGCCGGCCGCCATCCCCGGTTTTTCACACTGGTTCGCCCGAAAAATTGCGCCATCGAAGACGCATGGGACAAGGAAACCCTTCAGTTTCCATAAACTGCGCCGTTCGGGCCCAGGTGACAGGAATAACAGCCGAACCCGGTGCGGGTGACAATGCTGAAGGGCTTGAGGCCGAGAGCCTCTGCCATCATGGGTACCAGACGATCGAGCTTCAGTCGGGTTGTTTCCGGATGCTGTGCAAACTCGGGTCCCAGCAGTAATGTCCCGCTGAGCCTGGGGAGATCATCCGTGGGCATCTCGAAATTCCCGGGCGCATGACACAGGGTGCAGTCCACCTCTGCAAAACGCTCGGGACGCCAATTGCCGAAAAGGGTAGCGGCCCGCGGCAGGATTTCCTTACGCATATGCGCTTTGCGCTGGGCAAAATCCATTTCGGTCCAGGTCAGCCGCGTTCCTTCAGGACCCACGGGTCCCACTGCCTTGGGATAGCAACCCCAGCAGATCATCAGCGCGCCGACTGCCATGAATAGGCATTTAAAATATCCCCGGTAACCGATAAGCCCCACCTCCTTGCGCCTGCAACCGCATCGAGCATGCGGCATCTGGCTTGATAATCCGGCTTCAAATGCCGGGCAATGTAAAACTATTTTACGCTAATCCGCAAACAGACTGCAAGCTTTTCCTTTGCCGCTTTTGTTGAATAAACCGGGAAAACCGAAACCGTTGAAAAAGTGCAAGTCCGGCAACCCGGCTTTTTCCTTCGGCGCATCAAAAAGTGCCGCCCTGATTGCCGCCGCCTCTTCCGCGGCCGCCCTGGCCCGGCCCCTTGCCCCTGGCCCCGCCGCCAAGACCCTGACCGCCCTGCCCGGGCCCCCGGCCCCGGGCGCCGCCGCCTCCGCCCACACCCCGGCCTGCGCCGGGCTGACCGGCTGCTGTGGATATCGGGGTCAGCTCATTGCGCTGAAAGGCATCAATGGCCGCCTGTACCGTGTCGGCTGAACTGGAAAAAAGCCGGATCCGGCTTTGGCTCAGGGCTTGCAGGGCCTTGGGGCCGATGCGCCCGGAGATGAGGACATCCACGCCCGCCCCGCTGATCATTCGGGCGGTTTGAATGCCCGCCCCCTGGGCCTCGTTTTGCTGCTGGGAATTATCCAGAAACGCGGTGGTCCCGGTGTTTGCATCATAGACGACAAAACCGGCGCACCGGCCGAAACCGGGATCCAGCGCATTATACAGGGTTTGCCCCGTGGCGCTCACTGCGATTTTCATGTTCCTGACTCCTTGAGAGGCCTGTAAAAAGTCTTTCTTACAGGCAGTGTTAAGTTTTAAGTGATTAAGTGGTTAAGTAAAATCAGAAACTTATCATTTTATTGGCCGGCGATTATAATGGTTTCAGGACTTCCAAGGAAATCCTTTTTTTGCGCTCCTGCGAAATAGCACTTCGTTGCCCTGACGGCGGTGCGGAAAAGCGGGTTTCCGAGCGGAAATCGAGGCTCGGAGAGGCTCCTGGAGCGAGGAAACTCCTTTTTCGCAACGCCGATCAGCCAAGGCGCTTACGGCTTTGCTTTGTTGCAATGCCGCCCGGCACGGGTTTCAGCCGGCCGCAAAGCTCAGTTTGGTGCCGGACATGTTCAATATGAACCTGTCGCCAAAGGCGGACTCCAGCCGCATCACGGCATCCCGGCCCGTGCAGTGGGTGGGGATGATGTAGGCTGGATCGATCTCCTTTAACGCATCTATCGTAGGCTGAATTACAGGTGCCATATCAGGCCCGGAAAGGTGGAACCCGCCCATAACCGCATATACCTGATCCACGCCGGTGACCTTTTGTGCGTGGCGAACCGTGTTGACAATGCCCGAATGCGCACATCCGCTGAGCACCACAAGGCCTTTGCCCCTGACCACAAATGCAAGGCCGGTATCGTCTTCAAAGGTATCCTGCGCGGGCACGCCTTTGTTTTCATACCACAGCGAGGCCGCGCCTTTTTCAAATTCGGTGGTGCGTTCGATCTCGGAGAGGAAAAGCACCTGCCTGTCGAGTACGGGATACGGCGCTGCTGTGGCCACCACCTCAGCCCCGGCGGCCCCGGCTTTTTCCCATGTAAGCGGCGGAAACATGACCTTGAAGTCTTCGGTGACCTTCATATAGCGCGGGTTCCGAAAGGCCTCCGGGTGAAGCACCAGCGGAATGCCCGGTTTCCCGATCATGCCGGAGAGCTTCTCAATGCCGCCGATATGATCCGGATGACCGTGGGAAAGCGCCATCACCTCCACCTGTTTCATATCCACGCCCAGGGCTTCTGCATTCAGAGCGGCCCCGTGTTCTGAGAAGCCGAAATCAAAAAGCATGCTTCGCGGGCTGTTATCCAGTACTGTGGCAATCACGGCGGAAAACCCGTGCTCGGCCAGGATGCTGTTTTTCACCTCCACGCCCTTCAACGGCATTGCCCGGGTGATGATATCCGAGTTGTCTCTTGCCACGATATCGATGTAATTGTCCTGAAGGGTCAGGATCTCCACCCTGTCCACTGGCTGAATTGAAACCGTCATCATGTCCTCCTTTTCCGGCACGCCGGATTAACGAAATGGGTCTGTTAAAGATGGGCGTGTTAATTATGAGCATAATCCCAAAATAGTTCTGGCGCAAGAAAAAATCACATCCTGCCCGAATGCGGCTTATCCCGAATTTCTGCGGAATTACAAGATTGCCGGGGCACCGCAAGACCGCAGCCGGCAGGCGCCACAAAAATCAGGGCTTGCATTGGGCCTTTTCCCGGTTTATTTTTGCCGTTAAACGTTTCGCGAAGTCGCACAGCTTTTATTTATTCAACGCGTAGGAGGAATTCAAATGGCAACAAAGCCTTCCAAAATTCTTTGTATCTGCCTGACAGCCGCATTTTTCACGGTGGCCGGGGCTGTCGGAGCCTTTGCAGGCGATGCCGAAAACATCGAAATCGTAACCGTTAATACAAACGAGATCATGCAAAGCCACCCGGCCTTTAAAAAGGCCCAGCAGACCCTGCGGGGCGAGGCCCAGAAAATGCAGCAGCAGATGCAGGAAAAGGGCAAGCAACAGCAGCGGGCAGCCCAGCAGCAGCTCCAGCAGAGATCCCGGGAACTGCAGCAAAACGCCATGGACGAGGTAAGGGCCGATATTCAGAAAATCGCCAAGGAAAAAGGCTACGAATACGTAATGGACCAAAACGCCCTCATCTCCGGTGGCAAGGACGTCACCGACGAGATCCTGGAAGAAATTAAAACGGATTAAAAACCGGGAAGACTGGGGGAACGTCCCCTGCAAAAACGGGACAAAGCCTCGGGACCGGTAAAATCCGGGCCCGGGGCTTTTTTAATGTCTTCGCAGGCGGCAAACACCAAGCCGGCGGCCCTGTTCAAAGCCTGTCTCAGGAATCGGACGGCAGCAATAATGCGCTGTATTCATTTAATTTCCGGTCCAGGGCGTTTGCGTCCCCGACAAGGCGGTTGAGTTCTTCCCAGAACTGTCTGCCGTGATTGCAATGCTTGACGTGGACAAGCTCGTGGAGTAGCACGTAATCCATGAGTTCCCGGGGAAGCAGGGCGATTTTATAATTCAGGCTGAGGTTCTTCCCGGATGAACAGCTCCCCCACCGGGTTTTCTGATTCCGGATAAAGACCCGGTTGTAGGCAATGCCGTGGGCCCGGGCCAGTTCCTCCAGCCTGCCGATGATAAGGCCTTTTGCCGCCGCCCTGCTGATATAGCCGGCATCCTGCATATATTCCCTGTGCCGGGCCTCCATCTGTTTTGTCTTTTCCTGCTGGGCCTTTATCCACCCAGCCTTTTGCCTGGCCACCTGCTCGGCGCTTTCAAAGGAGATCCCCCTGGGAACGGCCACGCGGACCTTGTTAAACGGCTTTACCGTGATGTTGATGCGTCTGGCCCTGCTGCTTTGCTCAAACAAAACTTCACCAATTTCCGGCAGATCAATCGTCACAGATCTTGTCATTGTCAATACTTGCCGCTTTCTTCCTGCATTTACTCAAAAAGCACGGGCTGCGCCGATGATTTCATTGTTGTTGAATTCTCACTGTTTTGTGTTATCTTTTAAACACGTATAAAAATCCGGCAATCCACCCTGAATTTTTACCTGGAGCACGCCAATGAAAACAATTCCCGGGAACCCGGCCAAACGTCAATGTTTATACACATTATGCATCCTGATGACCTGTATTTTTATTTCAAGCCCGGTCAATGCGGAAAATTTTTTTGAAAAAGGGCTTAAATTTTTCTCCGGTTCCGGGGAAAACGAAAGCCAGGCCGGGCCCACGGCCAATGAAGTCAGCAAGGCCTTTAAACAGGCGCTGCGCCTGGGGGCCGAAGACGTTGTTGCACAACTGGGACAGAAAGACGGCTTTAATGCGGATCCAAATGTACACATCCCCCTGCCTGAAAAATTTGAGGTGGTGAAAACCACCCTGGATAAAAGCGGGCTGTCGTTTCTAACCGATGACCTGGAGTTAAAGCTCAACCGGGCGGCCGAAAAGGCCACGCCCGAGGCTAAGGCGCTTTTTGTAGAGGCGATACGGAACATGACGTTTGAAGACGTGATGCAAATATACAAAGGCCCGGAGGATTCCGCGACAAAATATTTCCAGGGCCGGATGTCAGCGCCCCTGTCCGAAAAAATGCAGCCGATCGTAGAAAACAGCCTGTCCCGGGTCGGCGCGATACAGTCCTATGACCGGGTAATGGACAAATATCAATCCATGCCGTTTGTGCCGGATATAAAAGCGAACCTGACCACCTACGTCACGCAGAAAGGCATGGAAGGCATTTTTTATTATATGGCCGAAGAAGAAGCCGCGATTCGTCAGGATCCTGCCAAACAAACCACCGAATTGCTCAAGCGGGTCTTTGGTTCCCAATAGATTCCCGGGCTCGCCCGGACGGAAAATTTATTGGCCCGGGCTGCCCTTGAGTCCGATTTCTTCGGCTACCGGCTGCATGCCTGAGATGGTTTCCGCGATCACATCGGAAAGATCCATGCCCAGCCACCGGCACCCGGTTTCAATGATTTCCCGGTTGACCCCGGCGGCAAAATGCTTGTCCTTCCATTTCTTTTTCACTGACTTGGGCTTTAAATCCAGAATGCTTTTCGACGGGCGGACAAGGGCCGCAGCCGCAACCAGGCCGGTGAGCTCGTCAACTGCGTAAAGGGTTTTTTCAAGCAGCGACTCGGGCTTCACGTCATTTACGATGCCATATCCGTGGCTGGCCGCCGCCCGGATATATTCTTCCGGCCATCCCCTGGAACGAAGGATCTCCTCGGTTTTTTGGCAGTGCTGGTCCGGGAACTGCTCGTAATCCAGATCGTGGATCAATCCGACAATCCCCCATTTCTCCGGATCCTCGCCGAATTTTTTTGCAAAATGCCGCATGACGGCTTCAACAGTGACGGCATGGGCGATCAGGCTTTTGCTTTGATTGTATTGCGTTAACAGATCCCATGCTTGTTGCCTTGAAGGTGGTTTTAAATTCATGACAGCCTCTTCAGGTATCCGACTCATCCCCGGGGGTTTCGGCCTCCGGGTCCGATTGCTTTTCCAGCAGCACGCGCGCGGGGGATGCGGTACCCTGCTTGTTTTCCCCGAAATAGATGGTCTGGTGCGGGTACGGGATTTCAATGCCCAGTTCGTCAAACCGCTTCTTGATCCGGCGGCGGAAATCGCGTTCCAGGCGCCAGCGCATAAAAGGCAGGGTTTTAAAACGGGTCCGGACGACCACCGCGGAATCGCCCAGCTCGATTAAACCCAGTATCTGCAGATCACTGAGTATGCCTTCATTAAGCTCCGGGTTCTCCCGCATTTCCGCTGCGACCTGCTGTACCACGCTGATCACCTCGTCAACGTTTTCCCTGTAGGCAAAACCCACCTCAACCACGGCGTATCCGAAAGTCCGCGTCTGGTTGGTAATCGTAACCACTGAACTCCAGGGCACGGTATGCAGGTTGCCGTAGATATCCCGCACGGTGACATGCCGAATCGTCAGGTTTTCCACCTGCCCGTCATGCCCGCCGAGTATGACCCAGTCGTCCACGTTGATGACATTTTCCAGGAGCACAAAGAAGCCGGTCAACAGGTCCTTGACCAGGGTCTGCGCCCCGAAGCCGATGGCCAGGCCGAGGATTCCGGCACCGGCCAGCATCGGGGCGATATTAATGCCCAGTTCGGAGAGAACCACCAGCAAAGTAATTATACAGATTACCGTGAAAAGCGCGCTCCGGGCCAGCGGCAGCACGGTCTGGATCCGCTTTTCCATTGATTCGCCCAGATCCATGGCAAGCAGGTGCTTATACAAAAGATAATTGACGAATTCCCAGAGAATGTAGGCACCCAGCACCACCAGACCAATCGTGACAAAACTGCCGAAGATGCTTCGGCCCGGGGGTGTGCCAAGCAGGGTGTAAACATCGATGCCCCAGACAGACAGAATGCCTGCGGCCACTGCAAACCCGAGTATGAGCCCCGAGAAAAGCTTTACAGGCCAGACCGAGCGCACCCGGGGCAGAACATAGCGTTTGACAGACCGCCAGAGCAGGTACCCGGCAAAAAGCAGCAGCAGGCTGATGCCGAGGCGCTTGGCCAGGGTCAGCATGTTGGGCAGGGAGCCGAAAGTATCTTCAATCACCGCCAGCGTTTCCTGGCCGGTTTGGGCAACTTCCTGCCAGACCGTTTCGGTTGACGCTCCCCCGGCTTCTGCGGCACTTTCATTCCCACCCTGCGCGGAGCCGTTTTCAGTCACCGCCAGCGGACCCACGACAAAAAATCCCGGGCAGAAAATCAATAACAGAATGATCAGGCTTTTGGCTGGCAATTTTTCGGGCATCACGCTTCGGCCTCCGTTTGATCAAAAGTGCAATCTCCATGTTGATATATCACAAGATCGTTTTCTTTCCAAACGGGCCGTAAAACCCGAAGCAAATATTAACCCTGCGACTGGCGGGAAATACGGGACAGGTGAAGCTTGACACGGAAAAGACCCGGCAAATCCTGGACCTGTCAAAGGATCTCCAGGCGCTCTGCCTTCTGCCGGTGGGCTATGCAGCCCGCGCACCGGCCCGGAGACCCCGGCTTACCCGGGACGATATTGTCCTGAAAACCATCTGACCTTTCAGGCAAAACTTCTCCAAGGCCCCATCACGGGCGGTTTGCGCTTAAAATTTCGGACCGGGAATTGTTGACATGAAATCAAATTTAATGGTACCAACCCTGCCTTGAACAACGTTATTTTTATAAAATTTTATTATAAGGATTGATCCAATGAGCCAGCCCCAGGAAAAAAAACCCGCCGCTTCCGCTGAAAGGCGAAAATACCCCCGCATCAGCACCTCAAACGAGGTGAACTATGTTTTGCTGGATCAAAACCGCCAAAGAGTCGAGGAAGGAAAGGGACGCACCCTGAACCTGAGCCAAAGCGGCGCCCTTCTGGAGACGACAAGCCCGCTGAAAGGCTCCTTCATTATTCTCATGACACTTTCCCTGGACGGAGAACAGGTAAGAGTCAGAGGCCGCGTGGCCTATACCCGTGAAGCGGATCAACCGGGCCATCACCTGACCGGGGTCCGGTTCACCGGATCCAAGAAGGAACATGTAAATGCCATTGTTGCATTTGTAAAAGCCTATTATCACCACAAACATAACGGACAAAACAAGCAAGGGCAGCAGTCCGCGGAAAAGACCCCCTGACCGCCCTGCCGGCATGAAACAACAAAAAGGCACCGGGGCGGCCCCCTAAAGCCCGATCCGCCGCTTCCAGGCCATGCAGGTCCTCGCCGCGATCTTCCGGGATCTCGGGATATGCCGTTTGGGTCTCTGTGCCCGTGACCATTTGCCCTCCCTGTATGACTTCCTGCCTGGGCATCCTCCTGCTATTTTTTCGCGGTATTGATCCCCAGGGGAACATAAAGCGGGCAGTACCCGGTAAAACCCGACATGAGCAAGGTCCCGCTGATAATCAGCAAAAGTGCCCAGTAACCCGGCAGATTGCCTGTGAAAAAAGCCGCGATAATCGCAACAGCCAAAACCAGCCGGATCAATCTGTCGATGATTCCTTCGTTTACCTGCATTGCCGATACCTCCTGGATGTTTTTTGGGGGATGTATGATGGATCAGCTTGAAGCCTGTGAAGGAAAAATCATAAGAAAATCACTGAGAAAAATCAAGTGCCCGGATGGAATTGCACAGTTGCCGGAAAATGGGGGCTCCAGGGAATGGCGGCTGCCATAGGGGGACGGCCTACGGGTAGCCGACACTGATTCCGATACCGATTTCGATTTCGATACCAATACCGATATTCAGGAAACCTCTTTTATCCGGACCGCATCCAGCGGGCAGGCCTCGATACAGTCCCAGCATCCCATGCACATGTCATGAAAGACCATCGGCGGTTCAAAAGCCCCGTCCATCTGTTTCATGACTTTATAGGGACACGCTTTCGCAGCCGCACAAATCCCTTCCTCCGGGTCGCATTGCCCCGGATCACACTTTTCATAGGCCACCATGGCAAAAATTTTCTTTGACTGCAGACTCATTGAGTATCCATGTTAATTTGATCTGTATTTTTTCGTCCGTCCTTCGCCTTAAAACAGTAAAAATAACATCTTTTATCCGCCGTGACCATAAAGGCTTCAGAAAAATCCGGGCAGCACCAGCAAAACATGCAGCCCCGTGACTGCACACATCCCCGTCAGCGTGGCAATCAGCATCAGGTCCCCGGCCTTTTCGATGTCCGCGGGTCTCGGCGGCGCAAAGGCTTCCCCGATCCAGGGCTTTTCCACCAGCCTGCCGTGATACATGCCCGGGCCGTTGATTTTGACACCAAGGGCGCCTGCAAATGCCGCCTCCGGTATTCCGGCATTGGGGCTGCTGTGATTTTTCCCCTCCCGGAGGGCCGTTTGAAAACTTTGCCGCCCGGTGGAAAGCAGCAGCCCGGCCGATAGCGCGATCACCGGGATCGAAAGCCGGGCGGGAATCCAGTTGAGCAGGTCGTCGAGCCGGGCAGATGCCCTGCCAAAATCAAAATAGCGTTCGTTTTTGTATCCCACCATGGAATCCAGCGTGCTTGCCATCTTGAAGGCCGCCGCACCCGGGGCTCCGAGTATGGCGGCATAAAAAAGGGGGGAAAGCACGCCGTCGACAAAATTCTCCGCCACGGTCTCCACCCCGGCCCGGGCGACCGCCGAGCCGTCCAGGCCGTTCACATCCCGGCTCACCAGCATACCGACATGTGCGCGCGCCTTTTCAATATCCCCGGAAGCCAACAGATTTCGGACGCGCAAGGCTTCATCATACAGGCACCGCGAAGACAGGCAGGTATATATAATTCCGAGTTGGACAAGCACCCCCAACAGCGGATGCCAGGCTGATGCCGCGAGCACCAGCGCCAGGGTGACCAAAAAGCAACTGCCCACCAAGCAGAGCGCAAACAGGAAACCGGAAAGCCCCGGCGGCAGGGAAAATTTTCGAAAAACCGGCTCCAGCCGCTCCACCGCCCGGCCCATCAGGCGCACCGGGTGGGGAAGTCCGGGGGGATCGCCTGCTGCCAGGTCAATGGCCACGGCTGCCGGCAGCACGTACCAGGCCATGGCAAGTAACGTCACACCGCGCCTCCTTCCGGGGAAATGCCCATTGCATTCATCAGGGCGGCCACGTCGGCATGTTGTTCAAAGTGACGGGCCAGGGCCGCATACTGGGCATCCCTGTGCGCATACCCCCGCACCCGGGGCACCTCCGCACCCGACAGGCCGATTCCGGCCAGCCATCTGGCAAGGACTTGCGGCTCATCAAACAGGCCGTGCATGTATGTGCCCAGCACCCGGCCGTCTTCTGATTGACACCCGTCTGCAAAGCACACGGCCCGCCCGTTCTGCTCTGTTACGGTCAGCCATTTGCGTCCGCCGGAAAGCAAGGTCCGCCCCATGTGGATTTCGTATCCTGCGCCCTCAATGCCGTCCCATACAAACCGGGCCAGCGTGGTGGTCTTGGGCGCGGAAAGCCGGGTTTCTGCCGGCAGCAGGCCGAGCCCCGCGATTTCGCCGGGATCGCCTTCCAGCCCGTCCGGGTCGCGCACCTTTTGCCCGAGCATCTGGTATCCGCCGCAGATGCCCAGCACATGACCGCCGGCCTGCGCGTAAGACCGGATCCGATCCGCCCACCCGATGCGGTCAAGCCAGTCCATGTCCGCCCGGGTATTTTTCGACCCGGGCAGGATGACTGCCAAAAAGCGGGAAAGATCCCGGGGGTGTTCCAAAAAACGGACAGACAGGCCTTCGGCGGCATCCAGGGGATCGAAATCCGTGAAATTGGATATATGCGGCAGCCGGATCACGGCTACCGCCGGCCCGTCTGCCCGAGCCGCGGCAAACCGTTCCGGCTGCTCGACTGCCACGGAATCCTCGGCCTCGATGCGGATGTGATTGAACCACGGGATCACGCCGAAGCATGGCTTGCCGGTCTTTTGGGTCAGCCATTGAACCCCGTCGTCAAAAAGGCGCACATCGCCCCGGAACCGGTTGATCATAAAACCCGCGATCTGATCCTGCTGTTTTTTTGACAGGCAGGCCAGGGTGCCCACGATCTGGGCAAACACCCCGCCCTTGTGAATGTCTGCTACCAGCACGGCCGGGGCAGCGGCATGGCCGGCAATACGAAGGTTGACAAAATCATGGGCCATGAGGTTGACCTCGGCACAGGAGCCTGCGCCTTCCATGATCACGGCTTCATACCCGGCCCGCAGCCGGTCCAGCGCAGATGCGGCAACCGGGAATAATTCGGTCTTTGCGCCGTAATATTCCCGGGCCTGCTGGTTGCCCGCGGCCCTTCCCAGCACCACCACCTGGGATCCGGTCTCGCCCGTGGGTTTTAACAGCACCGGGTTCATGTCCACGTGCGGCGCCAGCCTGCAGGCCTCGGCCTGGACGATCTGCGCGCGGCCCATTTCCAGGCCTTCCGGCGTGACCCCGGAATTGTTGGACATGTTCTGGGCCTTAAAAGGCGCCGTGTTTACCCCGCGATCTGCCAGAACCCGGCACATGGCCGTTGCCAGCACGCTTTTGCCAACGTCCGAGCCGGTGCCCAGAAAAGACAGGCACGGGGCGGGTGTTTTGCGCTGATTCATATCCATGAAATCGATTCAATCGGTCTTAAGATCATATTTATCCTTGTATCCCCGCGGCGTTACCATGCGATCGTGATACACAAACGTCCGGCTGTTGCCCACAAACACCGTGGTCTGCATGTCCGCCCGGGCCGCGTCCAGGTCCCCCAGCCGGCAGAGGACAACGGCCTCGTTGCTTCGCATGGCAGATGTCACCAGGCCGACGGGTGTCTCCGGGGCCCGGTGGGAAAGCAGGATCTGCCTGGCGGCATCGAGCTGCCAGGTGCGCTTTTTGCTGCGGGGGTTGTAAAACGCGATCACAAAATCGGCCTGTGCAGCCATCTGAATCCGCTTTTCAATCACCGGCCAGGGGGTCAGCAGGTCGCTTAAACTGATGGCTGCAAAATCGTGCATGAGCGGCGCGCCCAATAGTGCGGCCCCCGCGCACAGGGCGGGAATGCCCGGAATGACTTCCACGAAAAGGTCCTCCGGACCGGATCCAACGGGAACGGCATTTTCCCGGCACAGTTCAAACACCAGCCCGGCCATGGCATACACGCCGGGGTCCCCGCTGCATACAAGCGCACAAGTTGAACCCGCGCACGCGGCTTCAAGTGCCCGGCTCACCCGGTCGACCTCCTTGGTCATGCCCGTGGAAATCACGGTTTGCCCGGTGATCAGGGGGCGGACCAGGTCGATATAGGTGGCATATCCGCTGATGACTTCCGCAGACGCCACGACCTCCCGGGCCCGGCCGGACATGTGGGAAAGGCCGCCCGGTCCGATGCCTACGACATACAGGACACGACCGCCACTGCCACTGTCACGTTCCCGCGCTTCTGTTTGGGCACCACAAGGCGCCCCCTGCCCGCTTCCAGGATTGCTGCAGCTTCGCATACGCTGTTGACTCCCATGTATTTGGTAACCGTCTCCGACGGATTGGGCACATCTGCCACGGATGCCAGCCGGTTTCGCCCGAAGCCCTCGAGCTTCCGGTCGAAATGACGTGCCATGGCCTGCAGACCCGGTTCGGCCAGCTTGTCCGAGATGGTGGCAAATCCCCGGATACTGGACAAACTCAGTCGGAAGGCGGCAAACACCCGGCTGACGGCTTCAATCAGTTCCGTTTCCGAAGTGCCGCTGTTGCATCCCACGCCCGCCGCCAGGGTTTTGGGGCGCAGCACCAGCACATCCCCGGCCGGCTCCGTCACCCGGTGGTCAATAAAAATGCCCGGCCCGCGGTCAAAATCAGCCGGCCCGGGCCGGTCCGTCCATTGGCTTAACGCCGGATCCAACACATGATACGGATCATGCCGCCAGACCCGGCCGCCGGCGAGAAACGCCATGCTCACCGGCCTGGCAGCCCCGTGGTTTTCAATCGCAAGCCCGTATTGATCGGCCAGCACGTCAACGGCGGGCACCCCGGCGTTGTCCGTGGCAGTGGTGATAACCGGGGTGGCACCGATATGCCCGGCCACCGAAACGGCCAGCTCGTTTGCCCCCCCTGTGTGCCCGGAAAGCAGGCTGATGACAAATCCCCCGGCCTCATCTGCGGCCAGCACAGCCGGATCCGCGGTTTTTGACCGGATATGCGGCGCGATCATTCGCACCGCGATACCCGCGGCCATGACGAATATATGGGCGTCGTGCCGGTCAAAGACCCGGGCCACGGCATCACTGAGCCGGTCAAAAGATGTGGATTGCTTATCATCGCCTCCATCTGCTTTCAGATAAACCTGCGCATACGGCAGCTCCCGGGCGATCCGTCGGGCCAGGCGCGCGCCTCTCGGGGTAACGGCCCAGACTGCTGTTGCGCCGTTACCCGCCATCAGGTTTTTCCCCTTTCCGGTATCCGTGGCCAAATGCCGGATCATACAGCTTTGATGCGGCATTCGCATGCTCCCGGGCCCCCACCGCCTTGCCGACAATGATCAAGGCCTGGCGTTCGATGCTTTCCGCCTGCATGGCAGCGGCCAGGTTTTTGGCGGTGGTTCTCACCACGTGCTCATCCGGCTGGGAAGCCCGTTGGACGATGGCAACCGGCGCATCACTGCCGTAATGTTCTTTCAAAACCGGCTCCACGCTTTCGGCCAGCCCGGCAGACAGGTAAATCGCCATGCTTGCCTGATGGGCGGCCAGGGAGGCCAGGTCCTCGAGTTCCGGTACCGGGGTGCGGCCTTCCATGCGTGTCAAAATCAGGGTCTGACAAGCTTCGGGGAGGGTATACTCCATTTTCAGCGCCGCGGCCGCGGCAAATGCCGCGGTCACCCCGGGAATGACTTCATACGGGATCTGCCGGCGATCGAGTTCGGCCATCTGCTCGGCAATGGCCCCGTAGAGGCTCGGGTCCCCGGAATGCAGGCGCACCACCTTTTGCCCTCGCTGCCGGGCCTCGGCCATGACCCGAATGATTTGCTCCAGGTGCATGCCCGCGCTGTTTTCCTTGCGGGCATGCGCGGCCCAGCATGTTGCAGCCGCCGGCACCAGGGAGCCGGCATAAACCACGAGATCGGCCGTTTCCAGCACACGCCGCCCTTTTACCGTGATCAGCTCCGGGTCACCGGGCCCGGCCCCGACAAAGCAAATGTTATGCGTTTCCATGTTTTGTTTCCTTGTTCTCGGTAATTACCGCTCACCGGTAACCACAAAAACCGGATTGGCTGCTGAAATCCGCGTACCCGCGGGCATTTCCGCCCCCCTGCCAACCTGGAGTTCAACCACATCCGCGGCAAGCCCGAGTTCCCGGAAAATCGCAAAGCTCGCAGTCACGGTCTCGAGCACCACCGCGTTGACCACGATCCGGCCGCCTGCAGGCAGTCGTCCGGCAGCCTGCAGCAGCACCCCGGCGATGTCCCTGCCGCCGCCGCCCACAAAAACCCGGTCCGGATCAGGCAGCCCATCCATGCCCCCGGGCAGCTCCAACCGGTGCACCTCGAGCCCGGGAATGTTAAACCGCCTGCGGTTTTCCCGGATATGATGGGCCCGGGCGGGATTTTTTTCCACTGCCACAATCCGGCCGCGGGTGATAAAAAGTCCGGCCTCTATTGAAATCGAGCCGCTGCCCGCCCCCAGGTCCCACAATACATGATCCGGTGCCAGGCGAAGCTTGGAAAGGGTTACCGCGCGGACCTCGGACTTGGTGATCATGCCGCGCTCATGGGCATAAGATTCTTCCGGGCCGCCGAGTACCGGTGATTTCGCATACCCGGACTTTTCATCCGGCCAGAGCAGAACCGAATTGGGCTCTGCAAACGCGGCCCCGGCCGCATCCCGGGGTGCCATCCAGGCAATGTTTTCCCCGGACTCACCCAGGCGTTCAAACACGCACATTTGCCATCTGCCGGGGTTTTTCTCACATATCACCCGGGCCGCCCAATCCGGGGGATGCCCCGGGTCCGTGTACAGAAAAACCGGTTTCGTACCTGCCAGCGCGGCAACCAGCCCGGTCTCTGCCGCCCGGCCGTGAAGGCTGACCACCGCGGCATCGTTCCAGGATTTTCCGATCCTGGCAAAGGCCTCTGCCATGATGGAAACATTGGGCACCACTGCCACGTTTTTTTCGCCCAGGTCCTCGGCCAGGGTTTTTCCGATCCCGTAAAACATGGGATCCCCGGTGGCCAGGACCACCACGCGCAGATCATCTGCCATGGCAGCGCGAATGCATTCAATAACCCCGGAGACCGGACTGGAAATCTCCTTTTTCCGGGCCGGATGTTCTGCAAAAAGCGCCAGGTGGCGCCCTGCGCCCACCAGGACGTCAGCCCCGGCAATCACGTCGCGATGCCGCCCGGCCAGGTCCTGCCGGCCGGTGCCCATGCCCACGATATGCACTGTCTTCATCGCAATGCCTCTTTTGCCCCGGTATCTGCGGCCACGCCGCCGGAATAGTCAAAAAGCACCGCGCGCGCCGCAATCCGGTTCCCTGAAAAATTTTCCGCGCTCTGCACCACCCGTGCGGCCACATCCGAAAACATGACCGGACACTGTTTTTCCAGCATGAAAAACGCCTCCCGCGCGGTGTTGGCCGCAGATATTGGCTTGACAAGCGCGTCATCCGCACCTGCGGCCCGGGTCCATTTTGCCAGTTGTTCAAGCGCCAGCCGGGCCCTGGCCGCATGGGTGTGGGGGGCGGCCTGGGCCATTTTGACGGCCTTTCCGAAAAACACCGCCAGGATCACGCGGTCAAATCCCCGGTCCCCGGCCTGGTTCATGGATTCTGCGAAATAGTCGCCGATCTGGACAAAGGCCTCTGCCGGCAGATCTGCAAACATCTGCTGGGCGTGGCGCTCGCTTCTTCTGCCAGTGGTGCATACCACGGTTTTTGCACTGCATGCCGCGGCCACGGAAAAAGCCGACTCTATCGTGGCCTTGTAGGCCTCGTGGGAAAGCGGCCGCACCACGCCGGTGGTGCCCAGAATCGATATGCCGCCGACAATGCCCAGCCGGTGGTTCAGGGTGCGCGCGGAGATCTCCCGGCCTTTGGGCACAAAGACTTCAACATGCATCCCCCCGGTCCGGCCCGCCTCTGCCATGGCCGCGTGCACGGCTTCCCGGATCATCCGGCAGGGCCCCGGGTTGATGGCGGCTTCTCCGGGGGGCACCTCCAGTCCCGGCTTGGTCACCCGGCCCACCCCCTGGCCGCCGGTGATCTGCACGCCGGCGGTTTCGTGCGAAAGCCTTGCCCGGACACCAATGACCGCTTGGTTAGTCACGTCCGGGTCGTCGCCGGCGTCCTTGATCACCGTGCATGATGCCTCATCTGAGCTTTTGCGGCATTCCTGAACCGGGATCTGCCAGACTTCCCCGTTTAGCAACCGGATATTCACGGTTTTCGGGGCTTCCGTGCCCAGCAGCACTATTGCCGCGGCCCTGGCCGCAGCAGCCGCAGCCGTGCCCGTGGTAAAGCCGGACCGTAGTTTTCTCCGTGTTTTTCGCCGCTGATTCATGCGCACACGCCCTGCATCCGGATCCGTTGAACCCGCTTATTCATATCCCTGCATCCGCTTGGACAGAATCAGGGTCCAGTAATCCGGCGCGACTTCCTGAAAATCGCTCATATCCGAGACAATGCGTTCTCCCGGAAGGCCGCAGCTCACCACGCCGATGCTCTCATCGCTCCGCCCGGTCTCTTCCAAGGCTGCGGCAATGTCTGAGACGTTCTTGTATGCTTTCAGAAAAACGACGCTTTCCAATTCGTTTGCAAGTTTGCGAAACTTTCCGCCGCCGTTGACCCCGGACATCACCGTCAGGGTCTCCTCTCCTTCCACGAGCGGGCGATTAATCCGGGCAGCCGCGGCCTGGTAGGAGGTAATCCCCGGAATTGCCACCATTTCGACATCAGGAGCAATGCGCGCCACGTGCCGCGCAAGGTATCCGTACGTAGAATAGGTCATGCAGTCGCCCAAAGTCAAAAACGCCACGTCCCTGCCCTGCGCCAGGTGCTCGACAATGATCCGGGCGTTTTGCCCCCAGGCTTCTTCCAGGATTTTCCGGTCCCGGGACATGGGAAAGGCAAGGCGCCGGACCGGCGTCTTTCCGGGAATATGCGGGGCTGCAATCCGCACGGCCAGGCTGTGCTGATTTTTCGTGGAACTCGCAGTGCAGACCACGTCGACGGCCCGGAGCA
>JAIPEJ010000034.1 GCA_021737225.1 Desulfobacteraceae bacterium
CCGCCCGGATTGCAGAGAAAAACGGCCAGGACACCGGTTTTATCCAGCAGCGCACCACGGGCTGGGAAACATATCAGTCCGGGATCGCCGCGCTTCTATCCCAGCAACCCCTTTCGCCGGCAGAGGAAAAGGCTGCAGAACGGGCCGCAGACCTGCTGGCAGGTAACAAAATCGCCATCCTGCTCGGCGGCGATCTCATGGAGCGCGACCATGGCGTACAAACCGCGGATGCCGCATTTGACCTGGCCCTTGCCACCGGCAGCCTGGCTGCTGCAAACGGCGGCATTTTCATCGCCTCTCCGGAAAGCAACACCAACGGCGCCTTTGACATGGGGATGGTGCCGGACATGCTGCCGGGCAGATATGCGCTTTCCGACCAAAACGCCCGGCAGAACCTGGAGCGGCTCTGGAATGCCCGGATCTCCCCGGATCCCGGCCTGGATCTCTGCGACATCATCGAGGCCGCAGAAGCCGGACACATCAAGGGGCTTTACATCATGGGCGAAAACCTGCTGCGCACCCTGCCCGAGGCCGACCGTGTGGAAGCCGCCCTGAAAAACCTCGATTTTCTGGTGGTCCAGGACATTGTGGATACCCGGACCGCCAGGCTGGCCCAAGTGGTGCTGCCGGGTGCGGCTTCTGCCGAAAAAGGCGGCTCGTTTACCAACATGGAAGGCCGCATCCAGGCAATTGCGCCGACTGCGGCCCCGCCGGGGCAGGCAAAGGGCGATTGGGAAATCCTGGCCCTGCTGGCCCAGAAAATGGGCTATCCCGAGCAGTACAACACCGTGCAGAAGATCCGCCTGGAAATCCGCAAAACCGTTCCCATGTACGCCACCCTGGAAAATCACCGGCGGGCGTGGGTTAAAAACGCGGACACCGGTACGCCGTTTGACGACGGCAACAGCCGGTTCGCGTTTCATGAGTGGCAACCCCCCGCCCCCGCAGAAACCGACACCGGCCGGCCCTTTACCGCCCTGCTGGGCTCGCTTCGCTGGCACCTGGGCGGCGGCACCCGCACCAGCCGATCGCCCCGCATTGCCAAATGGCAGCGCGACGGCCAGGCCCGCCTGTGCCCGGCGGACATGGAGTCCCTGGGGCTGGCGGAAGGCGACACCGTCCGGATTGCCTCCGAATCCGGCCAAATCGAGCGCCCCTGCGTGCCGGATGCCGGCCTGGTTTCCGGGCAGGCCTTTGTGCCGCTGGGCTTTTCCGGCAACGACGCCGCGGCCCTGGCAAGCCTGGCGCGCCTCAAGGACCCGGACTCGGGCTGGCGCACCTGCCGGGTCAATATTGAAAAGATATAGACGCCAAGGAGCAAAAACCAATGGATCCCACGCAATTTGACCGGGAAAAACTCCATGAGATCATCGACAACTACCGGGACCGGAAATGGGCCCTGATCCCCCTGCTCCAGGAAATCCAGGAGGAATTCGGGTTTATCCCGCCCGAATCCATCGAGCCTGTGGCAGATGCCCTGAACATGTTCGCCTCCCAGGTCCAGGGCGTGATCACGTTTTACACGGGTTTTTCCTTAAAGCCCAAGGGCCGCTGCGTGCTCCGGGTCTGCAGGGGCACGGCGTGCCACGTCAAGGGCAGCAGAAGCATCCTGCGCCTGGTCAAAAAGGAACTGGGCCTCGAGGAAGGCGAGACCAGCCCGGACTACCAGTTCACCCTGGAGACCGTGGCCTGCCTGGGCGCATGCTTCCTGGCGCCGACCATGATGGTCAACCGGGATTATTACGGCAGACTCAATCCCACCAAGGTGACCAGCGTGCTCGGCGAATACAGGAAAGACAAGGAGGATGACTGAGCCTTATGAAGAAACTCACATCCATCGGACAGGTTGAATGGTACCGCAACCGGCTTTTGGCGGAATCCGGCAAAAAGAAAACCGAAGTCCACGTGTGCATGACCGGGTGCCGGGCCTACGGGGCCGCCACAGTGCGAGATGCCATCGCCGAGGCGGTAACCGCGCAGGGACTCGACGAGCAGGTGGAAGTCCGCTCCACGGGATGTCACGGGTTCTGTGCCAAGGCGCCCGTGGTGGCAATCGAGCCCCTGGGCGTACAATACCAGGAAGTCGATCCCAATGATGCCCCGGAAATCGTGGAGCAGACCATAAAGCGCCAGCAGTTGATCGAGCGCCTGGCCTACCGGGACCCCAAAACCGACCAGGCAATCTACTACCGCAACCAGATCCCGTTTTACCAGAAGCAGGTGCGCCGGGTGCTGGGCAACTGCGGACGCATTGATCCCACGAAAATCGAGCACTACATTATCGCCGGCGGGTACAAGGCCCTGGTCAAGGCCCTGTCCCGGATGACCCCGGAAGCAGTGATCGAGGAAGTGGTGAATGCGAAAATCCGCGGCCGCGGCGGCGCAGGCTTTCCAACGGGTATCAAGTGGCGCTTTGCCCGACAGTCCCAAACCACGCCCAAGTACGTGGTCTGCAACGCCGACGAAGGCGATCCCGGCGCGTTCATGGACCGGGCGCTGCTGGAAGGCGATCCCCACGCGGTTATCGAGGGCATGATGCTCGGCGGCTATTCCATGGGCGCCCAATACGGCATCATCTACGTGCGCGAGGAATACCCGATTGCGGTCGAACACTTAACCCGGGCCATTGAGCAGGGCAAAGAACTCGGCCTGCTGGGCGAAAACATCCTGGGCACCGGGTTTAACTTTGATCTCTCGCTGAAAATGGGCGCAGGCGCCTTTGTCTGCGGCGAGGAAACCGCACTGATGGCCTCGATCGAGGGCAAGCGGGGCATGCCCCGCCCCCGGCCGCCGTTTCCCGCACAGGCCGGCATTGACGAGAAACCCACCAACATCAACAACGTGGAGACCCTGGCCAACATCCCGCTGATCATCAAAAACGGCGCGGAGTGGTACGGCGAGCTGGGCACGGACGCCTCCAAGGGCACCAAGATCTTTTCGCTTGCCGGCAAGGTCAACAACACCGGCCTGGTGGAAGTGCCCATCGGCACCACCATCCGCGAGGTGGTCTATGACATCGGCGGCGGCATTCCCAAGGGAAGAGCGTTCAAGGCCGTGCAGATGGGCGGCCCGGCCGGCGGGTGCGTGCCGGCAAGATTTTTAAACCTGCCCATCGACTATGACACCATCCAGCGCATCGGCGCCATCATGGGCTCGGGCGGCATGGTGGTACTTGACGAGAACAACTGCATGGTGGAAATCGCACGCTTCTTCCTGGAATTCACCCAGTCCGAGTCCTGCGGCAAGTGCGCCCCGTGCCGGCTGGGCACCACCCAGTTGCTCGAAACCCTTACCCGCATCACACTCGGACAGGGACACATCGCAGATATTGATTCCATCAAGGCCATCGGCAATACCATGACCGAGGCCTCGCTTTGCGGGCTGGGACAGGCCAGCCCCAAGCCGGCACTGTCCACCCTGCGCTATTTCGAGCAGGAATACAAGGATCATATCCACGAGCACCGGTGCGCAGGCGCGGTATGCGATTCCATGGTGATCTCGGCCTGCCAGCACGCATGCCCGGCCGGCATTGACGTGCCCAACTACGTGGCCGCCATTGCCAACGGCAACTACGAGGATGCCGTGGAAATCATCCGCGAGAAAAACCCCTTTCCCGCAGTCTGCGGCCGGGTGTGCATCAATCCCTGCGAGTACAAGTGCCGCCGGGGCGAGCTTGACGAGCCGGTGGCCATCCGCACGTTAAAACGCTATGCCTCGGACTATTACTACAACAAACACGGCGCCGAGCGCGAGCCCTTCCCCGTAACCCGGGACGAAAAGGTGGCCATCGTGGGCGCCGGACCCGCGGGTCTGACCTGCGCCTATTTCCTGGCCAAGCTCGGATACCAAACCAAGGTGTTCGAAGCCCAGCCCGTGGCCGGCGGGATGTTAAACATCGCGCTTCCCGAGTTCCGCCTGCCCCGGGAAGTCATTGACATGGAAATCCAGTGGATCGAAAACGCCGGGGTGGAGATCGAGTACAACTCCCCGATCGATGCCAACCACACTTTAAACGACCTGAAAAAGGAAGGCTATCAGGCGGTGTTTCTGTCCGCGGGCGCCCAGGCCAGCAAGCGCATCGGCATTCCCGGCGAGGAAGAAGGCATGGATGGGCTCCACTACGGGCTGAATTTCCTGCGCGATATCCGGCTGGGTCATGATATCCGGCTTTCCGGCAAGACCGTGGTCATCGGCGGCGGCAACGTGGCCATGGACGTGGCCCGCACCGCCCTTCGCGCCGGCGCAGAGGACGTCCAGCTCTACTGCCTGGAAAGCCGCGAGGAAATGCCGGCCTGGGACAAGGACGTGGAGGAGACCGAGGAGGAAGGCGCCATTGTCAACCCGGAATGGTCGCCCGCCCAAATCTACGAGGAAAACGGCCGGGTCTGCGGCATCAGCTTTACCCGCTGCCTTGCGGTATTCGACCAGGAGGGCAGCTTTAACCCGGAATGCGACGCGTCCGACACCCAGTACATCGAGGCCGACAACATCATCATCTCCATCGGCCAGGCCCCGGACATGTCCTTTCTGCCTGAAGACAGCCAGCTTGAGCGCGCCCTGTGGGGATCGCTGGCAGTGGACGAAAACACGCTTGCCACCAACGTGCCCGGCGTGTTTGCCGGCGGAGACTTTACCACCGGCCCGACATTTGTCATCCGTGCCATTTCCTCGGGCCGGCGCGCGGCCCTGGCCATTCACAAGTATCTTTCCGGCGATGAGAGCCCCATTTTCATGCCGGATGAAAAAACGCCCCTGGCCCAGGAAACCGGCCTGGCCCTGGAAAACGAATCCACCGAGGACCAGCCCCGGGTCAAAACCGGCCTTGAAAACCCCGAGGAGCGCATCCTGGACTTCCGGGAAGTCGAATGCGGATTTACCCGCGAGCAGGCCCATTATGAAGCCAGGCGCTGCCTCCGGTGCGATCTTGAAAAAGAGAGGAGTTAACCGCCATGATCCGATCCATCACCCGGCAGAAACCCATGAATGAAATCGAGCACCTGCTTGACGGCATGGACAGGATTTTCATCATCGGCTGCGGCACCTGCACCACCATGACCCGGACCGGGGGCGCCGAGCAGGTGGCGGCCATGTCCGAGGACCTGTCTTCCAGGGGCAAGGTGATTACCGGCACCACGGTGGTACCCGTGGCCTGCGACAACCTCACCGCGGACATCCTGTCCGAGTACGGCTCGCGCATGAACCAGGCAGACGCCCTGCTGGTGATGTCATGCGCCTACGGGGTGCAGACCATCGGCACCCAGCTCGGCCAGATGGTGGTGCCCGCGCAGAACACCCTGTTTATCGGCAAGGAAAACGCGGCCGGCCAGTTCAACGAGTCCTGCACCCAGTGCGGCACCTGCGTGATCGGCGAGACCGGCGGCATCTGCCCGGTCACCGCCTGCCACAAGGGGCTGGTCAACGGCCCGTGCGGGGGTACCAACAACGGCAAGTGCGAAATCGACAGCAACAAGGACTGCGCCTGGACCCTGATCTACAACCGCCTAAACGAGCTCGGCCGGCTCGATGTCATGCGCACCTACAAAAAGCCGCGCAACCACCTGGGCGAACCCAGCCCGGGCAAGTTCAACATCCCGGCGGACTGATATAACCCATAACCACTTAATCACATAAACACTTAACCACTTAACACTATTTATAAGGATATTCCCATGCCATCCGCATTCAAAAAGGCCCTGGACTCCGGAAAATTCGTGGTCACCTCTGAAGTCGCCCCGTCCAAGGGGACCAACCTGGAGAAAATGGCCCACCACGTGGAGCTGTTAAAAGACAAGGTGGATGCCATGAACGTGACCGACCACCAGAGCTCCGTGATGCGATTTCCGTCGCTGGGCGGGGCGCTGCTGGTCAAGGAAAACGGCGGCGAGCCCATCCTCCAGATGACCTGCCGGGACAGAAACCGCCTGGCCCTGCAGGCAGACCTGATGATGGCCTCGAGCCGGGGAATCAACAACGTGCTGTGCCTGACCGGTGATTCCGTGATGCTCGGGGATCACAAGGCGGCCAAAGGCGTGTTCGATCTCGACTCCAGCCAGTTGCTGGCAGCCGTGCGCACCATGAAGGGCGGCAAGGACATGGCCGGAAACGACCTGGACGGGGACGTGAACTTCTGCGCCGGCGCCATTGTCACGCCCGAGGCCAATCCCATCGAACCCCAGTTGATCAAGTTCGAAAAAAAGATCGAGTCCGGCGCGGAATTCATCCAGACCCAGGCGGTCTACGACATGGACAATTTCAAACGCTTCATGGAGTACGCCCGGCAGTTTGACGTCAAGATCCTGGCCGGCATCATCCTGCTCACATCCGCAGGCATGGCCCGGTTCATGAACAAGAATGTAGCCGGCGTCATGGTGCCCCAGCCCTTAATCGACGAGATGGCCGCCGCCCCCAAGGGCGGGGCCCTCAAAAAAGGCATCGAGATCTGCGGCCGCATGATCGCACAGATCAAGGAGGAAAACATCTGCGACGGCGTGCACATCATGGCCATCGGCAAGGAGGAAGTCGTCCCGGACATCATGAACGCAGCCGGCCTGATATAACCGCCCGGCGGCAGAGCAACGGCAGGGAAGATTCCAAATTCCTGCATCCGGCACGTCCCCAGGGGAAACGGTGGCACGCCGCCGTTTCCCCGCATTGCCTTCCAATAAAACTTTTGCCCGACGCCCCTGCCCTGTCCGATAAGTCAATTTATCATTGACAAGCCCTCCACATTCAGGTGTATACAATTAGATATCCTATGGATTCCCCAGACTAATCCTTACAAATGCCTTGCATAAAAATCTCCAAATGCGCAAAAAGGCAACCACATACACCGGCAGCATCGAGCCCCGCAATCCCGGACGCCGGAAACACCACGGGGCGCATATCACCATAAACCATCAAAACGCTATAAATTCTAATACACCCATTCAGGCGGATATCCCCTTTTTAAACGGTATTATCCGCCCGATTTGAAGCATATAAAAATTATCCCTGCCGATTGGCAGGTGATAAGTATGCAGTCTAATCATTGTTTGTCGGAAACTCGATACGCACGAGTGTTAGTTTATTCCAGAAGTTACCGAAAGGAGAATGGCAAATGCCAAGTTTGAATCCATATCGCTTGTTCATAAGTCACGCTTGGACCTACGGAGAGCGGTACCAGAGGATGATTAACCTCCTCGACAAGGCCAACAATTTCGCGTACATCAACTATTCTGTGCCCGAAGATAAGAAATTCGAGCGAATGAACAAAGAGCAATTAAAGGAGGAAATACGTCAACAAATAAGGCCAGCACAGGTCGTGATAATCATTGCAGGGATGTATGTCGCACATAGCGAGTGGATTCAGTTCGAAATCAACGTCGCGAACGCCCTGAATAAGCAGATATTGGGTGTGCGCCAGCGAGGCGGTCAACGGGTACCAGACGCCGTCAGTTCATCCGCAGATGAACTGGTGAATTGGAATACCGACTCAATCGTTCAGGCCATACGCAGGCTACGGTAACTATGGAAAAGCGCAATTACCCTGCGTTGTACTTGGACGCTGACAAGGCCTCCAATAACGCTCAAAGCAAATATTTAAACCTTGTGCGGGCAGAATACGCGCTGCTGTTTCTTGCCGCAGTTTTAGGACTCCAGTGGTCTTCGAGTACTTACTATGATATCGGATACGCGCTCGTATTCGTTCTCGCGGCGACAATGCTTCTCATTCGGTCGTTTAAAAAGCCCGAGCAGACATGGTATCGATGCCGCGCGCTAGCGGAATCCGTGAAAACATCAACGTGGCGGTATATGATGCGAGCAGATCCGTTTCTGGACGCGGAGTATATTCAAGAGCCACGAGCGGAGTTTAGAAACTATTTGAGAGAAATTCTGAAGGCTAATCGAGAAGTTGGTGACGCACTGGCTTCCGGCTCCTCGGCGGAGGATCAGGTTACGCACGCGATGGACGAAATTCGGAAGAAGAACATCGATCAGCGTAAGCAGTATTACAAAGAACACCGAATACAAGAGCAAAGGGCTTGGTACAACAGACGCGCCAATGACAACAAGAGGGCATTTAAACGCTGGGTTCTATCCACCGTTAGCGTCTATATCGTAGCGATTCTCAGCGTGCTGATACGTATCGGGCAGCCTAGTTGGGGGCAGCAAGTGCCCACCGATCCTTTGATCGTGCTGGCGGCTTCGTTGGTGGGCTGGATTCAAATTAGGAAGTTCAGTGAACTTGCATCCTCCTATACGCTCACGGCGCATGAGATCGGCATTACGTTCGGCAGATTGGACGAAGTTCAAACTGAAGACGAATTGTCCGAGTTTGTCAATGAGTCGGAGCTAGCATTCTCCCGAGAACATACTCAGTGGGTAGCAAGGCAGCATGAGTAGGCTTGGCCTAACTAGTGGCTCGAGGCGACGATAGCAAGGCTCGCGCGCCTCAGCCTCGCGTTATGCACATGATAACAAAAAAAGGTTTTATTTAATGAAGCAAAACAACGATAATTTAAGTGGTATTTTGACAAAAGCAACGGGTGAGCATTGTGCCGCATTTTTTTGGGGAAGTTATGATAATACTTTTTTTAGAAATAATAAATGTCTTGATTATGCTGAGGATCAAGGAACTATGACATTTATTGAATTTAAGGAAAATTATTATGGCATAACGAATAAACACGTAATTGGTGATAAATTAACAAAATCTCATGCTAAAGGTACTTTTTGGGTAGCGTTAGAAAATCATAGGCCCGTTCCAGGAGAATTGATTTTTGAAAGTACTCAAAACAATATAGATTTTCCTTATGACATAGCCGTTTTTCACTTAGCCAAAAATGAAATCGACAAAAGCAAGAAAATACCATTTAAATTAAATGATATAGAACCTTACATTGAAGTTGGAAAAGAAAACTTGCTATCAGTTGGGTTCCCAGGTTTGCTACGAAGCGCTTATGATAGCGAAACGCAAATCCATCCTATGTACCATGTTGTTTCAACCTGCCATAGTTTCACTGACAGAATGATCTATCTTGAAAGTGATTTGCCAGAAGATAAGCGAAATGTAAAATTCGGTGGAATGAGTGGAGGCCCCATATTCAAGATTGGCGATAATGACAGTACGTATTATGAATTAGTTGGAATAGTCTTTGAAGGGAAAGGGTTTGCTGATGCATTAGAAGAAGACAAAAATAAAACCATACAGGACCGTATTAATATCTTGGGATGTCCTATGACTTATAAAAAGTTCCAAATAATTTTGAGTTGTTCTTCCGAGTCTTAGTAATTTGAAGGCAGAACAACAGGATTCAAGCTGACACAAAAGCCGGCACGATTTTGCGTCAACTCGAAACACCTTGACCGGCTTTTGTGCAACGGATCCTGGGCGTTATGTGTGAAGGAGACCTATGATGAATATCGAATCAGGAAAAATTGATGATGATTATGAAATTACAGAAGACTTACAGCTTAACGGGATGATTACAGGCTGTTCCAGCGTTAAAAGTGGGGCGGTACTTCAACTTGATGGAATAGTTGGAAAGGATGTCATTGTCGAGCAAGGAGGAACTGCCATAATTAATGGTACTGTTAGCGGCAACGTTATTAATCGGGGCGGTACCATTGAAATTTATGGTGTTGTATATGGCAATGTTAATGGTTCTGCATTAATTGACGATAATGCTGTAGTTAATGGGACAATAAACACATAACCATACAAATTAACTCGGATGCAAATTCCGCTATGCTCCATTTGCACCGGTTATTTGCTACGTTCGGAACCGGGGTCGGGCCAAATTAACCTGTTAAACTCAAATGAAATAAATGCAAATTAAACTCCGTTTTCAGCCCTATTTCCCACTTTTTGACGTTAAAGGTTGATGGCAAAATGAAAGTGCATCTATAAGGTGGTGCACTTTCATTTTGCTATTAATCCTTAGAACATAATAGTGATGTGATATTGCCGAACCAGCCGGCTTAACCAGATACCCGGACACTATGCGTATTTTTAGCGGACGCTATCGGCGGCGCTGGTTAACCGGAACGTTGAACTTAAAGGGTAAGAGGGAGTAACCATGAAAGTGGAGCCTTGGGTCCGAGTCGCTATCATGGTAATTGCTACATTGGTAATCCTCGGCATCGCCCAAGTATTCACTGGAAGCCCATTACCAAAGGAACCACGAGAAGCTATAATATTTCAAAACGCGCTTCTACTGATCGTATTAGGCTCTGCAATCCTGGAGCATCACTTCACTAAACCAGCAGATTCCGTAATTAATTCCTTGATGGGGCTTATCACTTTGTCAAGCGTTTATAGGGCTGCCCCAACGATACCTTGGTCCTTAGCTGCGGGCTACTGTGGCGTTGTTTTTGTTATGAGTTCTGCTTGCGTCGCCGCTAGTTCTACTCAACCATTAACAGGATGGCGGACTTGGATTGGAAAACATACTTATAGACCATCAATAGTATTTGGTCGTTCAAGGGTTCTGTTTAGCATAGTGTTTCTTTCAGGGCTGTGGTTCTTCTATTCAGCTCAGGAACCGGTTACGGTTGCCCTCATTTTATTTTGGGGCCTGTTTCTGTCATTATGGCCACTGCACATCCCTGAATTGATAACTTCCTGGTTCCAAAAGGAAGTCCCAATTTCAATGTCAAGAGGAGAAATAGTACGAATTGATAACCCAAACATTTCAAGAGTTGTATTGGACGGTGAAGCAAAGTGGACTAACTCGGGACCTAAAATTTGTATTTTACCAGACGGCCAGGCTCATTGGATGCGTCCAATTTATTCACAATTTCAAGAAGGCAAATTATTGGGTACAGGCCTAATAACAGCTTTAAAAATGGCTGGTATTTCAGGGAAAAAGAATTCTGTATTTGACCCGCCAAAGGATATAGAGTGTCCCAGCGAAGCATCTCTAAATCAAGCATTGGGTGGAGGAATAAATGCTATTTTTGTAGGATTTGTGGTTGAAAGATCAACGATCCCAGCTATTCGCTTTGAAACAGTTGATTCGGACTCATGTTATGATGGGATGCTTGTTTGGGTGAGTATTAAAGGAAAAAAAGTTTACTATCAAATTACTTCTGGAGAAACAAGTGAAGAGTCTTTTGCAGGTGATAAACATGGGTACCAAGTGGCAGTCGCAGTTCAATTAGGTACCTTAGAAGAAGGAGAAGGATTTAAGAAGTATGACTGGCTGCCCTCGATGAATACGCCGGTATTTGCTGCGTCGCCAGATCATCCACTTGATATAAATGCTATACGGGAAGGTGAATTTTGCCTCGGTAACATCCCGATGTCTGAGATAAAAGTCGGTGGTGATTTTTATGCTGGCTATAACTATCATACAGCAATTTTAGGGGTTACCGGCTCCGGAAAAACAGAACTTGCATTCGATTTGATCCGGCATTCCGTCTGTAAAGGCTTAAAGGTGGTTTGTATTGATCTGACCGCCCAATATGAAGGCAAACTCAATGACTTAAATCCAGTAGATCTTTCAGTTAGTCAAGAGAACGCTGAAAAGTTAAGTGAAAAATTGTTTGAGGTTGAAACTGGGAAATATGGAGCGGGTGACGAAAAGAAAGCTCTTGCCGAGTTTTCCGAGACATTGAGGGATGACGTGGCTCAGGCAATTGAACAATTCTTAACTGATAATGAAGGCTCTGGTTTAGGTATTATTAGGCTGGAGGAAATTTCCAATACTAAGGCGACTCTTTGGATTACAGAGTTATTCATGACTTGCCTTTTAAAATATGCACGAGAAAACCCTGAAAATTGTCCAAAAAGTTTAATGGTAGTTGAAGAGGCCCATACCGTAATGCCAGAACCTTCTGCGATGGGTTTAGGAGATTTCGATTCCAGAGGCTTAGTCGGTAAGATTGCACAAATAGCACTTCAAGGAAGAAAATATGGTGTAGGGCTTTTAGTAGTGGCTCAAAGGACAGCAACAGTAAGTAAGACAATTTTAACGCAATGCAATTCAATAATCAGTTTCACTTGTTATGATGATACAAGTTTGGGGTTTCTTAAAAATATTTATGGACCAGAGCACGTCGCCATTATTCCCAATCTACCAATGCGCCAAGCGGTAGCATTCGGCCCTTGGATAAGAACTAAAAGACCTATTGTCTTTGAAGTTCCCTATGATCCTGGTAAAGACACTAATGTATAACCTTCCTGCTTCACGCTGACCGGTGTTACGCTTCCACTCCACACCGGCAGGTGAGCAGGCCGTTATAAATAGGAGATGTTTTGCTCGAAAAAATTGAGGAATGGGTCCGTCAAGTAAATGCTGCCCATAAGCGGAAGCGTCAGTCTTGCGCGGTCTTTCATGATCATTTCAATGGTTTTTATTCACTTGGTTTCCTTGAGACCGCTTACTTTGTTGTTACCGATGACATTCCGAAGCCTGATTTTCCCGAATTGCGAGAGGCAGGCCTTGAAGACTTCATTGACAGGGATCTTGAAGGTATCACCTACAATGACACCTATTACATAACACAAAGTGCGGCCAGCGAGTTGCGGCTCCACTTCCATGAACTGGTGCATGTGATCCAATGGAGGGAACTCACGCCGCAAGGTTTCATCAGGCGCTATGTTCGAGAGATTCAGGAGTTCGGATACGACAAAGCCCCGCTCGAAAAGATGGCCTACGCATTAGACAGACATTATCAAGCCAAGAGACGGCACCTGAACGTGGAACAATTTGTCCGGAATAATTTATAAAATTCGGGGCACTCGGTCACACTAAAGTGCGCCGGTGCGCTCCACGTTAGCTGTGAAAGGGGGGCTGAAAGAGGGCAAATTTACCTTTGACTCATTCTTCTTTATAAACCGTTGCAAAAAGGAGGCGTTTTGTGTCCCGTAAAAACAAATCAATCCTTGATGAATTTGTAAAGTTCCCATGGTGGGCAAGCGTTATCCTGTCTGTTGTGGTTTACCTTTCCTTTACCTACCTGCTTCCGCTCGTTGCGTTTCAGAATTTCTTTTTTAAGGGAATAGCGGAAATGATGACCAGCCTGGCCCCTGCTCTTGCAGGCATATTGCTTCTGGTGGCAGGCCTATCGGCATTTGATGCCTGGCGAAAAGGTCAACTGCTTGACCGCCAGAAGGGCGCCGGAACCCTTCAAGCAATTGGCTGGAAGGATTTTGAGGATCTGGTTGGAGAGGCATATCGAAGAAAAGGATATTCTGTTACGGAGTCCGCCGGAGAGGGCGCAGACGGCGGCGTTGATCTTGTATTGAAAAAGGATGATGAAAAAATCCTGGTGCAGTGCAAACACTGGGAGGCTGTAAAAATCGGGGTTAAAATCATCCGCGAGCTCTACGGCGTGGTTGCTGCCGAAGTCGCAACCGGGGGGATTGTGATCACATCGGGACAATTCACGCGGGAGGCAAGGGATTTTGCAGGGGGAAAACCAATCGAATTGATTGATGGCAATCAATTACAAAGATTGATTGCAGGGGTGCAGAAAACTCCAGGCCGTACTGCCGATCATTTAACAGAGGCGCCCTGCCCGCTTTGCGGCGCTGAAATGGTTTTGCGGACAGCAAAAAAAGGCGCCAGGGCCGGGGATAAGTTCTGGGGATGTGCAACCTTTCCGAAGTGCCGGGGTATCCGGTCATATACTGAATAGCCCTTGGCCTTGAAAGCATTCAGCATTGTTTATACTTGAAAGTGATAACGGGAATATCCAATGGAATCATTAAAACGAAAACTGAGAGATTTTGCAAAGGCCAGGGACTGGGAGAAATTTCACTCGCCCAAAAACCTGGTCATGGCCATGAGCGTGGAGGCTGCCGAGCTTATGGAGCATTTTCAGTGGCGCACCCAGGAGGAAAGCAGAAACCTGGACAGGGAAACCAGGGAAAAGGTCAAGCAGGAAATCGGCGATGTATTGGTCTATCTCGTGAGGCTGGCCGACCAGGTTGGTGTTGACCCGGTACAGGCTGCGGAAGAAAAAATTTCACTGAATGAAACCCGGTATCCCGAAGACAAGGTAAAGGGCAGCGCGAAAAAGTACAATGAATATGAATGACAGCCACAGGGCGGAACCCCGGACATGCTGATTTACGCTGCGAACAAAAAAGAGTTCAGAAAAGATGTTTTATCCAATCGCATCGAGGATAAGATCTTAACCGCCTACCAGGACAGAACCGGCCATACAACCGGCCAGAGCGAGATCCGGGCATGGAAAAATTCCATGCAATATATGAACAACCTCCTGGTTTTGACAAAAATTCCTGATGACACCGGTGTGGCTATAGAATACCGAATTCCCCAGTCTTCCAAGCGGATTGACTTTATCCTCACGGGAAAGGATCAGCACAGAAGAGATATGGCCATTATCGTGGAACTGAAGCAATGGTCAAACGTCCGGAGAACCGAAAAAGATGCGGTTGTGCGGACTTTTCTTCAAAAGCGGGAATGCGAGGTCGAGCATCCCTCCTACCAGGCATGGACTTATTCGGCATTGCTTCATGATTTCAACGAGACCGTCAGAAAAGAAGACATTCAGCTCCAGTCCTGTGCGTATCTGCACAATTGCGAGTCCTATGATGTCATCAACCATTCCTTCTACAGCGAGCACACGGCCAAAGCACCATCCTTTCTGAAACAAGACACGCAGAAACTGTCTGATTTCATAAGAAGCTTCATAAAATACGGGGATGCGGACAAAATCATGTACCGCATTGATAACGGGAAAATCAGCCCGTCGAAAAACCTGGCCGATCAACTCGCCTCTTTATTAAACGGCAACCGTGAATTTCTCATGATTGACGACCAGAAAGTCGCTTATGAGACCGTTTTATACCTGGCAAAAAAATCAGGAGAAAATGACAAGCATGTATTGATTGTAAACGGCGGGCCCGGGACCGGAAAATCGGTAATCGCGATAAATCTGCTGGTCGAGTTGACAAAAAGAAAAATGGTTACCCAGTATGTAACCAAAAATGCCGCACCGCGGGCCGTTTATGAAAACAAGCTGACGGGGTCTTTCAAGAAAAGCCACATCACCAACCTGTTCAAGAGTTCGGGCGTATATACATCCTGTGATGAAAACATTTTTGACGTTCTGGTTGTTGACGAGGCCCACCGGTTAAATGAAAAATCCGGCTTCTTCCAGAACCAGGGAGAAAACCAGATCAAGGAAATCATACAGGCTTCAAAGCTCAGCGTGTTTTTTATAGATGAAAAGCAGCAGGTAACGTTCAAAGATATCGGGGACAGGGAGGAAATCATTTCCTGGGCGGATCGGCTGGGTGTAAATGTCCAGGAGATGGAACTTTATTCACAATTCCGCTGTAACGGTTCAGACGGGTATCTGGACTGGGTTGATAATGCCCTGCAGATTGAAGATACGCCGGCCGGTTCTTTGGACAGGTTCAACTATGACTTCCAGGTCTTGGATTCTCCAAATGATCTCAGGGACCTGATTTTCCGAAAGAACAGATACAATAACAAGGCGCGGCTGGTCGCCGGATACTGCTGGGACTGGGTTACAAAGAACAATCCCGGATACGGTGTTTACGATATCACAATTGACGAGTACGATTTTGCCATGAAGTGGAACCTGGCAAATGACGGAAATTTGTGGATCTTAAAGCCTGAATCCGTGAGTGAAGCCGGTTGTATTCATACCTGCCAGGGCCTGGAGCTTGATTATATCGGAGTCATTATCGGCCCGGATTTAATATGCCGGGATGGCAAATTAATTCCCGTTCCCGAAAAACGCGCAAAAACCGATGCTTCCCTGAAGGGATACAAAAAACTGCTAAAGGAAAATCCCGCGTTAGCCAAGAAACGCGAGGAAAGAATCATCAAAAATACATACCGCACCTTAATGACGCGGGGCCAAAAGGGCTGCTATATCTTCTGTACGGATCCTGAAACAAATGATTATTTTAAAAGCCTTCTGGGGCAGCAGCAGGCTGCGTACCCCATGCCCGGCGAGATGATCCCTGAGGCCAAAGTCGCTGAGGATACTCCCAAAAAGGAAAAATACCCCGGGTTGCCTTTACCCGTACTTGACAGCAATGATGTTGTCCCGTTCGTGAATGCCGTTCCCATATTTGATTTTCAAAATCCGTTCCCCCCGGATGAAAAAACGCGGTTTGCCAAAAAATATGACTGGGTTTCATTGCCGGAGTATATCACGTGCGGTCCGGATTTTTTCGTGGTCCAGGTAATCGGTGAATCCATGAACAAACGAATTCCAAGCGGGTCCTGGTGTCTGTTTAAAAAAGCGCCGGCTGAAGAATATCCAGGAGAAATCGTTTTAGCCTGTCATCCGGACATTTATGATGAGGACCTGGGAAAGCATTATGCCATCAAACGGTATTGCCCCGCAGCAACAGCTACTCAGGACGGCATGCGGGCGGAAAGAAAGGTTTTGCTCCAGCCGGAAACGCACGCGCCCGGGTATGATGATATCGAAATAATCGGTGATGACATAAACCGGCTTGAAATCATCGGCAAATTTGTTCTTTCTTTTTAGATAGGGCGAAAGGGCCGAATGAAAGGGATCAAGTCTGCCCTTGACTCTTTCTCTGATATATCCGGCCCATGGTGGGCTTTCAATCAAAAAAAATGCTGCAATCTGCCTTGTATGTATCAATAGCGATATCGCAATTGCGCGATATGTATGGCGTTTTCGGTAACTTTATAAATAAATCGTTGCTCATCGGTTATTCGCCTGGACCAGTAGCCTGAAAGTGCATGCTTTAATGGTTCAGGTTTTCCCATACCTTCAAAAGGGTTCTGTTTCGTTTCCTTGATGAGGGTATTGATTCGGCGAAGGATTTTTTTATCCGTTTTTTGCCAATAAAGATAATCATCCCAGGCGTTGTCAGAGAAAATGAGCTTCACTCTATCAGCCCCTTTTCAGAGCCTTCGCCGTTTTCCAGCTGAGCAATAGATTCAATCAGGCGTCTTGTGTTTTTCGGAGACCGTAGGAGATAAGCTGTCTCTTCAAGGGCCTCAAAGTCCTCAAGAGACATAATAACAACCGATTCCGATGATTTGCGTGTTACAATCACAGGGGAGCGGTCTCTGCAAACATTTTCCATTGTTTTCGCAAGGTAAGGAGATCTCCAAGATGATTGAGAAACGAAATCCCATTTTTATGACCTTTTGCATGTTAATGCTTTTTTGGGCCGCCGCATTCTCAAGTGCAGCTTATGGGGCGGATGTCGCGGGCAGCAAGGACCATCCGCTAATTTCCCGATTCCCTGGTTCAACTATTGTCTATCATGAACAGGTGGACTTTGGTGAATACGTCCTTGCCCTTGGCGGGCTTGACGATGAAAGGAATTTGTCAGAAAGCCGGAGTGTTGCGGGGCAGGTAACAAGAATCCAATATAGCGCCCCGGAAGACCGCTCTACGTACGAAGTTTACCACAACTATGCGTCTGCCCTCAAAGAGGCAGGCTTTGAGATATTGTTTTCAGGCACGAGTCAAGAGCTTTCCTGGAGGTGGACGTATGTTTTGTACGAGTCCGAGGGGGGAGTGAACCCGCTGCCCCCGGATGTTCTGGAGAAAAATCTTTTGATGAGCGAGGATGATTTCCGGTATCTGTCCGGCGAGCTCAGTCGTGCAGGGGATGGGAATGTGTATGTGGCCCTTACTGTTTCACAGACCCAGCCTGCTGACGGGCCCGGAATTCAGCTGGATATCGTTGAAGAAAAGTCTATGGAAAAAGACAAGATCACAATCGACGCCGACACCATGGCCAGTGAGATTGACCGCAGCGGAGCTGTCTCGATTCAGGAGATTTACTTTGATACCGGGAAGGCAAGGTTAAAAGATGAGTCGGAAGCAGCTTTGGCGGAAATTGCAAAATTTATCAATCAAGCCTCGGGGGCAAGTTTTTACGTAATAGGACACACAGACAGCCGGGGAGAGCTTGATTACAACATGGATCTTTCAGAGAGCCGGGCTGAATCAGTAGTCGAAGCCCTGGCCACAAACTATAACGTGGATGCCAACAGGCTTACCCCGAAAGGTGTAGGCCCATTAGCGCCGATTGCAACCAATGACACTCAAGAAGGCCGCGCGCAGAACCGACGTGTGGCGATTGTGAAAAAATAGGTAATAAAGGGGTAAAGGGCTCAAATTGGTGCCGAGCGCGCAAAGGTTTGGGATGTAGCGCAGGAGTCAGCCGCATAAACGCCACAGTTCCGGCCGAATCTCCAGTTTCGGCATGAAGGTAGTGCCAAAGACATTTTTTCGCCTTGTATCTGCTTATTTTTAAACAAGATTACAAAAAGCCCGGTTAAAGATCAGAAAAAGCCTGTGAAAACAGAAATCCATACAAAGAAGCGGGCGCGGCTGCGTATCGCTGCATATGCGCATCCGCCGGATGCCCCGCCGCCGCGTCCGTATTCATTTAAAAACCTGCGCTCTGAGTGGCGGGTAATTGTGTCTGTGGCAAGACTGATTGCTGCAGGAAAATCCCTCCTGTCTGAAGCGCCGGGACGTACCACCGTTTACCTGATCCCCGGGTGGAAAGCCCCGGAGTGTGTCATGGCGCCATTGCGCAGATACCTTGCCAAACTCGGATACGACGCACGTCATTGGGGATTTGGCACGAATAAGGGCGACCCTGAGCGCGACACTGCATTATTCTCGGAGAAGCTGCTTTCCCATACACCGCCCGGAGAAAAGGCGGCGTTGATCGGATGGAGCCTTGGCGGCGTGATTGCAAGAGAAACCGCGCGGGCAATTCCAGAGATTGTTTCCGGGGTTATTACATACGGCACACCGGTTATCGGCGGGCCGATCTACACTCCTGCGGCCAGGGCTTGGGGGGCAGCGGAGAGCCGGCGGCTCAGTACAGAGATTTCGAAACTGGACGCAGAAAATCCGATCCAGGTGCCGATCGCGGCGATATTTTCGCGCAAAGACGGCATGGTGTCATGGCCGGCCTGCATCGACCGGACAAGCCCGAAGGTACGCCATTTCGAAGTCAGGGCACCGCATTTAGCCATGGGCCTCGATCCGGATGTCTGGCGCATCGCGGCCGACCAGTTGAATCGGTTTACTTCAGGCGGTGAAAAGGACGGATCATGAAAATGCTGGGTTCAGTCATCAAAGCCAATAATGAAAACCTGCGCCCACGGGATAAAGTATTGGGCGTGGGTGGCAGCCCCAGGAAAAACGGGAACTCCGATGTGTTATTGAAGCAGGCGTTAAACGGCGTGGGCCGGGAAGCCATCGAATGCGGCCTGGTTCAGTTAAGAGATGTTCAGTTTCAGGGGTGCATCGGCTGTGAGAAGTGCAGAAAAGATCAAATCTGCACCGGATTAAATGACGGGATGTCATTAATGTACAGCCAGGTCATTACCGCAAAAGGTCTTGTTCTTGTCTCCCCGACGCATAACTATAACATTACCGCCTGGATGAAGGCATTTATTGACCGGCTCTACTGCTTTTATGAATTTGCAAATACCCGTCCCAGGGCCTGGTCAAGCCGGCTGGCCGATCAGGGTCGAAAAGCGGTTTTGATCGCTGTGTGCGAACAGGAAAATGAAAAGGACATGGGATTTACCCTTGAGGCCATGAAAATCCCGCTTGAAGCGCTCGGATATCAGGTCATCGGCCAGCAGGCAGTATTCAGGATCTTTGATAAAGGAAAGGTAAAAAAGGACAGCAAATCCCTGGAAAAAGCATTCAGCCTGGGCCGGGACCTGGCAAAAGCCGTCATCTAAAGCCACCAAACGCGGACAAGCCGCGGCCCTAACACCCGCCTTCTGAAAATCCAACAGGATGCTCAAAAATTATTCCTCCGGGGACAGTATATTAATTTTCCCTGGTGGCCAAGTTAACTGTATACTGAACCATTTATTTTTTACTGCCAGACTTCCAGGTTATCATGTCTTGCAATTTTCCGGTTAATGGCAACTGAGAGCAAAGGCGCCAGGTCAAGCTCCTCCATCAGTGACTGTACGTCACGCCGGCCCGTTTCATCCAGGCCCGCAAATGCGTTTTGCATCCTTGCCAGCAGAAAGAAACGGTAGGGCTGGGCCAGGGCCTGAACAGGGACCCCCCTGATTTCAAACTCCGCAAACCCGACACCTCTTCCGGCCTTTTCGCCCGGGGCCGGATTGTTCTGCTCCAGCCATTTATTAATGCATTGGGCTGCAGCAGTTGTTTCGGCAAGCAAGTCTTCTTTTCCGGCAAATTTTAATACTTCCTTCAGCGTATCGGGAATTTCATCATTTTCGATCCATGACGCTGGACAATCAGGAAATTCGCCCATGTCGGCGTCCGGCCGGTTCATGCGCTCTGTCCAGCGAAAAACCCGCGGCGCGCGCTTTTTCATCATAGAAGCGGGATAAGGGTCGCGCGAAAGATGCCCGTAAAAAGGGGCAATCAGCCCGAAATCACCGATAGACGGCCTGCCGCCCAGCAAATAGGGATATTTCGAAAAGTGCCTGTCCAGCAGGTCCAGAAATTCTTCATATATTTTCTCTATCACGGAAAATGCTTCCGGCAGGGCGCCGAAGGCCGCGCCTGCCTGCCGCATGCTGTCCATTGATTTTTCCGCCATTTCGGCCGATCCGCCCGGCACCAGGGTGCGGAAATTTTCTTTCAGAAAATCATCGTTTTCCGCTTTGAAATTCCAGCGGTAGTGCATTGCAGGCCGCAGCAGCCCCTCGGCGCCCAGTAGGTCGATCAGAAGAGAAATGATCTTCTGTTTCGGCGTATCCGGCAGCAGGGAGGCTGTTTGGGGCTGGTTTTCAAAATGTTCGATGATCATGGTGCTGTCCTGGATATATACCGGGCCGGAAAGCTCTATGACAGGTATGCGCCAGCGGTGAACCGCGGGCACCACGTCATTTACGAAATGCTGAGATGCCGGGGAGATTTCCCGGTAGCAGATCCCCTGCTTGATCAGGTATGATCTTGCCTTGCCGGTATAAAGAGAACAGGGGGCGCCGTAGAGGATACATGTTTCTGTCATCAAATCTCCCTTCACTGGGTTCGGATGCTGTAGGCGTCCTTGCGACAGGCAGTTAGCAGACGGCATTGACTTCTTTTGCCGCTGGAATAACAAAATAGCCGGCAGTGCAAATAACTGTCAAACGGTTTTTACCGAACGTCAAACACTGCTTGACTTCTTGTTTTTATGGCTTCAGGTTAAGATATAATCAAGATAGTGCCAAAGACATTTTTTCGCCTTGTATCTGCTTGTTTTTAAACAAGAGTACAAAATGCCCGGTTAAAGATCAGTCAAGGCCGATGAAAACAGAAATCCACACAAAAAAGCGGG
>JAIPEJ010000035.1 GCA_021737225.1 Desulfobacteraceae bacterium
CTTTCCAGCATTTCCATGCATTGCTCGCCCGATTCCGCCTGGACCACGTCCATTGCCCGCCGACCCAAGCGTTTGGCCGCCGTGCTCCGGAAATCAGCCTCGTCATCTACCAGCAAAACGCGGATCGGCGCATCTGGGTTTTGTTTTTTCAGCGAATTCGTCATGTACGCTTATCCTATCACACCAGACCCAGAATATGCCACCAGACCACTGCCACGAATACGAGCACGCCCAGCATAATCGGCATTACCAGAACTCCGGCCTTTGTCAGGTCCGAGGACTTGAAATACCGGTAGCTGTAGGCAATGGCATTGGGCGGGCATCCGATAACCAGCAGATACGCAAAGGAACAGGCCATACCCAGACACAGGGCCAACACTCTCGGGTCCACGCCCTCCATCTGGGCCATGGGAATCACAATCGGCAGAATCAGTGCGGCTGCGGCCACGTTGGCCATGGCGTTGGTCACAATCGCCCCGAACACGCCGACACCGATAAACAAAACCAGCCACCCCTTGCCCTGGATCAACGGGAAAAACAGGTTGGCAAAATATTCACCGGCACCCGAATATCCCATGGCCAGGCCCAGTGAAATCCCGCCGCCGAAAATGAACAGGGCCGTGCCCCATTCCAGGTTATCGTTGATATCTTCCCATTTGAGGCAGCCGGTCACCGCCAGCAGGGCCACGCCCAGCATGCCGGTTATCGAATAATGAAGCCCGTGAAAGCCTTTGGTCAACCAGGTCAAAAAGGCCAGCCCGACAATAACCAGTGTCACGATTTCCGTTTTCGTCCACGGGCCGAGACTTTCATCAAACTCGGGCAGTTTGATGTTCGGATCCGGCCGGAAGATCAAATAAACCAGGAAAACCACAATCGGCACGGTCAAGATGGCCGCCGGCATGGCATAAAGGATCCAGTCAAAAAAGGTGATCTCAATCCCGGTGAATTCCTTGAGAAAGGCGGCTGCCACCATGTTTCTGCCGCCGCCCACCAAGGTGCCCATCCCGCCGGCCGAACAGGCAAACGGCAAAGACAGCATCATGAATTTGGCGGTTCTTGTATGGGGGTCAATGCCGGCGGCCCGCATCATGGGCAGCATGGTCACAAGCCCCACCGCGCAGGCCGCGGCATCATGCATAAATCCGGACGCCCATCCGAGCCCGATGGCGATGATAAATGTAAACCGGGTCACGCTGGTGCCCGCCTTTTTGATGATAAAATACCCCAAACGCTTGGTAATGCCGGCCTTGTCCAGGGCGATGGCAAAAATCAGGCAGCACATGATAAAAAGCACTACCGGGTGCATGTACGGCCCCCAGGCGTTCTCAACACCGGTCACTCCCATAATCACAAGGCCCACGCCGATCAGAATTGCCGTGATTTCAAGGGGTATGGGTTCGACAATAAACAGGAAAACCAGAAAAGCCAGCAAGGCCAGAAAGCGCTTGGCCTCGGGCGATAAACCGTTTACATAATCTACGCCGGCATCCTCGAGCCCAGTTTGACCGACCTGCTGCCGCAGATACAGGCCCGGGTTGTTTACCTCGGCACCGGTTTTGATTTCCAGGATATAGGATCCGGGCTTTAGCTTCTTGTACGGGGCTTCGATGACGGCGAAATTCGTGCTGACTTTTTCAATGACCCGCTGCCCGGGATCCCCCGTGACCTTGAACTGTGTGCCCTCCGGTCTGGGCAGCATCAACACGATAACCCCGAGCAGTATGGCAATGCACAGTTTAAATATATTGGACTTAAAAAACATGCTCTGCTCCTTGTCCGCAATTTCCGATTAACCGGATATGACTCCGGTGCAGTCGGCCTGAAAGTGCTTCAGCGCCAGCGGATTTTATTTTTTTATTTTCGATTCTTCCGGTGCGCAGATGCCTGTCGAATTTTTTCCAGGAGCTCGTCCAGATCGCAGGGCTTGGTCAGATAGTCAAATGCGCCGCATGCCAGCCCCTCCCGGGCCGCGGCCTGGGAGCCGTGACCGGTGAGCATAATCACCTCCATGCTTGCATCCATTTGCTTGAATATCCGCAGCACCTCAATTCCGTCCATGTCTTCCATTTTCAGATCAAGTACCACAACGTCGAATTCCCGGTTGCGCACCGTCTGCAGCGCAGCTGTACCGCTTGTCGCCCTGGCAACATCCATGCCCCGCTTTTCCAGCCGATTGGCCAGAACATTGACATATCCCACCTCGTCATCCACCAGCAAAACCCGGAGGCGATCGGGGGTGTCATTTGCTGCATCTGACATGATCCATTCCCCTGTTTTTTATGAAAGCCCCCGGGATGCCATCACTTTTTCCATGCGCGCCTTTTCGATTTTTTCATCCTGGGAGCGCTTCTTATCGGCTGCTTCCTGCACCTTTTCAACCAGCTGATCCATTTCGCAGGGCTTCATCAGGTAATCAAAGGCACCCGCCTTCATTCCCTCAATGGCGGATTCAATAGTGGCATGGCCGGTGAGCATGATCACCTCGATGAGCGGATATTTCTTTTTCATCTCCTGGAGCACCTCGAGCCCGTCCATTCCGGGCATTTTCACATCCAGGATCATGACCTCCAGGTTCCGGTTACTGGATACTTTTTCCAGGGCATCCTTGCCGCTGTAAGCTGTCAGCACCTTTAAATCCCGCTTTTCCAAGCGCTTGGTCGTGGTGTCAATGAATTCGGCCTCATCATCAACAAGCATCACAAATGGTTTGCTCATGTTTGACTCCTTGTTGGCTTATATTTTTGTTTCCCCGGATTGCCCGGTTTCTGAAACGGAATCCAGACCCGGAACCGGGTTCCTTTCCCGACTGTGCTGTGTACATCAATATTGCCGCCATTTTTCTGAACAATGCCGTAACATATGGACAGACCCAGACCGGTGCCTTTGCCTACGGGCTTGGTCGTGAAAAAGGGATCGAATATGCGCGACAGGTTCGACTCCGGAATACCCGGCCCGTTGTCCTCAACTGTGATGACGATATGATCTTTTTCCAGCCGGCTGAGCTTGGTGGCGATATGAATGGTTCCCCCGGAGTTGCCCATGGCATCAATGGCGTTGTTGATCAGGTTGAGCATGACCTGCTGCATCTCAGCGGGTGAAAGCGTCACGTAAGGCAGATCCGGCTGAAATTCCGTGGTAATCGTGACCTTGTTGTACCTGGCCATCTGGGCGGAAAGATCCACTATTTCCCGGATCAGATCATTGAGCTGAACATCTTTTACAGTGGTGTCGGTTTTTCTTGCAAAGCTCAGCAGCTTGTGGGTAATCTCCTTGCATCGCCGTCCCTGGGTGCCGATCTGGCGCAAAGCCCGCTGAAACTCAGACAAATTCTCGCTTTCCGCGAATTCCTCTTCTTCCAGCAGGTCCTCGATCCAGCCGGCTTCTTCCACCATGATCGCCACCGGATTATTGATTTCATGGGCAATTCCGGCTGCCAGCTCACCCACCGAAGCCAGCTTGCCGGCCTCGATCATCTGTTGATTGAGTTTTTCTTTTTCTTTGTCCGCTTTCATGATCCGCCGTACCATCCTTCTTGTCAGCGCTATCACCGTCATTACGATGCCAGAGCCGCCCAGCAGGAAAATGATGCCCGATATCCGGAACACCCGGGATATATCTTCAAACGCATCCCCGGTTTCCTGCTTGAATATCAGCAGCCAGTCCCCGCCTTTTAATTCGGCGATCGCGTATAGATGCTCCGCTCCGGAACCGTCGGGGCGTTCAATAATTTCAACGGAACGCTTTGAATCTTCCATCCGGTCGACAAAATAATCGTAGGAATTCTGCCACCGTGCCTCTTCAACCGCCGGCCGGGTCTGAAACCGGCCTTCCTTATTCAAAATGAAAGCATGCCCGGTTTCCCCCACCCGGAGGTTTTCCACCAAGGTGTTAAAGGCGCGGAAATCAATGGTGGCCCGGAGAATAAAAACCGATGGTTCGTACTGCCGCCGCACGGTGATGATAAAATGCGGACTGCCCCGCAGCCCCATGAACACATCACTGATAAAGAAATCGCGATTGATGGCCCGCTTGAACCAATCCGCCTCCAGATACCGGACATTGTGCAGTTCGTACGGGCCGGCGTAAGACAACTGCTTGCCGGTTTCATCCACCACGCCCATATCGACAAATACATCGCCGTATTCTTCCTGTAGTTGCTGAAGTTTTGCCTGCAAAAAAGACTTGTCCGTCAGGGTTTCGATATTTGTACTGGCAACCAGGAACCGGATATTGGCCAGCTTTTCACTCAGAAACGTATCAATATTCTGCTTGTGCTTTTGAACCATCTCTTCGAGATGGGCATATGTTTTTTCGTGATAGGACGTGCTGAACTGAAACAACAGGATCGCGATAACCAGGAGCATCGGTGTAAATGATACCGTGATCATGGTGATAATAATGTTTCGCCGCAATTGTCCGTAGTAAGCTCTGCCGGTCTGTTGCCCTTCACTGCTCATTTTCCGAATAGGCGGCGCTGCCTGACCGGCCGAATCTTCTTTCAAATGCTCTGTGCGTTCTGTCAAAATTGAAAATCCCCCTGTATTGCAAATTCACTGCTCCGGCGTAAGCATTGATTGAGCAAAAATTGTGCCTCATTTAAATCAGGCACCGGCGCGCTGTTTTTACCTATACGCCGGGGTTTCTTTTTCCATGGACAAAGGAAGGCGCGCCGAAAGTGCCGTGAATCTTTACAACCTGTAAAAATATCCCTTTCCCGGCATTCCGGGCGTACAGCACCCGGGAGGCAGTCTTTGAGCCTAGTGACTCCCGGCAGCCAAAACAAGGAGGAAGCTGAAAAGGAGGGCGAAAAATTCTTTACAAACTGTAAAAAAATGCTTCAACAGGCCCGCGGAAAAACTTCAGGCGGAAACCACAAACCGAGCCTTGCCTGCTTGCCTCCGTCCATGTCAGCGCTATGGTTTTTTCCCTGGCATATCCGTTGCATACACCTTTTACAGGACAAAAACCGCCAAAAACCCATGAAAGGAACAAGGCCATGCGAAAAAATATTTTTCTCAGAACCCGTATGTTTGTCTTTGCTTTGTTTGCCGGTATCGGTCTTATGATATTTGCGGGCGCCGCGCCTGCCGGTGCGGACTCCCATCCGCTGCGCTTCAGCTGCTCAGCGCAGATGCACGCGGCGTTCGGCCAGACATTTTTTGATGCATTTACGGATCAAACCGGCATTGAAGTGGATTTGTATGTATGTTCCGCGGATACGGCCCTGGAACGACTGGCAAATGATGCTGCCGACCTGGCCGGATCGACCAAAGAGCTTTATCATCGGCATCAGGCCTACGGTTATCATGAAATGCAATTTGCCAAAGACCCGCTGGTCCTGTTTACCAATCAGAAAGTCGGTGTCAAATCCCTGAGCCGGGAGCAGATCCAGGGAATTTTCTCCGGAAAATACAACAACTGGAAAGAAGTGGGCGGCAAAGACCATCCCATTGTCACCATTATTCCGGGACAGCATACCGGCGCCCACTGGAATTTCCGCTCCGAGTTCATGCGGGGCATGCATATTACCTATGATTTCATGTCTTACAAATCCGCAGCCGTGGTCCGGGCCGCCAAGGTTTATCCGTACGTGATATCCTTTATTTCCCGGGCAGCGGTTTACAATGAAGGTGATCTGAAAGTGCTGGATGTGGATGGAATCTCGCCGGATTCCCCGGATTACAAGTATTTCCAACCTTTTTCTTTTGTTACCAAGGGAAAACCGCAGGGACAGGCCAAGGCGCTCATCGATTTTACCGTAAACGGCGAGGGCAAGAAAATTCTGGAGAAAAAGGGGGTTATTTTTAAAGCCGATTAACACCGCGCCCCGACGCATGCCGTCCGAAACACGGCTTTACCATATAATAAGCCCTTTTCCCGATCATTCGGGAAAAGGGCTTATGCATTTCTTTTCTGATGGAAAGCGCAAACGACTACAACCGGGCCTGGACCTGCCTGCTTTTTCCCCTGGCGACAGGCAGGGGGGCGGTAACCTCGATGACCGAATTTTGACCGCCAAACGGATTGCCGCAGGACTGGCTGTTGCCCGGGTCAAGCCACCAGTTGCCGTCGACCCGGAACTTGTATTCATATCGGCCCGGCGGCAGCATCACGATTTTTTCCCAGAATCCCCCCGGTTTTCTTTTCATAAAACCCTTCCGATTATCCCAGCCATTGAAACTCCCGCTGATACATACTTCTTTGGCCTCAGGCGCGGTGAGCCGAAAAACGACCCGCTTTCGTCCCTTGTTGGCACTGCTCATAACCCCTCCTTGTGTTTTGTGCGTTTCTCCCGGAAATCCAGGGTCCTGCCTCGAAAATTGCCGATAACTGAGGTCCTGCCTTCAGGAACCGGATTTTCCGAATTTTTCCGTGTATGCCGCTGTCACGATCTCCGCGGCTGCTTTGGCGTCCTGCAAATAATCCCGATTGATCACCATGTCGAACTCATACGGCGAAGCATCTTTTTTGTTGAAGTTTTTCCGGAAAAAATCCCGCTGTTCACCGTCCACGCGATCGATTTCCCTTGCCGCCGCATCCTCTGTTACCTCAAGAATACCGGCTACACGTTTAATTCGGAACTCGCGGGAAGCGATAAAGCGAATTGCCATCACCCGCTCTCGAGGCAGAATCAAATGCGCGGCTCTCCCGACAAATATCGTCGCTTCAGCGTCTGCCAGGGCATAGACCGCACCCGCCAGGTACCTCAGGTAATCGCCATGGGTGAACGATTTCTCCCCGAACAGCAGCGAGAAAAACTCCCGCATGGTTCCGGGATACCGCTCATCAAAGGAATCCACGGTTTTTTCGCCCAATTGGTGACTGCCGGCGATCTGCTCAAGAATTTCCCGGTCTATTACCTGCATGCCGTCAAGTTTTTCAGATACCCGGTCGGCGATTTCCAGGGCGCCCACCCCGATTTTCCGGGAAAATGCGATGCAGTTGGTCACCCGGGCTTTGGCGGCCTTTTTCTTAATAGCACTGAGCCGCTTTTTTTCCCATTCCAGAACCGCCTGTTCGGCGATCTGTTGCCCGCTGGGGGTACGTTTTGCGTATGTCCCCGGTATATACGGCTTGCGTTTGGCTGTCATTTTCGCTCTCCTTTCATAATGTTGAATTCATCCGGCCATGTGGCCATACCCCGCCCCGCTCAAGTCCAGCGTACACTCATATTCCCCCGTACCCGGCTGCTGTTTGATGGTAAAACCCATCTTCCGTGCCAGGGCCAGCATCTTGACATTTCCGGACAACACAAACCCATGGATTTTTTCGATGTTTCGGGTTCGGGCAATATCGAGGCAACGTTTTAACAAAGCCGCTCCGATGCCTTTGCCATGCCACTGATCAGCCACCAGTACGGCGAATTCAGCGTTTTTCCGGTTGCTCTGCGAAATCACCCGGCTCACCCCAAGCATCTTTTCCGTGCCTTTTGTGCAGGAGATCGCCACCATGGCCACATCCCGATCGTAATCGATCTGGGTAAACCGGGCCAGCATGTGATGGGGCAGGTGCTTCATAGGACTGAAAAACCGATAGTATATGCTCATGGGCGACAGGGCATTGAACATCTCTTCCAGTAAAGGCGCATCCTCGGGGCGAATGGGGCGGACAGTCAACCGGCCTGCGCCTTTGATCTCGATTTCTTCCTCGTACTGGTTTGGATACGGACTGATAATCAGGTGCAAAGGGGCCTCCACGGCTGATGGCCTGAGCATGACCCGGGCATCCACTGCAATCACACGGTTTTCGAAAATGACCAGAGGATTGATATCAATTTCAGCGATCTCGGCAAAATCGGTGACCAATTGGGAAAGCCGGACCAGCAGAGATTCCACCTGGACCACGTCCAGGGGCGCGATTCCCCGGTATCCGTTCAAAACTTCGTAAATCCGGGTGTCTTCTATCATCCGCCGGGCCAGTAATCGGTTCAGGGGGGGGCAATGCGATGGAACGGTCCCTGAACACTTCCGTCAGGACCCCCCCTGTCCCGAAAAGCAATGCCGGGCCGAAATCCGGGTCCCTTCTTGCGCCGGCAATAAGCTCATAATCCCCCTTGGGCAGCATTTTTTGCACACTGATGCCCTCCAAGCGCCGGGGCATCACCCGATCCTGAATCTGCGTAAATGCCCTGCGGATGCCTTCCGCATCCCGGATATCGAGCACGACCCCGCCCACGTCGCTTTTATGCACAATCTCGGTTGAAACAACCTTCATCACCACCGGAAAACCGATGGTTTCAGCCAGCGCTACGGCCTCTTCCGCACTGAATGCCGTATAGGCTTGATTCACAGGAATTCCGTAAGCCGCCAGCAATTCCTTGGCCTCAATTTCTGTCAGCAGACCGTTGTTGCGCCCGAGTCCCGTATTGGCCAACCGGCTGACAATTGCCCGGTCAAAGTCGCACTTTTCCGGGAGTTTTTCCGGAACCTGCTGCAGCATCTCAATATTCCGGGAATAATGGTAAAGATCCATAAATGCCCGAACCGCGCGCTCCGGAGAATCAAAAGTCGGAATTTTGGCATTGTGAAACACCTCCCGGCCGGATTCCACATCCTTTCCTCCCAGCCAGGCGGTAAAAACCGGGCGTGCGGATGCTTTGATTTGATCCACCATGGCATGGGCCGTCCGGGAGGGTTCCGCAACAGCCTGCGGCGCCAGCATAATGAGCAGTCCGTCGACCTCCTTGGCCGCCATGAGGATATCCATTGCCAGAACATAGCGCTCAGCTCCTGCATCCCCGAGGATATCCACCGGATTGGAGCGGCTCCAGTACGGGGGCAAAACCGCGTCCAGTTTCCGGATGGTCTCGCTGTGCAGGACCACCGGGCATACGCCGTAATCCCACAAGGCATCCGCGGCCATAACACCCGGCCCTCCGGCATTGGTAAGAATCGCCAGACCGGGGCCCGCAGGTCGAGGTTGCTTGCCCAGAAATTCGGCGCAATCAAACAGTTCGGCAAATGTTTTGACCCGGGCAATACCGGCGCGCTTAAAGGCCGCATCATAGATGGCATCCTCGCCGGCCAGTGCTCCGGTATGGGAGGCTGCTGCCGCGGCACCCGCCCGGGTTCTGCCGGCCTTCAGGGCGATGATGGGCTTGATCCGGGAAACCGCCCGGGCGGCGCTCATGAAATTGCGGATGCGGGTGAGGTTTTCCACGTACATGACAATGCTACTGACATCCGGATCACTGCCCAGGTAATCGATCACATCACCAAAATCCACATCCAGCATGGAGCCCAGGCTGATAAAATAGCTGAAGCCGATACGGGCCTTTGCTGCGAAATCGAGGATCGCGGTACAGATTGCGCCGCTTTGGGAAATAAATGCCATTTTCCCGGCCTCCGGCATCCGGCTGGCAAAACTGGCGTTCAAAGCCGCCCTGGGGGCGATGATGCCCAGACAGTTGGGCCCGATTAGCCGGAACTCAGTTTTCCGGATCTTTTCGAGAACTTCTGACTCAATGGCTGCGCCTTTTTCTCCGGTTTCCTTACCGCCGGCGGAAATCACCACTGCCCCGCCGATCCCTTTATCCATGCAATCCCCGACCATAGCGGCAAGGGTACCTATCGGCGTGGCGATCACAGCCAGATCCGCGGAGTTCGGCAGGTCCCTGACCGACCTGTACGCGGCCTTGCCGAATATTTTGGAATAATTCGGGTTTACCGGATAAACCTCCCCCTTGAACCCCCCTTCAATCAGATTGTGCATTACAGCTGTTCCCACGCTGCCGGGCTTTTCACTGGCGCCCACCACGGCAATTGCATTGGGGGCAAATATTTTTTCCATATTTACGATGCTCATGATGTCTCCTGATTTCCGCTTTAGCCGCGTCACCATCCCGTATTTTGCGATTGCGGCTGAAAATGGTCGTCTCTGGCGTATGTGCTTTCAGAATTATTTTCCGGTCGGCCCAGCGCATTACCAAATCCGCGCAGTCCGGAAAAAATTGATGCCAGCACATGTTCCAGCACCTTGAACTCCCGGGGACCTTCGCCCAGATAAACCAACACCGGCAGTGCCGGCCACTTCTTTTTAAAACGCAGGTAAAACTCCCAGCTCCGGCGCGCATCCGGGTAGAGATTGACAATCACCAGGTCGTAATTCGAATAGATGCAACGCTCGGAATAATCCCGATCGCTGATGCCGCAGGCCGTATAGCCGGATTCGTACAATTCGCGGATAAGCATTTCCCGGCGATTTACCTTATTATCCAGAATCAGTATGGTCCCCATTCCAACCCCCTATATGCATTTGACCGCGCATAAACCGCATTTGCGGATTGTCTTCGAATTCATGGCACAAATTCACCGCAGCACTCGTTCCATTTCAAAAAACAGATCCTGCTCCCGGATTATGCCGACCACCTTTTCTCCGGACTTAACAAGCAGCCGCCGCACGCCGTGTCTGACCATCATGTATGTGGCTTCCATCAGGGATGCCCGGCCGTCGATCTCCCGGGGGGCCGGCGACATGATCTCGCCGATCGCAATATTCGCATTGTTTTTTACCTCGCTTTGGAACATCCCTTTCCAGAACATTGGCGAATACTGGATGCTGTCTGCGGTGGCGGGCTTGGGCGCGTACAGGTAGGCCGGCATAATCATCTGCAAAAGATCGAGAATCGCCATGATCCCGACCACGTTGTTCTGCGCATCCACAACCAGCACCGAGCGGTGACCTGTTTCCATGATCCGGGAGGTGCTCCGGGTGGTAAAAGATTTTTTCAGCTCAAAAATCGCTTCTTTCACGCTTACCTCCGGGCTCAGGGTGGTATAGGCATCAAGCGGAATCATCACCATATTGACCGGCTTTTCCACGTATTTTTCCCGTTTTCCGGTTTTTCGGGCGGCGTCCCGGATCTTTCCGGTCAGCACATCAATATCGCAGGGCTTGGCCAGGTAATCAAACGCCCCCTGGGCCCGGGCCATGCGGGCAGATTCCATGTCCCCGTACCCGGTAAGCATGATCACCGGCAGATTCGGTTTGCGCCTCAGGATTTCTTCCAGGGTTTCATGACCATCCATACCCTCCATCCGAATATCCAGAATCACCACGTCCGGATTCTGCCCGAGTTTTTCCAGTGCGTCTGTGCCGTTTTCCGCCATGATCGTTTCAAAACCCCTGCGGGTTAATATCTTGTCGGTGGTCTGCCGGAATCGCTCCTCATCATCTACCATCAGAACCTTGATTTTCTGGCTCATATGTTTTCTCCTTTTTTCCGGGCGCCGGGAGCAGCGCCTTTGGTGATTTAGGTCAACCGGGCCATCAAGCCCGCATACCCCGAAATCATGCACCCAATCGTAACCCCGATAACCAGCAGGGCCTGCCACCGCTTTAATCCGCATGCATTTATCAACCCGACACTGATCAGCCACCACCGCCAGAATTCCGCGAGAATAAGCAGGTAAGGCGTCCATGCCAAAAGCAGTGCCACTGCAGAGGCATATGCATAAATTCTAAATACATATGCAAACGACAACTGCAGGCTGAATACGATCCTGGCAATTGCAAACCCGATTCCGGCGGCCAGCAGCGGAGTGCCGGTTGCATTAAGAAAAAATATGCCCAGGGCTGCAATCGGCTGCGGGCACGTATAGGTCAGCAGACTTGCACCTGCGTAAAGGACACCGGAGACACCAAGGGCGAAGACCGGCATCATTGCGGTATTGCCGGTATCGGCAGATCTCCGGAAAAATTCCCTGGGACCCGTAATAATCCGCCGCATCAGTGCGGCATATTCCCGCAACGCAGAAAACGGGGCCCCAGCCGCGGCTGCCATATCCATTCTAGAATATCCCCAGCCGGAACATGATGCCGGCCACCAGCATCAGCATCGTGAGAACGAAAAAAAACTTTCGCTCCGCTGTTCGGGTAAAATAGATTTTTCCGTCTGCCACGCGAAGCCGCTTTGAAACGCGTTTCTCCGGATCTGATGACATCTTTTCCGCCTCGCTATTCAGTTTAAAAATCCCGTTCACACCGGTGCTAAAACATCGGCATACCCGAAAATCCCCTGAACGCCCAGTAGCCTGCAGTCATGGCCAGCAGCAGAATATTTGCGATGATCCACATGGGAATCCCGGCCCGTAAATAATCCCTGGGCTCCAGATATCCGCTGGCATAGACAATGGCATTGGGCGGGGTGCCGATAATCAGCCAATAGGCAAAAGATGATGCCGCTGCCGTGGACATGGCCATAAAGGGCAGAAACGTGGTGCCGGGATGAACCAGGCCGGCCATATTCAGCGCAATCGGTCCGACTGCCGCAGCCGCCGGCCCGTCTGCCATCAGGTTGGTCAGGATACCGGTCAAACCGTTTGACACCGCCATCAGGGGAAGTCCGGAATTGATGCCCAGCGGCTGGATCAGGTCAATGGCGCTTCTGGCCGCCCAATAGGCCGCACCGGTACTGTCCAGGACCCTGCCGAAAATGATGGCCCCGGCATAAAGCCAGACCACACCCCAATCCACCTTTTCCTGGTAGTCCCGCCAGTTAACCACCCCGGTCAGCAGATAGGCCACCGCCCCGGCCACCGCGATCGTACCGATGCCCAGGCGGATCGGGTAAATGCCCATGTTGTAAAAACTCTTCTCCGTAAACCAGCCGAATACCATGACCAGAAAAATGATAATGGCCCAGATCTGCTTTCGGTTCCAGCCGCCCATCCGGTCGATCTCGCCGCGCAGATGTTCCATGGCCGGGGCAAGGGAACGGATGCGGGGCTTGAAGCGCCAGTTCAGAACAAGCCAGGTCAGCGGGATCATGACGATCACAAACGGAAAGCAGTAGGTGACCCACTGGAAATAGCCGATGTCCAGACCGAACATGTCGTTTAAATAGCTGATCATGATGACGTTGCGTGCACCGCCCGAAGGCGCACCCGGTCCGCCGATATTGCACGCCATGGCAATGCCGATCATCAGCATCTTGGCCAGCTCCGGATCCTCGGGGACTTCATCCGTGAGACTGTTCTGGTAGAGAAGAATGCCTATGGGCAGAAACATGGCAGCCAGCGCATGATCCGAGATAAATGAGGCCAGGGGCGCGATGATGACGAAAAATATCAGCGTAATCCATTTCACGTTCGGAACTGCCAGCTTGCGGAACATGATCAGGCACACTCGCTTGTCCACCTCGGTCTTAACAAAGGCCGCGGCAAACATCAGGCTGCCCATGATAAACCATACCGCGTCATCCCAGTAGAGCGCGGCCACCCGTTGCTTGGTAATCACGCCGGTAAACACCAGGATCAAACCAATGCAAAAGGCCACACCCGGCAGGGGGATGCATTCGGTGAAAAAGCATATGATCACGAACACGGCCATGGCAATGGCCACCTTAATTTCCCAGGCCGCCTTGTCTGCCATGGCTTTTTCTTTTCCGGCCAAATCCGCATACTGCAGATCTTCTTTCAACAGCTCAAAGGTCTCTTCCATCAATTGATTGTACTGCACGGCATCAAGCCGGGTGCTTACGAATTGCCGGGCTTTTTCAAAATTTGCCGGCTGAACCGGGATATTATATTTCCGGCACCAGGCGATATCCCGGCTCAGGAACCGATCCCGCGTAAGCGCCCCCATATCCAAATTCTTTTCCATAATTTCCGCAACCAGCAGCTGCCACTGTTCGGCGTTACTGCTGTCTTTGTCAAAAAGCGCCCGCGTCAGGTTATTGACCACCACATTGGGCCCCACGCTGTATTCCGTGCCCACGTCCCGCATTCCCTCGGGTGTGGGCAAAAACAGGATCAGAAAAAAAAGGACCACCGGGAAAATAAATATTTTCCAGTCCACGTACTTGTCATACCCCGTGACTTTCTTTTTCCTGGTTTGCGTTGCCATGGCTGCTCCTTTCCTGCCCTTTATGGGGTCGATTTCAGGTCTTTTCTTTTTTCCGCTTGTCATTTCCGGGCGTGCTTGCTTCTGCAGTTGCCTGTTCTTCCAGGTCGATCGGGAATGTAATCGTAAAAGCACTGCCCGCCCCGGGCATGCTCTGGACATGCATGCTTCCCCCTAAGGATTCGACAATGTTTAAGCTGATGGCAAGCCCCAGTCCGGTGCCTTTTCCCACTTCCTTGGTAGTGAAAAACGGCAGGAAAATTTTTTCCATTTCCTCGGAAGTCATGCCCTTGCCCGTATCCGAGACAGCGACTTTGACCGCCTTGCCGCTGTGGCGGGTAGAAATCGTTATCTTTCCGGGCCCTTCGATCGCATCAAAAGCGTTGTTGATCAGGTTCTGGAATACCTGCCGGGTTTGATCCGGATCTGTCCGGATATCCGGTAAATTCCTGTCATAATCCCGGATCAGTTCGATATTGGAGACTTTCAATTCCCGCTCCATAAAACCTTCCACCACCTCGTCGATCAGGTCGTTGACATTGCTTTGCACCAGCCTCGGCTCGGTTCTGCGCGAGGACTTGAGCAGCTTCTGGGTGACATCCCGGGCCCTGTATACCGATTCCTCGATAATCCCGATTTCCTCGCGGACCTGCCCGGCGGTTTCCGGCCCGATCTCTGTGGATCCGCCATATTCGGGATCGAAAATATCTTTGATCACACCGCACTGCGACAGGATAACTCCCAGGGGATTATTGATTTCATGGGCCACTCCGGCTGACAGTTCCCCGAGGGATGCCAGTTTTGCTGCGTGAAACAGCTGGGATTTGAGTTCGCGGCGCGAGGCCTCGTTTTCCTCCGCGCGCCGGAGCAATCGGTAAGTCGCCATCCATATTGCGGAGAACATGACAAGCACGATTAAGATTGTGGCACCGATCATGATGCGCCGGGTGGTATACATTTTTGCGTACGCAACGTTCAGGGGCTGATGCACGATCAGCACCCAGGGAACCTCTGTCAACCGGGCGGCTGCGATTAGATGCGACTTGCCCTCCATGGATATTTCCAGCACCTGCTGATTTATCAAACGCTTCGGATCATAGGGGCTTTGCGACAGTACCCCGCCTTCGTCAGGATCCACAATTTGGTATGTGCCGGCCATATTGATCAGGGAAGACGCTACAGACTTGCCTTGTGCAATATTGCGCAGAAACATGTAAATCTTGTCCGGGTCAAGGGTGGCCCGCATCACGTATGTGCCGCCGCCCACCGGCTGCTTGACCGCGATGGTGAAGTGCGGCTTGTTGCGGAAGCCCATGTATATGTCGCTGATAAAATAGTTGCGCTCGGCTTTCATCAGATTTACGTACCAGGTTTCTTCACTGTAATCCTTGCCGCGCAGATAGGGATACGGCCCGGAATAACCGATCTGCACACCCCGGGGAGTCATGAACCCCACATCCACGTACGCATCGGAAAATTCCGTGAGGTGCTGTAAATAGCTGTTCATGCGGTCCTGGGTGGGGGTCACATTGAACTCGGCGCGATGAAACAGGCTGAAAAGATTGGCTACCCGTTCCTGAAGAAACAGGTCCACGGTATTGCGCTGGCTTTCGGCAAGCGAGATCAGGTGCAGGCGGCTGCTTTTTTTCAGATTGGTGTTAAACTGAATGTGAAAGTAAACCGACAGGATCACCAGCGGCACCAGGAAGGCCAGACATATGGAAACAAACAGCCGCTTGCGCAGTTTCCTGAAATATTGCCTGAAATCCGCGCTGTCTTCTTTTCTGTTGTTTTCTTCCTTTTGATGAGCGTTGGGATGTTCCAATTTATTCTCCAGAACCAAGGGGTTTTCCGGAAATCACTGCAGTCTCCGCCCTGGATTTTCCTCTTCGCCCCAGCAGAGTCCGGATGGTACGAACCAACAGGGCGGGATTGGGAATTTTCTCCACAATGGCGTCAGCCCCGGCATATAAGGGCTTTTCCGCATCCTCGGAATACACGGTATAAATCACCACCGGTATCTGCGGCGCCCTGCTGCGAAGGCGCAACAATGTTGAAACCCCGCCGACATAAGGCAAATCCGAATCCAGTACGATCAAATCCGGTTTATCCGCGGTTTCCAGTTGCTTTAAGACCTCCGTGTGGACCTTGGCGCTTATGGTATCAAATCCTTCTGCGTTTAATTCCCGTTTCAAAAAGCACCGGATATGGGTATTGGCATCGGCAATCAACACGACCGGTCTTGACATTTTCGGGGCCTCCCCTGAATTTCCCGTAGCGAGTCTTTTCTTCCTGGCACATCTGTATTGAGCAAACAGCATGCCAAGCCTCTTGAATAAAAATTAACGTACTGAAAAAATGTCAAATAAAAGTCCCCCGAACCGGTGCCCACCGGGAAGCAGGACACAGCAAGGGGGTTTTCAGACAACGGAATCGCCGGATTTTTTTACAGGGTGTAAAAGGTATGGAAAGAAGGGCGCTTCAGGACTCCTTGACAGAAGTCTTCAGGGAAAGGTTGTATTTTTCAATCCGGGCCTGCAGGGTCGGCCTGGACATGCCCAGTATTTTGGCCGCCCGGCTTCGGTTGCCCCCGCTCATATTCAGGGCCTCGCTGACCACCAGGCTGCCGAAACGGTCCATTAAAAAATTGAACATATCCGGACTGGCTCCGGAAGCCAGCATTTCCCGGATCCACTGCCTGCCGAGGGACTCCAGCGAACCTTCCGCAGCAGCCCCGGCATCCTGTTCTCTCTCAGAAATGGCCTGTTCGACCTCTTTGGGCTGGATCGGGTATCCGCGGCTAAAAATCAGTGCCTTTTTGATGGCATTTCCCAGTTCCCGGACGTTTCCGGGCCATGAATGCCGATCGAGCATCTTCCGGGCCTCTGGCGCAATACCCGGGTTGCCGATATTCATCTCCCGGGAGAACCGGGTGAGAAAATAATCCGTCAGCAACCGGATATCGTCTTTTCGATCCCTGAGCGGGGGCAATTCCACGCTCACCACCTTCAGGCGGTAATACAGGTCCTGCCGGAACCGCTCTTCTTCCAGCGCGCGCTCCAGGTCGCGGTTGGTGGCGGCGATGATCCGCACATCCACGTCCACGGGCTGCTGTCCGCCGAGCCGCTCAATGCTCTTTTCCTGAAGCAGCCGCAGGATCTTGGACTGGATCGACATGGGCATGTCTCCGATTTCGTCGAGAAAAACGGTGCCGCCGTTGGCCTGCTCGATTTTGCCCAGCCGGCGTCCGGCCGCACCCGTAAAGGCGCCTTTTTCATAGCCGAAAAGCTCGCTTTCCAGGAGGGTCTCGGGAATGGCCACACAGTTGATCACCAGGAAGGATTTTGCCGCACGGTTGCTGTGCTGGTAAATGGCCCGGGCCACCAGCTCCTTTCCGGTTCCCGATTCCCCCCGGATGAGCACGGTGGCATCAGTGGCCGCCACCCGGCCGATAGCCTTGTAAACCGACTGCATGGCACTGCTTTTTCCGATAATTACAGCTTCTTGCCCGGTTTCCGGCCCGGCGTCCATTTCCACGCGCTGCCGCATCATCCGGCCCGCCTCAACCGCCTGGGCGATAATCTTGAGCATCTCCGGGATATCAAACGGTTTTAAAATATAATCGAATGCCCCCTGCTTGGTGGCCTCAATGGCGGTCTCGGTTGTGCCGAAAGCGGTCATGATCACCACTGGCAGCTTGGCATCGATTTTTTGAATCCTTTTCAGGGCCTCCAAACCGTCGATTCCCGGAAGCCGGACATCCAGAACAACCAGATCCGGCACCGTCTCTTCGATCAGGCAGATGCCCTCCTCCCCGGAGGCTGCAAACCGGACCGTGTATCCTTCCTCGCCCAGCAGCTTGGCAAAACTCTGCCGAAGCTGGGCATCATCGTCGACAATCAGAATGTCACCCATCTTCTCCCGCTTTCACTGCTGGCAGCACAATGATAAAGGTGGCCCCCCGGCCTTCGGCGGAATACAGATCAAGCTGTCCGCCGTGCTCCCGGACAATCCGGGCGGCAATAAAAAGGCCCAGGCCGGTGCCTTGGGCCTTTGTGGTGTGAAAGGGCTCCAGGATCTGCTGCTGGATTTCTTCGGGAATTCCCGGACCGGTATCCCGGATTTCCACCCGAACCGTACGTTCGCCCTGATCTGTCACGGATTGGCTTTCCGTAATAAAAATCTGTCCACCCTCTCCCATGGCTTCACAGGCATTAACGATAAGATTGACCAGAACCTCCTTTATCAGCTCTGGATCGGCTTCCACCGGCGGAAGATCGTCGCCCCTGCGGCGTGTCACCTCCGCGTCATGGCGCCGCAGCCGGTATTCAAGAAGTTCCATGGTCATATCAATAACCGATGAAATATTGACACGCTGCTTGTCAAGCTTTGGTGGCCGGGAAAATTCCAGGAAATTGCGAACGATATTATCCAGGCGGCGCATTTCCTCGGCAACCACCCGGAAATCCTCCTCCTGGTTTTCAGTCAGATCCAGGCTGCGCTGCAGGGAAAAAAGCCGCATGTTAATGGATGTCATGGGACTGCGGATGCTGTGGGCCACCTCTGTGGCCAGCTTGCCCACCAGCGCCATTTTCTCCGAGTGCATCAGCATCTGCTGACTCTGCTCGAGTTCGCTGCGGGTCTGGTCCATGTCCGCCATCATCCCCCGAACCTGATTGCCCAGCATCGTAACCTCATTAGCGGGCGGGGCCGGTTTCTCGGAGTGGGGGGTTATATTGGCCAGGCGGCGGATGGGGGTGATCACCTGGACAATGAGCAAAAAGGCCAGAAACACCCCCAGCACTGCGGAGACGATCAGCGCAATCACGACAAAAGAGCTCATTTCCGCGGCCTGGTGGCGGGCCTTTTCTCTCAGGCGCTGGATCTCTTCTTCGTTTAATTTCTCATAGGACTGGCACAGCTTGTTTAACGCGAAAAACTGGCTCCGGACCTCCCAGTGGAGATCCTCTCCCTTGTCGCGATCTCCGCTGCGATACATCTCGATCACGCGGTCCTTGTTTTCAACATAGTGTTGATACTGACGGCTGATCTTGTCAAGCATGTCGGCATGCACCGGATCCCGCTCCACCTGCCGGGCTGTTTCCAGCCAGCTTCGAAAAACCTCACGATAATGCGCCAATTCCTGGAGCCACTTCGTATCCCCGTCCAGAAAATAATAGGTCACAAAACCCTTCTGGTTGGCAAGAGCATTTTCCATCTCGCGGGAAGCCTGCAGCGCCTTGATATGCCGGCCCGCCAGATTATCGATGTTTTTCTGGAATCCTATAGCATACCATATCGCCATTGCCCCGATAAACACGGTAACAAGCTCCAGCAGTACAACATGGCTGATAATGCGCTTGGAAAGACTGATGTTTTCCCACCATTTCATGATTACTCATATTGGCCGATTTATATGAAAAAATCAAGAAGCCGAAATCCCGTCACCTGAGGGCTTTGCATGGCCAAAAACCCGCCTGTGCGATACACCGCTCTGCTAAGGCTTTTGCAAGTTCAGTGCCGAATTTTTACAGACTGCAAAATAAAGCGGAGATGGGCAATTACAGCTGCATCGCAGTGGGGCGGCGGGGTCATTCAAGGGTCCGGGAGTTTTTCATGGGAAGGGTCTGCCAGAAGGTGGTGCAGGCCGGGAAGTATCATACCGAGTGGATCATATAATATTCCCGGCCTGTACAATTGGATCTGATTATCAATAAAAAAGGCAGCCGTCAAACCCTGAAAACACCATCATATCCGGAAAACGGATGCGATCGAAAACAGCATACCACCTTGTTTTGAACGCCGAACCTGTCAGGCATATGACGGAAAAGTCCCCGAGCCTCAGAGGCGAGGTCGCGTTTTTTGCCCCACACCTGTATGGGCATCCACTTCGATCACCGAATTCCGGCTGCCGTAGATATTTTCACATGAAAGACCATTGGCAGGATCAATCTGCCAACTGCCATCCACCCGGAACTTGTACTCATACCGGCCCGGCGGCAGCATCACGGTTTTTTCCCAGAAACCGCCGGGCTTTCGTTTTAAAAGATGCCTGTGTTCATCCCAGTTGTTGAAATCCCCGCTGACACAAACCGCGGCGGCATCCGGCGCGGTCAGCCGGAAAACAACCCGCCTGTACCCCTTGCTGGTATTGTTCATGATACCCCCCTTGTGGCTTGTTTGCAGTTTAAATCCGATTATTGGAACCGGCTGTTCGATCTGATTAATTATAATGCCGTGGGCGGGGGGTACCACTTTTTTCAAAAACAGCCGCCACAAAGATCCCGAATCATTTTTTTCTCAAGGATTTTATTCTCCCGGTGTTTTCGTGTTTGCGGACGGCAAAATAAAAACGGGTTGTGACCGGAGTCACAACCCGTTTTATGAACTGGCTGAGGGTCCAGGATTCGAACCTGGGTTAACGGGGCCAGAACCCGTCGTCTTGCCACTAGACCAACCCTCAATAAGTTGTAATTATATAAAATAGCAAAAAAAGCGGCGGTGTCAAGGCAATTTTTGAAAACGCGCTCACGCCTCTGCCGAGGCCTGTTCGGCCATAAACGAAACAGCCCGGTTGAGCCGGGCAACGGTTTCCTTGCGGCCCAGCACCTCGATCATTTCAAAAATCCCCGGGCTCACGGTTTTGCCGGAAAGGGCCAGGCGCACGGGCTGAGCGATCTTGCCGAACTTAAGATCATGGGTTTCCATGACCTGCGTGAAAGCCGTCTCGAGCTGCTTTTCTTCAAACGGCTCGGTTTTTTCCATGGCTTGTGTCAGCTCGCGCAGGGGGTCGATCAACCCGGGCTTGAAAAACTTTTTCACCCCTTTTTCCTCGTAGGTCTCCGGGGGCCTGAAATAGAATTCCGCGCCGTCGGCCATCTCCACAAAGGTCTTGCTGCGGGGCTTCAATGTTTGAATCACCCTGCAGAGGTACTGG
>JAIPEJ010000036.1 GCA_021737225.1 Desulfobacteraceae bacterium
AACCGCATGTCGCTGCACTCGGGTCGGGCATCTCTAAGGCTCGCTTCGCGGCGGCTCGGCAAACTCGCCTTTCGGCTCAAACAGAGCCGGCCGCCGGCTCCGCTTCGCCAAGAGCTGCTCCGCCCCTCGTGCAATGCGCCATGCGGCAGCCCCGTCAATCTCCGCACGAGAAAACCGTGCCCGGTCTTTCAGACTCAAACGTTGACAAACGTATATCCGTAGAGGCGAACCCGAGTTTCTGGCCGGGGGAGGGCGAACACGTAGGTTCGCCCCTACGCCGGCTTCATTGAAGCCATCCGGGACGAGATTGGGGGAAGCTGTCCAGTGGTTGGGGCAGGGGGGGGACGGCGGGGATGATTTGTGAGATGCATTGAGCGCGCCAGCGGTCAGCATTCGAACAAATTGTCCCCGCCGGCCGACCCCTGCGAAAATCCGGGAAGAGTCGAATTTGAATTTTTTGCAGGGAGCAACGCAATTAAAAAGCAACAGCAATAAACCGCAAATTTGTTGTCGGGATCTAATTTTTTTCGATCCCTCTACCGATCCCGATTAGGGGCGTGGCGATATGGTTTTAGGGGTCGTCCGGGGAGGGGCCGAGATGGATGAGATCGCCGCAGGTGTGCTGGCAGGCGGCGGAAAAGCGGGGGCGGCCGCCGTTTAAACGGCCGGTGACGGCGTTTAGGGCTTTTTCCGGGGTGTTGTTGGTCTCGCTGATGTGGGCCAGGATCACGTGGCGGAGGTTTTCGTGGAGCAGTTCCATTAACAGGTCCCGGGCCGATTCATTGGAAAGATGCCCGGTGCGGCTCTTGACGCGCTGCTTGACGGGCCAGGGATAGGGGCCCTGCTCGAGCATTTCAATGTCGTGGTTGGCCTCGAGCACCAGCAGGTTGCAGTCCTTGAGATGCTGTCGGACCATGGCCGGGGCAAAGCCCAGGTCTGTTGCGATGCCGATTTTTCCGCAATCGTTTTGAATTGTGAAGCTGGCAGGCGCTGCCGCATCGTGGGAGACGGAAAACGGGTGGATGGTCAGGTCGTTGATGGAAAAAGCGGTGCCGCAGTCAAATGCGCAGAACACGTCAATTCTGCCCAGGTGCCGGGAAACCGCCTCCTGCGTGCCCGGGTTGATGTATACCGGCAGGCGGTAGCGCCTTGCCAGGACCCCGATGCCGGAGACATGATCCGAATGCTCATGGGAGACCACGAGCGCATCCAGGGTGTCCGGGGAAATTCCTCTTTGCTGCATGCGCCGTTCGATCTGGATGCCGGAAAGTCCGGCATCAAACAGCACGGCCGTCTGAGATGAGGCGACATAAATGGCATTGCCCTTGCTGCCGCTGGCAAGAACGCAGATCGAAAGGGTGTCCTGATCCGGGCGGACATTGCAGCCCGGCGGCCCATGGACAGATGCCTCGGTGTCCGGGGGGATTTTCATCGGCCGGTGTGCCCGAATCCGCCGGTGTTCCGGTCCGATTCGTCCAGGGCGTCTACCAGATCGATCCGGGCCCGGCAGACCCGGCTGATAACCATCTGGGCGATGCGATCGCCCCGGCTGACGGTATAAGGCGTTTTTCCGTGGTTGATGAGCCCGACCCGGATTTCCCCGCGGTAATCCGCGTCAATGGTGCCCGGGGAATTGATCAGCCCGATGCCGTGCTTGACCGCAAGCCCGCTTCTGGGGCGGATCTGGGCTTCGTGATCCCCGGGAAGGCATATCGCAAATCCCGTGGGGATCAACTGGATCTCTCCGGGCTCAAGCCGGACCGGACGGGTAACTGCCGCACACAGATCCATGCCCGCGGATTGGGCGGTCATGTACTGCGGCGGCGGAATGTCCCCGTCGGCTTCCGGTCTGACCCGGAGGCATTTTATGACAAAAGCGTCAGTCATCCGGGTTGCGGGATTATTTGTCGCCGGGGTTTTTCTTTGGCCCGCGCTTGTTCCGGTTGTCCCTGTCGCGCGGGCCGCGGTTGTCGCCCTGGTTTTTCGGCGGGCGGCTGTCCTTGCCGGCATCCGCCTCGCTTTTCTCCGGTGCCTCGAGCAGCGCCTTGTGGCTTAAGCGGATTTTGCCGTCCCGGATGTCAATGACCTTGACCTGGAGCGGATCGCCTTCCTTGACCACGTCTGTGACGCTTTTGACCCGGTAATGCGCAAGTTCGGAAATATGCACCAGCCCCTCGGTCTTGGCCTTGATCTGGACAAAAGCGCCGAAATCCGTGGTTCGGACCACTGTGCCTTCGTAAACCTCTCCGATTTCGGGTTCGGATCCGATGTCCTTGATGATCTGCGCGGCAGCTTCGCCTTCTTCCTTGGAAAATGCGGCGATTTTGACAAGGCCGCTGTCATTGATCTCGATCTGGGTGTTGGTGTCGTTCTGGAGCTGCCGGATATGCTTGCCGCCCGGGCCGATGAGTTCCCCGATGCGTTCCGGGCTGATCTGGACGTTGATCACATTGGGCGCATACGGGGAGAGCTCCTGCCGCGGCGCGTTGATGGTCTGCTCCATGCAATCCAGGATGTGCAGGCGGCCCTGCTTGGCCTGCTCCAGGGCTTTTTCCATAATATCTCTGGACAGTTCGGTGATCTTGATGTCCATCTGCAGGGCGGTGATCCCTTTGCGGGTGCCTGCGACCTTGAAATCCATGTCCCCGAAATGATCCTCGTCGCCGAGGATGTCCGAGAGGACCACGGATTTCTCCCCGTCTGTGATCAGTCCCATGGCAATGCCGGAAACCGGCGCGGTGACCGGAACGCCCCCGTCCATCAGCGCCATGCTCGAGGCGCACACCGTGGCCATTGAGGATGAGCCGTTGGATTCCAGCACTTCGGAAACCAGCCGGATGGTGTAGTCAAAGTTTTCCTTGGCCGGCACGACCTTTTCTAAGGCCCGCTTGGCCAGTGCGCCGTGGCCGATATCCCTGCGGCTCGGGCCGCCGGGCCGCTTGACCTCGCCAACGGAATAGGGCGGAAAGTTATAGTGCAGCAGAAACGGGTAGGTTTCATCGCCCAGCAGGGTTTCCACCCGCTGTTCATCCTGTCCCGATCCCAGGGTCAGGGCGGCCAGTACCTGGGTTTCGCCCCGGGTAAACAGGGCGCTGCCGTGCACCCTGGGCAGCGGTCCCGCCTCACAGGTAATCTTTCGTACTTCGTCAAAGGCGCGCTTGTCTATACGACTCCCCTGGTTCAGGGCCATGTCCCGGCAGATATCGTTTTGGATCTCATGGAGAATCTCGGCTGCATCCGCCTTATGCTCCTCGTATTCCTCGCCCAGGGCTTCAATGGCCTCGGCCCTTATGTTGCCCAAGGCTTCGCGGCGCTCCATCTTGTCGGGGATTTGCACGGCTTCCCGGATCCGGTCGGCTGCGAGCTCTTCCAGGCGCTTGACCAGGGCGGCGTCTTTTTCTTCCTGAAAAAAGGCCCGTTTTTCCCTTCCGATGCTGTCTCTGAGCTTTTCCTGGATATCGATCAGGGGCTGCATTTCCCGGTGTGCAAAGTAGATGGCCTCCAGCATTTCCGATTCGGAAACGAAATCGCCGCCGCCTTCCACCATGATGATACCGGTTCTGGATCCGGCCACGATCAGGTTGATATCCGAATTTGGCCACTGGCTGATGGTGGGATTGACCACATACTGGTTGTCAATGCGTCCCACCCGGACGCAGGCAATCGGGCCTTCAAACGGGATGTCCGAGGTTTCAAGGGCCGCCGAGGCCCCGATCATGGCCAGCACGTCCGGTTCGTTTTCTTTGTCCATGGACAGGACCGTGGCAATGACCTGGGTTTCATAGTTGTAGCCCTTTGGAAACAGCGGGCGGATGGGCCGGTCAATGAGCCGGGCGGTCAGGGTTTCCTTTTCGCTGGGCCGGCCGATTTCCCGGCGGAAGTAATTGCCCGGGATGCGCCCGGCGGCATAGATTTTTTCCTGATATTCCACGGTCAGGGGCAGGAAGTTGACATCCCGTTGATCCTCTGCTGAAACCGCGGTGACCAGTACCATGGTTTCCCCGTACTGGACCAGTACCGAGCCGGAGGCCTGCTTGGCCAGCTTGCCGGCCTGAATGCTCAGCGTTTCTCCGCCGACCTGGGTTTTAAATGATATTTCCATAATTGACTCCTGAGGTGCTCAGCAAAAATACGGGTTTCCCCTTGGATTATAAGGGCTCGCCGGTTTATCTTTGTTGAGGACCGATTTTAGATGGATTGCCGGCTTTTGCCGGTATTTTCGCCTATATGCGCAGATTTCCATTGATTGCTCACTGCATGTTTCAAAAGCGGCGACGATGTTATTTCCGAATGCCGAGCTGCTTGATCAGGTCCCGGTATCTGTTGATGTCCTGGTTTTTGAGGTAGTTTAACAAGCGGCGCCGCTTGCCGACCATCACAAGAAGTCCCCGGCGGGAGTGATGGTCTTTCTTGTGGGTTTTCAAGTGCTCGGTCAGGTTGATGATGCGCTCGGTGAGCAAAGCGATCTGCACTTCGGGTGATCCGGTATCCACATCGTGGCGCTTGAATTTTTCAATGGTTCCCTGTTTGTCTTCCATGGCGATATTCACTGTACCCTCCTGTATCAATGTCGCTATTTAAAGCCTTGTTTTCGGAATTAACCAGAAAAATCCGGTTAGCCCTTTTGCGGTTTTCCTATCAGTATTTGATGGCACCGTAAAAAGTCCAATATCTGCGTTACGCGCAATTTCTCTGAATTTCATCACGCCAACGGCGTGACTGCATTCTTCGAAATTGCGCAAGCCTTGATCTTAAACTTTTTGCGGCGCCATCTAAAATCAGACTTTTTACGAGTGCATCAATATTTATTTTGAATTTATTTCCTTGTATCACAATTACCCGTTTTTATGAAAGACGCAACAATAAGAATATACAGATTTGTCCCGGTTTTTTTCAATTACCGCCAGCAGGCGGTTTTCATTGTCCGTAATTTTGACAAATCCTGTATTTTCATCCGCTTCCGCCGCCTGCAGGTCCATGGCAAAGATCTGCCTGCCGTGCCGGATTTTTTCCGCCAGAGCGGCATCTGCCACATGGGCGGGAATGCCGCGCAGGGCCGCTGCCATGGGGACGACAAACGGCGCCAGATCCGCGGGTGTTGCGACGGCCTCCAGGTCTTCCAGCCTTGCGGCCGCATCAATGGTAAACCCGGAACTTTCCGTACGGATCAGCTTCTTTAAGTGGCCTCCGCATCCAAGCGCTTTGCCGATATCCGCGCAAAGGGTGCGGATATAAGTGCCCCCGCTGCATGAAACCTCAAACCCGATATCCGGCAGGCTCACGTGCGTGACGCGGATATCGCGGATTTCCACCGTGCGGGGCGGTTTCTCCACGGGGGTTCCGGCCCGGGCGTACTTGTAAAGCGGCACGCCGTTGTGCTTGAGAGCGGAATACGCCGGCGGCACCTGCTGGATTTCTCCGACAAATCCCGCGACAGTGTCCCGGATCCGCTGCTCGGAAATATCCGGGACCCGATGTTCGGACACAACGCGGCCGGTACGGTCCAGGGTGTCGGTTTCCGTGCCGAGTATGAGCACGCCCGCATATTTTTTCCTCCCGTGGAGAAAAAAACGGGACAGGCGCGTAGCGCGGTTGATCGGGCAAATGAGCACGCCGGTGGCGAAGGGGTCCAGCGTGCCGGCATGCCCGGCCTTTGTAACTCCGGCAAGCCGCTTGATCCGGCTGACCACCCCAGCCGAGGTTATTGCTGCCGGCTTGTCCACCACGACGATTCCGTCCCCGGCACCTGGGGTCCCGGCCGGCGATTTGCGGCCATGAGATTGTTTCAATGCCTCATTGATCTCTTGCATAAAGGTTATAAGCGATCCGAAATCGAGTACAACTGGTGTTTCAGCGCCGGCAGGGTGCTCTGGATGTCAAAGCCTGCGGCGCTGCGATGTCCCCCGCCGCCGAAGACCGCGGCGAAGTTGGCCACATCCACCGAACCGTCGGACCTCAGGCTTACGTGGTATGCGCTGCCGTTTTTCGTCCGTATCCGTCTGCCGCTGGCCCTTTCGTAAAGCAGGGCCGCGACCTTGACATTTTCGATGCGCCGGGCGTAGTTGATCAGGCCGTTGACATCCGTGATCGAGGTTCCCGTAGCATGGAGCATGTTCTGGGTCAATGTCATAATTGAGAGCTTGCCGTTTTCCGAGACCTCGATGGTGTCAAAAAGCATGTTCAGCAGTTTGACCCGTCTGAGGGATATGGTTTCATACACGTGATGGGCCACCTTGTGCGGATCAGCTCCCTGGCAGACCATTTCATGGCAGATTTTAAAGGCTTCCTGCGTGGTATTTGAAAACCGGAACGAACCCGTATCCGCCATGATGCCGGTATAAATGGCATAGGCTATCGCCGTTGTAATCGGGATGTCCATGGCCGAAATCAGCCGGTACACCAGCTCCGTGGTCGCTGAAGCCCCGGGATCAATGAGCTGGTAATTGCCGAAGCGGATGTTGGTCAGGTGGTGATCAATATTAATGATTGTCGGAATCCGGCTGATGGATTCTGCTGCATCCCCCACGCGCTGCAGATCCGAGCAGTCCAGGATAACGGCAGTATCGTATGCCTGCATATCACCGGCTTCGTTCTTGATGCGGTGAATCGAGGGCAGAAAGTTGTATACCGCCGGCAGCACGCTTTCGTTGTATAATTGTACCTTCTTTTTGACCTCTTCCAGCGCCAGGCCGAGGCTCAGCAGGGAGCCGACGGCATCGCCGTCCGGATGGATATGTGTGGCCAGTAGTATTCGTTTACTCTTTGTCAGTTGTTGAATGATCTGATTCATTTTCTTCATGCAGTTGCTTGATCACACGTTCAATATGCATTCCGTATTCGATGGACTCGTCGTAGAAGAATCTCAGATCCGGCATATAGCGAAGTTCCAGGCTCTGGGCAAGGGTGTGCTTGATGTAGCCGTGGGCTTTTCGAAAGCCTGCGGCCGCCTCCTCGCGGCTTGAAAAGTGACCGGAGGTGACAAAGTAAATCCTTGCCAGCTTCAGGTCCGCTGTCATTTTTACCCCTGTGATGGAAACCGAGCTCAGACGCGGATCCTTGATGGATCTTTGCAGAATTTCCGAAAGGGTTTGCTGGATTAACCCGCCGACCCTTTCTGCGCGATCATATGGTTTCATATGTTGATGATCTCCGTTTCCGTATCAATGATCTCCGCAAGGGCCATCCGGTAAATAAACTCGAAGAGTTTGTCGATCTGCGAATTGATGGTCCGGCGGTCGTTTCCGACCAGGGCGAAACCGATCTTGGCCCGCTGATGGATATCATTGAAATCAACCTCGGCAACAGCGGCGTTAAAGCCGTTTTTGCTCCGGGAGACAATCGACTTGATGATTTTGCGTTTTTCCTTGAGTCCGTGGCACTCATCGAGCCGCAGCGTGATGGTGCCGAAACCGACCACCATGGTTACTTATTCAATTACCGGTTTGATTTCTTCGAGGTAATAGCACTCGATGATATCGCCGATCTTGATATCGTTGAATCTCTCGATGCCCATACCGCATTCATAATTGTGCGTGACTTCGCGGACATCGTCCTTGTAGCGTTTCAGCGAGGCGAGTTTGCCTTCGTGCACCACGATGCCGTCCCGGATGAGGCGGATGGGCTGTCCGCGCTGAATCTTGCCTTCAAGCACCATGCATCCGGCAACCGTTCCCATGCTCGGTACGGAAAACACCTGGCGGACTTCGGCCCGGCCCAGAACGCGCTCCTCGTAGGTCGAAGACATCATGCCCACCATGGCGTCCTTGATTTCCTGGATCGCGTTGTAAATCACGTTGTAATACCGGATATCCACGCTTTCTTCTTCTGCCAGGTGGGACACCTTGGCCGAGGGCCGCACGTTAAATCCGAGAATAATGGCGTTTGAGACCGCGGCCAGGGAAATATCGGATTCGTGGATGGCCCCGGCGGCCGAATGCACCACGTTGACCTTGACCTCGTCTGTGGACAGCCGGGTCAGCGAATCCTTCAGCGCTTCGATCGAACCCTGCACGTCGGCCTTGATAATCAGGTTCAGGTCCCGGACCTCGCCTTCCTGCATTTTCTCGTACAGGCTTTCCAGGCTCATGCGGGTGGTCTTGGACAGATCCTTGGAGCGCTGTTTTTCCAGCCGGTGTTCGCTGACCTGCTTGGCGGTCTTCTCGTCGTCCACGGCAATGAGTTCGTCGCCCGCCGCCGGGACGCCGGAAAGCCCAATGATTTCCACCGGGTACGACGGCGTGGCGGTTTTTACGGGCTTGCCCATGTCATCGAACATGGCCCGGACTTTGCCGTAATAAACCCCGGAAACCACCGGATCCCCGGTGTGCAGGGTGCCTTCCCGGATCAGCACCGTGGCCACCGGGCCCCGGCCGCTTTCCAGCTTGGATTCGATGATATAGCCGCGTGCGTGCTTGTTGGGATTGGCCTTGAGTTCCTGCACTTCGGCCTGGAGCAGAACCATTTCCAGCAGATCGTCGAGCCCGCTCTGCTGCTTTGCCGAAACCGGCACGCATATGGTTTCTCCGCCCCATTCTTCCGGGACCAGGTCCTTTTCAGCCAGTTCCCGCTTGATTTTGTCCTGGTCTGCATTTGCCTTGTCCACCTTGTTAATGGCCACGATAATCGGAACCCCGGCTGCCCGGGCATGATCGATGGCTTCGCTGGTTTGGGGCATCACACCGTCGTCTGCGGCCACCACCAGGATCACCAGGTCCGTGACCTTGGCCCCCCGGGAGCGCATGGCTGTAAATGCCTCATGGCCGGGCGTGTCCAGAAAAATGATGTCGCCGTTTTCATACGGCACCCGGTAGGCGCCGATGTGCTGGGTGATTCCGCCGGCTTCCTTTTCCGTGATCTTGGAATGCCGGATCACATCGAGCAGCGAGGTCTTGCCGTGGTCGACGTGCCCCATGATGGTGACCACCGGCGGTCGGTATTCAAGCTGTTCAGGCGAATCTTCCTCGCTCTGGAACACCGCCTCTTCTTCAAAGGAGGCCTTTTCCACTTCAAAACTGTATTCCGCGGCAAGCAGCTCGGCGGTTTCAAAATCAATGCTCTGGTTGAGCGTGACCATCATGCCCATTTCCATCAGGCGCTTGATCAGCTCGTTGCCCTTGATTCCCATGCGCTTGGCCAGATCCGAAAGCACCACGGTTTCATCAATCTTGATGCGTCGCTTGATGGCCTTGGGCGTGGTGGCCTGGGGCTTTTGCTCGGTTGCGGGCCGGGTCGCCTTGCCCTTTTTTTTGCCCTTCTTGGCCCGCCCGAAGCGGTTGTCATAAAGCGCATCGCCTTCCACGACTTCCTTGCGCTTGAAAGAAGCCTTTTTCTTTCCGGGCTTTTTGGCCTTTTCGGTCTCGGTAACCGGTTCGGCGGCATCGGTTCGTTTCTTCTTTTTCGCCCGGGGCTTTTCTTCTTCGGTTGCCGGTTTTGCCGTTTTTTCCGCAGGCGCCCCGGTTTCAGGTGCAGGGGATTTGGGCTCGGGGGCTTCGATGGTCCGGGCTTCCGGCTTTTCCTCGGGCTCCGGCATCCGGATAATTTTGGCAGGCGCGCCCTTTTTGCCCTTCTTCCGGGCTTTTTTGGGCTTTTCCTCTGCTTCGCCCGGCTTTTCTTCGGCTGCCGGCTGCTCTTCTCCGGCGGACACCTGGGCCCCGGATGACCGGCTTTCGGATTCAGCGGACGGTTGTTCGGGCGCCCCGGCTTCGGGTTGCTGGTCTGCGGCTTCTCCAGCCGGCTCGGCATCAGGGGTTTCCTCTGCGGGCGGCCCGGCTGTTTGCGTTTCTTCTGCTGCCGTCTCCCGGCTGATTTCCCCGGGTTCCGCCGGTGCTTCCTGCGCTTGTTCCGCCTCGGGTTCGGCGGCTTTTTCTTCGGGCTGCCCGGCTTTGGCTTCTCCGGCGGCGGAAGGGGCGGCCGCAGTTTCCTCAGGGGCCTGCTCTTCGGGCTCTGCAGTGCGGACTTCGGGTGTTTCCTGCTGCGCCTCGGGCTTTTCAGCCTCCGGGGCGGCGGATTGTTCCGGCTGTTGCTGGGCTTTGCCCGCCTCGGTGCGGGACTCGGCCCCGGCCTTTCTTCGCCGGCGAATCACGTTGGGCCTGACCCGGGTATCCTCGACTTCAGCTGCTTTTTTCGCGCCGAAGATATGGTTTTTCACATGATTCACGGTATCCTCTTCCAGAGAACTCAAGTGACTGGAAACCTCTATATCCATTTCCCGGATCTTGTCCAGAAGCTCCTTGTTGTTCATGTTCAGCTCTCTGGCGAGCTCAAATACTCTGCGTTTTGCCATCCATCCCCCTTGATCGTCCAAGATGCTTTTCCCGAAATCGTGGGACGCCGCTGGTGCGCGCGGCGATACAGGATCCAGTGTCAGAGCCTTGTGCAATCAATCTGTTTTATTCCCCTGAATTGTCCGGATCCGTATCATCGGCTGTTTCGTCTTCCCCGGCTTCCGGCTCGGCATCCGCCGAGACACCGGGGGTCGGATCCTGGGGTTTTTCGTTTGAGTCCAGGTCACTTGCCGCTTCTTCTATCAGGTTCCGGGCTTCGTCTTCGGTCACCCCGATTTCCTGGACCAGGTCTTCGGCTGCGGCCTTGCTCAAATCCTCGGTTGAAAAATATCCCTTTTCAAACAGCAAATTGGCCAGCGCTTCGTGCACGCCCGAGAGGTTCATCAAGGACTGGAATCCGGATTGTAAACCTTCATTATAGCGTGTTTCGCTGATAACATCAAGATGCCATCCGGTCAGCCTGGAGGCCAGGCGCACATTCTGTCCCTGCTTGCCGATGGCAATGGACAGCGAGTCATCCGGAACCACCACTTCCATGGCATGGTTGACTTCATCAATGATGACCCTTGAGATTTCAGCCGGGGCCAGGGCGTTGCACACGAATTTGGCCGGATCGATATGCCAGGGAATGATGTCGATTTTTTCGCCCTTTAATTCCTGGACCACGCTTTGCACCCGGTTGCCCTTGATTCCCACGCAGGCGCCGACCGGGTCGATATCCGGATCATTGGACCGGACCGCAATTTTCCCCCGGCTGCCGGCTTCCCGTGCTGCACTGATAACACTGATCATGCCTTCGGTAATTTCCGGCACTTCGGTTTTAAACAGGCTGATCAGAAACTCCGGATGCGTGCGGGACAGCACGATTTGCGGGCCCCGGCTTTCGTCGTGCACCTTGAGGATGTAGGCCCGGATGCGGTCGCCCCGGCGATAAGTCTCGTTGGGGATCTGTTCGCGTCTGGGCAGCACGGCTTCGGCCTGGCCGAGATTGACGATGATCTCGTTGCGGCTGACCCGCTGGACAATGCCGTTGATGATTTCGCCTTTGCGGTTGATGAAGTTTTCGTACACCACGCTTCGTTCGGCGGCCTTGAGTTTCTGAATGATTACCTGTTTGGCCGACTGGGCCGCAATACGGCCGAACGTGGTGGTGTCCATCTTGGTGCCCAGGCTGTCGCCGACCTCGCATTCCGGGTCAAGCTTGCGCCCTTCCTCGAGCGTGATTTCAAAGTCCGGGTCGGTAATTTCCGCGACCACGTTTTTGAACTGAAATACTTCCAGTTCCCCGCTTTCCTCGTTGTACTGGATTTCTATATCGATTTTATTTCCGAATTTTTTCCGGACCGCGGAGCGCAAGGCTTCTTCCAGGGTTTTCACCAGGACGTAGAAGTCTATGCCCTTGTCCCGGCTGACCTGTTCAATAACGCGTTTCATGTCTGTGATCAGCATTTGTCGTCTCCGTGATAGTTGACCAGTCTGGCTTTTGTCATCTCCCGGTAAGGTATGGCAACCGTTTCCTGCTCCAGTGTGAGCCGGATCATATCATCATCTGTAATACCGGCGAGAACGCCTTTAAAATTTTTCTGTCCGCCCAGCGGTTTGCGGGTTCGAATGCGCGCCGTGTGCCCTGCAAAGCGGCTGAAATCCGTCTTTTTCGACAGCGGCCGCTCCGGTCCCGGCGAGGAGACCTCCAGGGTGTAGGGCAGATCGGTCTCCAGCTTGATGTCGAGCAAATCTCCGAGCTGCCGGGAGACGGTGCTGCAGTCCTCGACGCCGACCCCGCCCGGTTTTTCGATAAAAAGGCGAAGCACCCATCCCCCGGGTTCCCGCTGGTACTCCACATGGACAAGTTCCATGCCCTCTGTGGCGCACAGGGGATCTCCCAGCTCCCATACCAGGGAGACAACCTCCTGCGGGGTCAGTGACGGTTTTTCTCCGGCTTCCGGCCCGGCCGGGGAATGCTTTTTTTTCGCCTTTTTCATATTCCCGTTCAAATAAATAAAAAACGGGCAAACAGCCCGTTTTGATCAGCTCTCTCAGCGTTTCGTCCCGGCACCTTTTTCTGCGGCTTCAGCGGCGTACAAAATGTTGCCGCCCAGCGCCGCGGAAAAAGATGGAGCGGGCAACGAGACTCGAACTCGCGACACCAAGCTTGGGAAGCTTGTACTCTACCAACTGAGCTATGCCCGCTCAAATTCCGGGCCTAAAATAGGTAATAAAATCATGTTTGTCAATATCAAAATGGGGGCGGAGGCTATTGGTCCAGAATGGCGCGGATGGTTTCCAGTTCGGCCCGGATGTCGCGGAGAAGATTGCTGCTGTCTGCGGGGGTGGTTTGTTTTGCCTGTTGTTTTAAATGCTTTTTGGCGCCCTGGATGGTGAATTTTTTTTCATAAAGCAGGTGCTTGATGCGCAGGATGGCTTCAATATCGGATCTGCGGTAAAGCCGCTGGCCGGATTCGGTCCGCCTGGGGCGGATCTCGGAAAATTCGGATTCCCAGAAGCGCAGCACGTAGGCGGCCAGGCCGGTGATCTCGGTTACTTCCCGGATCCGGAAATAGAGCTTGTCGGGAATCTGAGCGCTGGAAGACATTGAGCACCTCGAACTGCTCGAAAATAGAACCGCATCGCAATGGTTGCCGCGAACACCCTATGTACCACGAAGCGCACGAAGATCCCGAAGGAAAAATAAAAAAGCTTGGCTTCGTGTGCTTTGTGCCCTTCGTGGTTATAGAAATTGTCGTATTCAATTCATTGCAAAAAATCCGGCAGCTTTTTCGTTCCCGGGGTGTTATGCCGGCAGTTCGGCGTCAAATGCCGCAAGCAGGCTGTCGGTGATCTGCCGGTGAAGCTCGTTGACCTGCGTGTCTTCAAGCGTGTGGGTGTGCGAGCGGTATACCACACGAATGGATAGGCTTTTTCTGCCCGCCGGGATCGGCTCGCCGCTGTAGACGTCAAACAGGTATACATCCTCGATCAAACCGGTTTCCATGCTCCGGACGGAATTGAGGATCTCTCCGGCCTCGATGCGGTTTTCCACGATCAGCGTAATGTCTCTGGCCATGGCCGGAAATTTCGGGATCGGGGTAAATTCAGGGGTTTCGGGAAGACATGAAAGCAGGGCCTCCAGGTGTGCTTCAAACACAAATACCGGTTGCCGGATGCCGAATTGTTTTAGCACCGAGGCTTCGATTTCCCCGATCAATCCGAGGTAGGTATCTCCCAGGCGCACCTGGGCCGTGCGGCCCGGCCGGGTATAGCTGCATCCGGTCTCCGGCATCTGAGAGCAGGTGAATTTTTCCAGGCCCAGGCCGAACAGCAGAGATTCAAAAGAGCCCTTGATATCATAGAAATCGCAGGGCTCGGCTGCGGTGTGCCAGGCCGCGGGCTTATTGGCGCCGGTCCACACGGCGGCCAGCATTTCCACCTCGTGGGGCAGTTCGTGATGCTTGGTTTTGTAGAAGGTCTTGCCCAGTTCAAAGAGTTTCAGGTCTTTTTCCTGGCGGGAAATGTTTTTCCGGGCGGTTTCCAGGAGTCCGGGCATCAGCGTGGTGCGCATCAGCGCCTGTTCTTCTGAAAGCGGGTTTAAAAGATTCTCGGCATTTCTGCGGGGATCGCCCGGAGCCAGCTCCAGCCGGTCTGCTGCCCGGGCCGCGGTAAAGGCGTAATTGATGGTTTCGTAAAATCCAAACCCGGCCATCAGGTCGCGGATCTGCTCCTTGCGCTCGACCATCTGCGCCGGGGGTTCGGCCTGGGCGGTGAGCCGGGGAAATGTGGTCGGTATGCGGTTGTATCCCCAGAGCCGCGCGATTTCTTCCATGACGTCTTCCGGGCGATCCACGTCCACCCGGAATGACGGCGGGGTCACCTCAAGTTGATCGGCCTCCGGCATTGCCACGGAAAACGCGACTGATTCCAGGTAGGCCGCCATATCGTCTCGGCCCAGCCGGGTGCCCAGATGCCGGTTGGCCCGTTGGCAGCTTACGCTGATGGTTTTTTGCGGTGCCGGGCGGGGGTGCTCGTCGATAACGCCGTTGATCCGGGTTCCCCCGGTCAGTTCCGCCATGAGGGCGGCTGCCCGGTTCATGGCGTAAACGGTGCCTTCCGGGTCCACCCCCCGCTCGAAGCGAAAGGAAGCATCCGTGGAGATCCCCAGGCGCTTGGCGGTCTTCCGGATGGAAACCGGATCAAAGCAGGCGCTTTCAATTAAGACCCGGGTCGTGGTTTCCATGATCTCTGAATTTTGTCCGCCCATGACCCCGGCGATGGCCACCGGTTTTTTGCCGTCGCAAATCAGCAGGGTTTGTGCATCCAGTTCGCGGGATTTGCCGTCCAGGGTGGTAAATGTGCTTTCCGTCCCGGGGGTGCGCACCACGATCCGGTGCTGTTCCAGCCGGTCAAAATCAAAGGCGTGAAGCGGCTGCCCGGTTTCCATCATCACGTAGTTGGTGATGTCCACGATATTGTTAATGGGTTTTAAGCCCACGGCCCGCAGCCGCTGCTGAAGCCATGCCGGAGACGGCCCCACGGAGATGTCAAAGACAAGCTCCGCGGCATATCGCGGGCAGCGGTCCGGATCCTCAATGGTCACGGAGGTATGCCCGGCAATTTTTTCCGGGCCGGCGGCCGGCGGGATATCCGGGATCTTCATCGGCTTTGCCCGCAGGGCGGAAATTTCCCGGGCCACGCCGATATGGCTTAAGCAGTCCGGACGGTTGGGTGTCAGGCCGATTTCAAATACCGTATCCGAAAGTCCCAGGGCGCGGGCCAGGGGCACGCCCGGGGCGTGCTCGGCGCTTATTTGCATGAGTCCGGAAGCATCGTCTCCGAGTGCGAGTTCGGCCTGGCTGCAGAGCATGCCTTCGGATAATTGGCCCCGGATTTCGGATTTTTCCACACGCATTCCCGAGACCAGGACCGCCCCGGGCAGCGCGCAGGGGGCATTCATCCCGGCTTCGGCGTTGGGCGCGCCGCAGACAACCTGCACGGTTTTGGATCCGATGTCCACCTCGCAGCAGAAAAGCTTGTCCGCATTGGGGTGGGGAGCGGTTCGGACGATGCGGCCGACTACCACGGAGTTCAGGTGCTGGTAAGGATCCATGATGGCTTCCACTTCCAGCCCCGCCATGGTCAGCGCATCGGCAAGGTCTGATGCGCTTGCATCCAGGTCCACATATTGCTGCAACCAGTCCAGGCTGACCTTCATTTTAAAACTGCCTTAAGAAACGAATGTCGTTTTCAAAAAACATGCGGATGTCGTTGATGCCGTACTTTAACATGGCGATGCGCTCAACGCCCATGCCAAATGCGAACCCGGAATAACGATTCGTGTCATAGCCTACGTTCTCAAATACCGCCGGGTGAACCATGCCGCATCCCAGGACTTCCAGCCAGCCGGTATGCGAGCAGACCCTGCAGCCGCTGCCGCGGCAAATCACGCACTGGATATCCACCTCGGCACTCGGTTCCGTAAACGGGAAAAAGCTCGGCCGAAACCGCAGGCTGGTCTGCGTGTCAAAAACCTGATGCACAAAAGCGGTCAGAATCCCTTTCAGGTCGCCAAAGGAGACGTTTTCATCCACCAGCAGGCCTTCGACCTGGTGAAACATGGGCGTGTGGGTGAGATCCGAATCACATCGGTATACTTTGCCCGGTGCAATGATCCGTATCGGCGGGTCGTGGGCCTCCATGTACCGCACCTGGATCGGAGAGGTGTGCGTGCGCAGCACAACGTTGTCAGACACGTAAAATGTGTCCTGCATGTCCCGGGCCGGGTGATTTTTGGGGATATTGAGCGCCTCGAAATTGTAATAGTCCGATTCCACCTCCGGGCCTTCGGCAATGCCGAATCCCATGCGCGCAAATACCCGGGAGATCAGTCGGGTGATTCGGGTGATCGGGTGGAGCGTGCCCAGGGGGGCCGGCCGGCCCGGCAGGGAAACGTCGATGGCTTCGCTGTCCTGTCCGGTTTGGCCGGCAAGGCGTTCAAGGGCCTCGTTGAAGGCGGAATCGAGCTCCTTTTTGACTTCATTGGCCCTTTTTCCGGCAGCCGGGCGCTGGTCCTTGGGCAGCTCGGAAATGTTGCGCAGAAAGCCGGTAACCTCCCCTTTGCGGCCGAGGTATTTGACCGACAGGGCCCGGATCGCATCTGCGTCCCCGGCCTGTGAAAGTTCGGCCAGGGCTTCTTCTCGAATCTGTTCAATCGGCTTGCTCACGTTCCATCACCCGGGGCCAGTCAACCGGTTACCAGGATTACTGCTGCAGTTGGGCTGAGGCGGTGCCGGCCAGCTGCGAAAATGCATACGGATCGGAAACAGCCAGATCCGCCAGCACCTTCCGGTCCAGCTCGATGTTGGCGCGCTTTAATCCGCTGATGAATTTGCTGTAGGACAGGTTGTTCATCCGGGCGGCGGCATTTATGCGGACAATCCACAGCCGGCGGAACTGGCGCTTTTTGACCTTGCGGTCCCTATACGCATACATCAGGGCCTTGTCCACGGCATCGGCTGCGGTGCGGTAAAGCTTGCTCCGACCGCCCCGGTATCCGCTGGCCAGCTTCAGGACCTTTTTCCGGCGGCGCCTGGCCTTATATCCTCTTTTGACTCGCATGAGATACTCCTTTACCTTTTTATACCTTTTTGCCTTAATTTGCGTACGGCATCAGCCGCCTGACGGTTTTCACGTTGGTGGCATCCATGACCTTCTTTTTTCTGAGCGCACGTTTGCGTTTTCTCGTTTTTTTGGTCAGAATATGGCTGGCATGGGATTTGGAAAACATGAACTTGCCAGTGCCGGTACGCTTAAACCGTTTGGCCGTTGCCCGATTGGTTTTCAGTTTCGGCATGATCGCTCTCCCTGCAGAAGTTGCAAATAAAATTCATCTGGTTCTCCCCAAATTTCTGAAACGATGAAATATGCCTCATAATTTGGGAAGCGTCAATAAAAAAATATAAGGCGCGGGACGTAATTTTCCCGCGCCCACGGACCTGCTTTGATCGGGGCTGTCGAAACGGATGGAAGGAGCCGGAAGTTTCCGCGGTGCCGGTTTTGCCGGGATGCCGGCCTGTATGGCTACTTCGGGCCCAGCAGCATGGTCATGGTGCGGCCTTCCATTTTCGGCGGCTGTTCGATGGTGGCAAATTCCGTTGCCTGCTCGGCGATCTGCTCGAGCACCGCCTTGCCCCGCTCTGTCATGGTAATTTCCCGTCCCCGGAACATCAGGGTCACTTTGACCTTGTTCTTCTTGTCAATGAACTTCTTGATGTGTCCGAGCTTGATCTCAAGGTCATGTGCGTCGGTTTTGGGGCGGACCTTGATTTCCTTGACCTGGATGGCGGATTGTTTTTTGCGGGCCTCCTGTTGTTTCTTGTCCTGTTGGTACCGGTATCGGCCGTAATCCATGATCTTGCAAACCGGGGGGCTTGCGTTTGGAGAAACCTCCACAAGATCGAGGCCGAAGTTTTCGGCTTCGGAGAGGGCGGAGTGCGTTGGTATTACGCCGAGCTGATTTCCGTCCGGGTCAATGACCCGAACCTCCGAGGCCTTGATCTCGCTGTTGATATTCACCCGTTTCTCGTTGCTCTTTGCCTTGGCTATTTGGCACCTCCTTGAAATCTATAATCCAATGCCTTAATGATGCAGTGACTCTAATTTAAGCAAAAACCTATACCATACTTGCATCAGGATGCAAGGGAAAATAGTGCCCGGGCCTTGTTTTTTGATAAAATTCCATTGATCCCGGGCGGCAAAAGACATATGGTGTGGTCCGAATTCAAGCGGAGCGGAAAACGATGGAAAGGGAAAGTTTGTTTCACTCCATTGCGGATAACGAAGTGTTTTATTTTTCATGCGGCCCGCAGGTGCCTTGTTATAATGCCTGCTGCCGGGACTTGAACCAGTTTCTTGCCCCGTATGACGTGCTGCGGCTGGCAAGACACCTGGAAATGCATACCGGCGATTTCCTGGCGGCATATTCCCTTTGCCATGACGGCCCGCAGACCGGATTGCCTGTGGTAACCCTCAAGCCGGCGGAATCCGGGGAGAAGCAATGCCCGTTTGTGGCAGCCGAAGGCTGCCGGGTATACGAAAACCGGCCCGGCTCCTGCCGGATGTACCCGCTGGCCCGAATGCTTCGCCGGGCCCGCAATGACGGCAGCCTTACCGAATCGTATGCACTGATACGTGAGGCGCACTGCCGGGGTTTCGAACAGGGGTCGCCCATGACGGCCAGGCAGTGGATTGCCGATCAGGGGCTGCAGCCGTATAACGAGTTAAACGATGCCATGATCGATGTCATATCGGTTAAACAGCAATACCGGCCCGGACCGGTTAAAGGGGTCCTCGGAGAAAAGCTGTTTGCCGCGCTGTATGACATCGACGCCTGGAAAACGGATTTCCGTTCCCGGACCGTAGATGATTGCCGGCAAATCGGGCTTTCCTTTGAGGCGCCGGAGGCTGCAGATGACGAAGAAGTCCTGAGATTTGCCATGCAATATGCCGCAGCGCTGCTGCGCTATGAGGCGGGGGGAAGCCGGCAAGAAGCGCATATGTAAGGCTTGGCCGCAATTCCGGTTTCGGTAAAAGAGTGACCAGGATCTGCAGGCATGGAATTAGCAGGTAAAACAGCGCTGGTGCTGGGCGGCATCAAGGGAATCGGCAGGGCTGTCGGCCTGGAGCTGGCCCGCCGCGGGGTGCGGCTGGGCCTGACGTATTACGACTGGGAAGAATCCCTCGGCGACATGCAGCGCGATTTTGCCGAAACCGGCGTGCCTCACCTGATCGAACGGGTCAATCTGCTGGAAACCGAATCCATTGCCCCCTTTGTCAGGCGCGTGGCCGATCGTTTCGGCCGGATCGACATTCTGATCAATAACATTGAAAGAGGGGGGTGGCCGGTGGTACACGGCACGTATACGCGCGAGCAGTGGGACCTCGAAGTGGCCACCACGCTGCGGGCCAAGCAATGGGTCCTGGAAGCCGCCCTCCCGTATTTAAAGGAAACCGGGGATGGATGTGTGGTCAATTTTTCATCCATCGCATCCATCGTGGGGCGATCGGGTCCGGCCAGCCTGGTTTTTAACGAGGGGTATGCCGCCGCCAGCCGCGGGGTTTCGCTGTTGACCGAAACGTGGGCCCGGCTCGGGGCCCCGGAAGTCCGGGTAAATGAGCTGATGCTGGGAATTTTCGAAACCCGCCACGCACACGGCACCCGGGGGTGGGGGTTGCTGAGCCAGGCCCAGAAGCAGGCAATTGTGGACCATACGCTGACGGGCCGGATCGGTCGCCTCGAGGATGTGGTCAAGGCGGTCTTGTTTATAATAAAGGACGCCCCTTACATGACGGGTTCGGTTTTGCGCATCGACGGCGGCTACGTGCTCGGCGGCGCGCCGGTGGGGCCCATGCCAGAGGGAGTTGAATGATAACGTCTTGATAAGCCTGTAAAAAGTCTTTTTTACAGGCAGTGTTAAGTTTTCAGTGATTAAGTGGTTAAGTAAAATCAGAAACTTATCATTTTATTGGCTGATCGGCGGCGCGAAAAAGGCGTTTCCTCGCTCCAGGAGCCTCTTCGAGCCTCAATTTCCGCTCGGAAACCCGCTTTTCCGCACCGCCGTCAAGGCAGCGAAGTGCAATTTCGAAAGAGCGCAAAAAAGCATTTAAATTGAATTATATAAGGAGCATTGCCATGGAAACAGAAAATAACACCGGCATCCCGCCGGTCAAGCTCAGTGCCCAAAGCCGTTTTAATTTCCGGTGTTATCCCGGGATCTCGTGTTTTACCCGCTGCTGCCGCGGGAT
>JAIPEJ010000037.1 GCA_021737225.1 Desulfobacteraceae bacterium
GCTACGGCGCTTAAAAGTTGAGGGCAAAAAATTCGTGTTTGAAAAATATTCAGTCCGCAAGAGACTTGCAATCTGTATTAAGTCAATCCCTGAAATTAGAGCCGTAAGGAGCACAACTTAAAAATTTATGTTGAACCGCTTTCATACATACCATAACAATTACCCTGGGGAATAAATAGCCTTGGAAATTTTAAAACCCCAAGACATAGCCGAAATGCTGGATAAATCCGTATCATGGGTTTATCATAACAGTCATTTGCTAGGAGCGTCCAGAATAGGCGGATCTTTAATATTCACCAGGGAGGGACTGGAAGATGCCTTACAAAGAGGGCAAAAACTGGAGAGCCACGCCGCACTACAAAAAAGAAAGGCTCAAGACAAAGCTGTGCAACACCAAAAAAGAAGCACAGGAACACGAAAGAGCCGAACGCAAGAGGGCGAAAAACAAAGAACGGCGGCTGCGGAAAGGCATGGACTTGATGAGTTTTTGCACACGGTATCTTGATTATGCGAGTCGATACGCCGCAAAGGTTTATGACGAAAAGAAAGCAGTCACAAAAAGAATCCTTGCCACTTGGGGTGCGGATATGATCGTTGCAGAAATAACTCCGGAGCTTGCCCAACAATACCTTGATACACAAGCAAAAAAGCGGTCTGCCAATGCCGCAAACAAGGACCGGAAAAATCTACTTGCCATGTGGAATATAGGCAAACGGTTTATGGGCGTGGAAAGCAATCCATGGGGTGAAACAGAAAAATGCCGACATGATCGGGAGCCGCAATATACACCGGCAAGCGAGGATGTTTTAAAAGTATTGATGGTTGCCACCAGAAAAGAAAGAGTTTTTCTTGACGCTTACTTGCAGACCGGGGCGAGGCGATCAGAGATTTTTCGCTGGACTTGGGTCGATGATATTAATTTTGAGCGCAGGGAATACAGGTTAAGTACCCGGAAAACAAAGGATGGCAATATTCAGTATGATTGGTTTCCCATGTCACAAGATTTATATGAGTCCTTAAAATGGCAATGGGAAAACCGAACATTTAAGGATAGCCCGTATGTGTTTGTTGACGATCAACCTGGGCCGCATTATGGCAAACCGTACAAAGAGCGGCGACGATTTATGGCCGGGTTGTGCAAAAGGGCAGGGGTTAAAAAATTCGGCTTTCACGCCCTGAGGCGTTTTGTGGCTTCTGTACTGGCCGACTCTGGCAAATCAACCAAGACTATTCAGCGGATATTGAGGCACCAGAATTTCGCCACCACGGAACGGTATCTGCACAATATTAATAATGACCTTAAAAACGTTTTTGAGTCTCTTTCGTTTGACCAGGTTTTTAACACTGAAGAACAGAACAAAAATAAAAATTCCACATGAACATTACACATGAACACATGGAATCTTTGGAAAAGGTGGCGTCCCCAAGGGGATTTGAACCCCTGTCGCCGGCGTGAAAGGCCGGTGTCCTGGACCGGGCTAGACGATGGGGACGCAAGAAAACACCTTATGGTGGGCCGTGTTGGACTCGAACCAACGACTCTCTGCTTAAAAGGCAGATACTCTACCAACTGAGTTAACGGCCCAGTCCAGCAGGCTTCATAAAGTCCTCCTTGTATATACTTCCGGGTAAATTGTCAACATTAAAAGTAAATCGCACTGCAAATTTTTCAATGAATTTTTTCCCGAAGGGGTTAAGTCTGTCCTTGGGTCTTTTTCTCGCAAAAGAGTCAAGGGCAGACTTGACCCCTTCGGGGGAACCCCTTTACTATTTGCGCCAGAATTCCGGAACCAGGAAGATAATGACCGTGTAGACTTCCAGGCGGCCCACCAGCATGCACCAAGCCAGCAGCCACTTGCCGAAATAGGGGATTTCCGCATAATTGCCCACTGGTCCGACCATGGCCAGGCCTGGGCCGATATTGCCGATGGAAGCGGCAACAGCGGAAAAGGAAGTAACAAAATCCACGCCCATGCCGGCCAGGACGATGGCGCACACGACAAAGACTGCGACATACAGCGCCAGAAAGCCCATAACGCTGCCCACTACCGGGTCCGGGACCGGTTTGCCCCCGATTTTCACGTAAGAAACCGAATGGGGGTGCAGCATGTTAAACAGCTCCTTGTAGCAGAATTTAAAGCACAGCATCACGCGGAGCATTTTCATGCCGCCGCCGGTGGATCCCGCAGATGCGCCCAGAAACATGCACATCACCAGGATCAACTGTGCCATGGCCGGCCACTGGTTGTAATCCGCGGTGGCATACCCGGTTGTGGTCAATATGGAGATCACCTGGAAAGCGCCGTATCGCAGGGATTCGCCTGCAGTCTCATAAACCGGCCCCAAAACGCTGAAACTCACCAACCCGACGAGAATCAGCAGAAAAATCAAAAAGAAGCGGCATTCCGGGTCGCGCCAGTAAGCCAGGGGCCTGGCCCGCAGCATATTGTAGTGCAGGGAAAAATTGATCCCTGCAAGCAGCATGAAGCCGATAAACACGATATCAAAATACAGGCTGTCAAAATGGGCGATCGACAGGTTCTTTGTGGAAAAGCCGCCCGTGGGCATTGTTGTAAAGGTATGACACAGGGCATCATATACCGTCATGCCGCCGATTAGCAAAAGCAGCAATTCCAGCAGAGAAAACAGCAGATACACTTTCCACAGCACTTTTGCCGTGTCCCGGATCCGGGGCTTGAGCTTATCAGGCACCGGGCTGGGGACCTCGGCCTTGTAAAGCTGGAAGCCGCCGACTCCCAGAAACGGCAGAATGGCAATGGTGAGCACGATAATCCCCATGCCGCCGAGCCACTGGATCAGGCTTCGCCAGAACAGCAGACCCCGGCTGACGCCTTCCACTGCCGTGAACACGGATGCGCCGGTGGTTGTAAACCCGGAGACCGATTCGAAAAAGGCATCTGCAAAGGTGGGAAACACGCCTTCAAAATAAAAGGGCAGGGCGCCGAAAAACCCGATGGCGGTCCAGCCGATGGCCACAATCGCCATGCCTTCGCGCTGGCTGATTTGCTCGGCCTTATCCCGCCGGAACACGAAAAACAGCAGAATGCCGGCGGCTGCGGATATGGCGCCGGATTTTGCCAGCGGCCCCGTGCTTCCGTCTGCGTAAAATGCGTCTACGGCCAGGGGCAGCGACATGGTCAGCCCCAGGGAAAAAACCAGGATCCCGACATACTGGAGCACAAAGCCCCATCGCATTTAGAAAAACTCCAGCTTCACGGTGAGAATCCGCTCGATCTTGGCAACCACCTGGCGCTTGGCAAAAATAATAATCCGGTCGCCGGGCTCGATCACGCTGTCTCCGGAAGGAATCAGCACATGGCCTTCCCGGATAATGCCGATAACCAGCGACCCTTTGGGCAGCGACGTGCTGTGCAGGGGCTTTCCGACAATATCCGAGGTTTCCAGGGCTTCGGCCTCCAGCACCTCGGCCTGTTCATCGGTCAGCGTGCGCACGGAGAGCACCTTGCCCCGCCGGATGTGCTGGAGAATCGTGTTGATGGCCGAAAGGCGCGGACTGACAACCTGCTCAATGCCGATGGCCGGCATTAGGGGAAAATAGCTGAACTTGTTGAGCCGGGTAATGCTTTTGCCGGCACCCATCCGCTTGGCCAGCAGGGATACCAGGATATTGGTTTCCTCATCATTGGTCAGGGTGATCACAGCATCCATTTCATGGATGTTTTCCTCTACCAGCAGGCGCTGGTCAGACCCGTCTCCCTGGATCACCACGGCCTTTTTCATCTCTGCGGCCAATTCGCTGCACCGTTGGGCGGAACGCTCGATGATCTTGGTGTGAATCCCTTCTTCTTCCAGGATGGCCGCCAGGCGCGTTCCGATCCGCCCGCCGCCAACGATCATGGCCCTGCGCACCGGCTTGACCTGCTTGTCAAAGGCTTTTAAAATCGAGGGCAGTCCCTGGTCCTCGCTGATGAAATATATCAAGTCCCCGGGATACAGGCGGGCATTGCCGCCCGGGATGATCAGCTCCTCCTTTCTGACCACCGCGGCCACCAGAATCCGTTGTCCGATTTTTTCCGGGATATCCTTGAGCCGGATCCCGGCCAGCCGGCTTCCCTGGTCCAGGTAGAGGCCGACGAACTTCAGCATGCCGTCGGCAAAATCGCTGACATCCACGGCCCCGGGAATGCGCAGAAACCGCTCGATGCTCTTGACCACCTCGATCTCCGGATTGATCACCGTGTCGATATTCGGAGACTGCTCATGGAGTACCTGGTGATATGCGTCAAAATCCCCCTCCCTGATCCGGGCAAGCTTCTTGGTGGTGGGCGATATGATATCCGCCATCAGGCAGGCCACGAGATTTGTTTCATCACTGTCCGTGACCGCAAGCAGGATTTCAGCCTCCTTGAGCCCGGCCTCCTTGAGCACCCTGGGGCTGCTGCCCGACCCGTTTACAGCCTCCACGTCCACGTTGTCCGAAAGCCGCTTGATCGCGCCCGGATCCTTGTCAATAACGACCACGTCCTTATTTTCAAAGGACATCCGGCTGGCGATGTGATATCCGACTTCGCCTGCGCCCACGATGATAATTTTCACTGCGGATACTCCTTTTGCCTGTTAAACAGCCGGCGCCTGCTGCAGTGCCGCCATTCTGGCGGCCAGCCGCGTATAACGCTGTCTGGGCCGGTCGTTTTTCACTGCAATGGCCATGGCCTTTTTCGTGCCCACCAGCACCACCAGGCGACGCCCCCGGGTCACTGCGGTATAGATCAGGTTGCGCTGCAGCATGATAAAATGCTGGGTCAAAATGGGCATGACCACCACCGGGAATTCCGAGCCCTGGGATTTGTGCACGGATACTGCGTATGCCGGGACCACCTCTTCAAGCTCGGAAAAAGAATAATCGATTTGGCGGCCCTCAAAATCAATCCGCATTTGGCGGAATTGTTCGTCAATTGCCGAAATGCGCCCCATATCCCCGTTAAACACCTGCTTGTCGTAATTGTTCCGGATCTGCATAACCTTGTCATGCAGGCGGAAAGTCGCCCCTGCCACGCTGACCCGGGTCTTTGCCGGGTTCAGCGCCTCCTGGAGCAGGCCGTTGAGATTGGCTGTTCCTGCCGTGCCCTTGTGCATGGGCGAAAGCACCTGCACCCCGTCAACGGGATCAACGCCAAAGCGCCGGGGAATGCGTTTTGACACCAATTCCACGATAATGTCAACAACTTTTTCCGGATCCGCCTGCTCAATGAAAAAAAAATCGCTTTCCGCCTCGGCATCAAGCCGGGGCATGCTGCCGCTGTTGATCCGGTGGGCATTGACGACAATCCGGCTTTGCCGGGCCTGGCGGAATATTTCAGTAAGCCGGACCACGGGCACTTTGCCGGATTCAATGACGTCCTGCAGCACATTGCCCGGACCCACAGATGGAAGCTGGTAGACATCGCCCACCAGCACCAGGGTGGCTGCCGGCGGCACCGCCTTGAGCAGATGATACATGAGCTGCGTGTCAATCATGGAAGCTTCGTCCACGATCAGCAGGTCACACTTCAGTGGATTGTCCTGGTTTTTCTGGAAACCGCCGGCCTGGTGGTTAAAGGAAAGCAGTCGGTGGATGGTGCCGGCCCCGTGACCGGTGGTCTCGCTCATCTTCTTGGCCGCCCGGCCGGTGGGCGCGGCCAGCATGATGCGCACATGGAGCTGCGAAAAAATTTCCAGCACCGCCCGGATGATCGTGGTTTTTCCGGTGCCCGGCCCGCCCGTGATCACCATGACCTTGTTTTCCACCGCACCGCGCACAGCCGCTTTCTGCTTGTCTGCGAGGTTAAAATCGAGTCTCTGCTGCACCCACTGCAGGGCGCGTTGGGTGTCAATGGCCCGCACGGACTTGGGCGCGGCCAGCAGCCGGTCAAAATGCGCCGCAATCCCGGTCTCACTTACGTAAAACCGCTTCAGATAAACCGCCCGGGGATTTTCACCGGAAAGTGCATCCGGGCCGGTCTCTTCGACGACAACCTGCCCGTGGCTTTGGGTTTCGGAAATGGCTCTTGCCACCGTATCGACATCGGTTTCAAGAATTTCCGTGCATTTTCCGATCAGCAGGTCCCGGGGATAATACACATGGCCGTCTTCGGAAAGCTGATTTAACACGTAAAGCACCCCTGCCCGGATGCGCAGGGGGTGTGTTTTTTCAAATCCGAGCTTTTGGGCGATTTTGTCTGCCGTCAAAAAGCCGATGCCGGAAATGTCGGTGGCCAGGCGGTAGGGATTCTCCGTGACCACCTCCACGGCATCCTGGCCGTACTGGCGGAAGATGCGCACGGCATAGGCCGCGCTGACCTCGTGGGACTGCAGAAAAAGCATGACATTGCGGATCTCTTTCTGCTCGGCCCACGCGTCCTTGATCATCTCCACGCGCTTTTTGCCGATCCCCTCTACTTCCTGCAGCCGGTGGGGCTCGTTTTCAATGACCGACAGGGCGGATTTACCGAATCTTGCCACGATCCGCCTGGCCATTTCCGGGCCGATGCCCCGGACCAGGCCGGAGCCAAGGTATTTCTGGATGCCATTTACCGTGGAAGGCGCGGTGGTGCGGTAGGAATCGACCTCGAACTGCTCGCCGTAGGCAGGGTGAATTTTCCATCTCCCGGTCATCTCCATGACCTCGCCGGGAGTGGGCTCCATGAAGCGGCCTATCACGGTGACCGGCTCGCGCCGCCCCCGAATGCGCACCCGCGCAACAGTGTATCCGTTTTCCGGGTTCGTATAGGTCACACGCTCGATCTGGCAGTTCAGGGTGACATTATCTGGGAGGGCGCTGACCATAGGGCAACCGTATGGTTAAAGGAAAGCAGCGTGCCGGGCCGCGGGGCCGCCGGCCCGGTTTTAACCGGAAATCCTGGATCTGGCCGGTTCGGCAAAGATTGAATCCGAAAAGTCCGAAACCAGGCGCTCGTAGGCCTGCCTGCTTTTTTGCGGGTTCCCCGTCTGACTGTAAAGCATTCCCAGTTGAAACAGGGCCTGGGCTTTTAACGCCGGGGAGCCGTCTTCCACGACCTGTTGAAAAAGGGAAATGGCCTCTTGATCATTGCCTTTGGCGGCCTGGGTATAGGCCATTCCGTTTAATGCCAGTTGACTGAAATGGGGATTGCGTTTAAATGCCTTATGGGCGCGTTGATACAGTTCCAGCGCCCGATCATGATCATCGGTTTGGTAGCAGATGCCGGCATACTGGAGCTGCGCCATTTTGCCCGCATCTGTGTATCCGTATTCATCGATCAGGGTTTGAAACTGCTGCTTGATATCGGCAAAGGCCGCGTCATCGGCATTTTTGTCCATGCTTTCATACTGCTGGCTGGCCTGTATCAGCATGGCCGAAGCATTATCTTCCGCACGGTCCAGAAAATACAGCACCCCGGCCCCGACAACGAGCACGACACAAAAAACGGCCGCTGCCGCAATGAGTTGTTTCTGATATAATCTGGCACGGACAAGGATCTTTTTTCCATACCCCTGGATCGAATCGTATGCTTCCGGCTCTTGCTGCGTGTTGCGGGATCTGGGTGATTCTGTGGCCATAGCTGTCTTTGCTCCGCCCTGTAAGTTTCGTGATTATGCCGCCAGCTGCCGGCGGATCCGCTGCCAGCCGTCCTCGCCGATTTTGGCGCCCACCACCTGGCAGACCTCAAAGCCGCAGGCCGAGCCAAGGGCGCCGCTCCTGGAATTGGAATACCCATTGACCAGCCCGTAAAGGAATCCGGCCGCCCAAAGATCGCCGGCACCGGTGGTATCCGCGGCACTTCCGTCGCCCATCCGTTCCACACGGGTCACCTCACCGGATCCGTAGATGAGGCTGCCCCGCGGTCCGATTTTCAAAACCGCGACTTCCACTTCCCGGGCCAGCTTTTCCAGGGACTTTTCCTCGTCTGAAATGCCGGTATAGGCAAAGGCTTCATCTTCATTTGCAATCAGGATGTCGATGTAATCGGCCACGATCCGGTTGAGCAGATCCAGGGATTCCTCAACCACGTTGAAACTGGCCAGATCCAGACTGACCCGGGCCCCGGAGGCCTTGGCCCCTTTGACCACCGCCGTCATCAATTCCGGGTTAAACAGAAGATAGCCTTCCACGTGTACCACCGCTGCATCGGCAAAGTTTTCCGCCGTGATCTCTTCGGGCGCCATTTCCGCTGACGCGCCCAGGTACGTAAACATCGTGCGCTGGGCATCCGGGGTGATCACCGAAAGCACCCGCCCGGTGGGCTCCGGGGAGTTAAACAGGTAGGGGGACACCCCGTTTTTGACCAGGTCCGCTTCAAAGAGCTCGCCCATTTGATCCCGGCCGAGCTTTCCCACGAACCGCGACTTGCCGCCCAGCATGCCCACGCCCGCTGCCGTGTTGCAGGCAGAGCCGCCGGAAACCGTTACCGGCGGATTCGTGGTCTTTGCAGCCAGGTCATCAATGTATTCCCGCTCCACCAGCGTCATGCTGCCCTTGGCCGCACCCGCGGCCTCCAGAAAACTGTCGTCTTCCTTTGCCAGCATATCCACCAGCGCAGAACCCACGCAAACAATTGTCTTTCGATCCGGGTCTGTTGAAATCGCCATTTTGTCCTTTCTCTTGTTAACCGGGCAATCCGGAAAAAGTTTTTACCATATCAGCGCACGGTGAATCCAGCCTTTTTCCCCGTCTGCATGCTGCACGTGAAGCCAGTCGCCCTTTTTCTCAAGGACCTTGAACGGAACGCCCTCCCCGGCCTGCAGGATCACGTCGTGGTCCGTTCCCGGACCGCTGCGGATATTGACCAGGTCCTTGCCGTCCTTGATGGCCACGGCCTCGAAATCATCCACCAGGTCCCCGTGGATCCAGCCCTTGGTCCCCTCGAAATCCCTGAAAAGATACCATCCGTCCTGGGATCCGATCACCTCCAGGGGCGTGTTGCGCTTGACCTGCCACAGTTTTGTGTTATCGGTGCCCGGACCGGAGCGAACATTTGCCACATCCGCGGATACGGCCACCCGATCTGCGCCGGCAGCCAGCGGTGCAGTTATGAGACTGGATAACACCAGCACTGCCAGTATCATCATGATTTTTTCTGCCATGCTTGCAGGATGCATATTGACCTCCGATTGATGTGATTTATGCCGCCATGAGCTGATCCACCGCCTGTTCCAGCCCGTCGATGGTCAGCTCGAACATGGGGAAAACCTGGCGAATGACATTGATCGTCCGGGTATAGGGCCACATGCGGGCCGGCACCGGGTTGAGCCACGCGTTATGCGGAAAGGTTTCCGCCAGAAAGCGCAGCTGCTCGATGCTGGCCCTGCCGCTGCGCTCTTGCACATAAATTGATCCGTCCCGGGCCATCAACTCGTAAGGCGCCATGCTGGCATCGCCGACAATTATCAGGCGCGTGTCCGGATCCAGGCCGGCAAATTCGGCCACCGGCTTGGGCTTTCGATACCGTGCCGGGTCCTCCCACAGGGTGTCGTAAATGGTGTTGTGGAAAAAGTAGGTTTTCAACTCCTTGAACTGGGACCGGGCATAGTTGAACAGGGTCTGTACCACCGGCACGTGAGGGTCCATGGAATACCCCCCGTTGTCTATTGCCAGGATCACCTTGAGCCGGTCTTTGAGCCGCCGATCGAAAACGATCTCAATCTCGCCTGCGTTTTTCATGGTCTGGTAGATGCTTTCGCCGACATTGACCTGATCCTTGGGGCCTGATGGCACCATGTTGCGCAGACGCTTTAAGGCTTCTCCAATGGATGCCTGGGTCAAGGGGCCCGTGCGTGAATAATCCTTGTATCGCCTTTCATTGGCGACCTTGACCGCCGACTTGTTGCGCGACTCTCCCCCCACGCGCATCCCTTCCGGATGGTATCCGGAATGTCCCACCGGAGAAGTTCCGCCCGTGCCGATCCATCGGTTTCCGCCGTCGTGCCGTTCGGTCTGCTCTTCAAGGCGCTTCTTGAAATATTCGATCAGTTCATCCGGCGAGAGGTTCTGCAGCTCCGCCGAATCGATACCAAGCGCGTCAGCAACGGTCTGCGGGTCGGAAAGCCACTGATCCAGCAGGGACTTGGCGATCTCGTCGAGTTCAAACCCCTCGACATCGGGCATTTCCGCGCCTTCGAAAAAATGGGCAAAGATCCGGTCAAACAGGTCAAAATACCGTTCACTTTTGACCAGGATCGCCCGGGACGCGGTGTAAAAGTCCGACAGGGACGTGATCAGCCCGTTTTGCAGCGCCTTGTGAAGCGTCAGAAACGCCGTTGGCGTTGCCGGTATGCCCGCTTCTCTGAGCTTATAAAAAAAATCGACAAACATGATCGTATCTGCTTAAAACCGTCTTTTCCGCTGAACCTGGTTGGCGGCATAATAATAGTCCTGGCTCTTTTTGAAAAGCACGCCCAGGTATGGCACATCCCCCTTGGCCAGCTGCTTGGGCTTGAAATCGGGATCCATGGAAAGCGCCCGGATCCAGTTTATCAGTTCCCGCGTCGCCGGCTTTTTCTCCACGTTGTCGATTTCCCGGAGCCGGTAAAAAGTATCAACGGCGTTATTCATCAGCTCGGAGTCGATCTCGGGAAAATGCACCCCGATAATCCGCCGCATCATCGGCGGATCCGGAAAGGCGATGTGGTGGAAATTGCACCGCCCCAAAAACGGGTCGGACAAATCCTTTTTTGCATTGGACGTGATTACGATCACAGGCCGGTGCTTTGCCCGGATGGTCTTGTCAATCTCTATAATATCAAACTCCATCTGGTCAAGCACATCAAGCATGTCATCCTGGAAGTCGGTGTCGGCCTTGTCGATTTCGTCGATCAACAGCACGGTGCGCTGCTCGGCGGTAAAGGCCTGGCCGATCTTTCCCATTTTGATGTAATCCTCGATTTGGCTGACATCGCGCGTGGAGTCCCCGAACCGGCTGTCGTTTAACCGGGTCAGGGTATCATATTGGTAAAGCCCTTCAATGAGCTTCATGTTGGATTTCACGTTTAACACGATCAGCGGCATGCCCAGATTTTCGGCAATGGCATGGGCCAGCATGGTCTTGCCCGTGCCGGGCTCGCCCTTGAGCAGCAGCGGCATTTCCAGGGACATGGAAATATTGACGATCTGGGCCAGCTCATCATCGAGCACGTATCGCTGGGCGCCGGTGAAATATCCCTGTTCCTGTCGGTTTTCCGTCATCATTGATTCTTCCTGCGGTTTTGGGTAATGAGTTATGAGTTATGAGTTACGAGTTATGGGTTATGGGTTATGGGTTATAATTGACGCCGTGTTATATATTGAAAACCTGTAAAATTTTCTCGAAGTATCAACTTTGTTCGCCGCGGATTCGTTTTGAGAGGCCATAGTTCATGTCAATGACCTTCATTGCTTGGTCCATGGGAAGCGAGCCGGTGCCGCAGCTCGGGGTAATCAGCGATTGAGAGACAATCTGCTGCCGGTCAAATCCAAGGGCTGCCACCTGTTTGGCTTCCTCCTGCCACAGCTCATACAGGGAATCCACGTTCTGGGATTCAATGACCTCGGTATCGCTGGTGGGGACAATGCCCCAGGCCAGGATTCGGCCGCTTTCCAAAAACCGCCGAAGCGAGTCGGCATACAGGATAAACTTGTCAAAATAGGAAAACGCGTCAAAGCTGACAATATCCGCCTCTGAGTCCAGGATCACGGACCACTCGGCGTTGGCACAGACATGGACGCCTGCAAGTCCACCTTCCTCGTGGATCGCTGCAATCACCTCTGCAAAACACGCATCGATTTCCTCCCGGGATACGCTGATAAAGGCCGAAGACCCGAATCCGGCCAACGCTGGTTCGTCGAGGAAGACGATCACGGGCACGCCGTATTTTTTCAACTGGTTTATCTGCCAGCGGGCTTTCATGGCAATCAGCTTAACAGCCGCGTCCCGGACATTTTCGTTGTAAAAAACGGCCCGGCCCGCATCATCGACAAGGCCCGTGCCAAAGGTAAACGGTCCGGTCACCTGGCCCTTGACTGCAGCGGGTTTCTCCGCACGCTGATCAAGTTCCCGCATAAAGGTAAAAAAACCCGGGGCTTCGTCCTGCTGCAGCGCAAAGCGGGAGTCGGCAATATCTTCGCCCCCTTCGGCAACAGCCATGTAGGCTTCAAAAAAATCCACCATGGCCTCGTCAAAGCTTTCATCCCCGGCATCGACGAACATGCGGTCCTCTTTGCGGGCCAGTCCGGGCATGCCCCTTGCAAACTGGGCCACCATTCCCTCTGCTGCAAATTTCGGCAACTGCACCCAGATCGGAATATCCGGCGTATATTCAAGCATGACTTTTACCGCCGCATCATGATTGTCCATGGGAAGGCTCCCGATCCAGGCGGCAAGACCCCGGGGGCGAAAATCGGTATTCATGGTCGGTCGATCCTTTTTATCCGGAAGTTTTCGCACTTTCTTATATCACTGAAAAATAATCACTTTAATCCATTTTCGAACAATTGACAAGAGCTATCCCATGAAATTTTTCAATCTCCGGGCCAGGGGCCTTATTAAGCAATTGACAGAACATGCAGATTTGCCTAAAGTTAAATAGAATTGCCGTATCGAAAGCAGGGTGCGGCCAACCGCCAAAAAGGAGGAGCGCCTACATGTTTGGCATCGGCATGCCGGAATTGATTGTCATTCTGGTGATTATCATGATTATTTTCGGGGCGGGCAAGATGCCCGAAATCGGATCAGGCATCGGCAAGGGAATCCGCAACTTTAAAAAGGCGGTTTCCAGCGAGGATTCCGAATCGGACCCCGATCAGATCGAGGATCAAAAAAAGGAAAAGGAAAAATAAAAGCCGGACCGTTGCCCGGCTTTGTCGCCTGCAGAAATGTTTTTTACAGCGATGGCGAGATGTGATTTCGGAATATTGTTCTTTGTTCCGCAGATGACCCGATTCAGCCTAAAAAGGTATGTCATCGTCTGTATCCCCGCCGCCGCTTCCGCCGGGGGCCGGCTGGGGCTGGGGCTCATCTGAAAAACCGCCTCCCGCGTTGTATCCGCCGCCGCCACCGCCTGCGGCGCCCTTGCCGCCAAGCATCTGCATTTCACTGGCCACCACCTCGGTCATGTACTTTGTCACCCCGTCCTGCTCCCAAGAGCGGGTCTGAAGGCGGCCTTCGATGTAGACCTGCTTACCCTTGGACAGATACTCCCCGCAGATTTCCCCGAGCTTGCGGAAGGCGACAATCCGATGCCATTCGGTTTTTTCCCGTTTCTCGCCGCTGGCCTTGTCCCGCCACTCCATTGAAGTGGCCAGGGTGAAATTCGCCACTGCGTTTCCGTCCTGCGTATAGCGGATCTCCGGATCTCTTCCCAGGTTTCCGATCAGGATTACCTTGTTGACGCCTCGTGCCATTTGCTATCCTCGCGTGATGCTGTTATCTGAGTGGTCTTGAACCGATGGGTCTTCGGGTTCCTGGCTTTGCGAACTCGGGCCCGCCACCTGGCAGGCATCCCGAACTCAAGTGGATATCCCCATTTTGGGCAGAATCCACAACTGGAGGGCAGCCCATACGCCCACGACAATCAATAATAAAATCAGTGTCTTCATTCTGCCTGTCCGTCCTGTCTTCAACTATTGGCTCGTGCTGTCACTTGACGTCGCTGTGAGCTTGCGTTGCTCGAGCTGGACAATGCGCGGCGTCATGAAGATCAGCAACTCGCTTTTTTCCTTTTCTTTAAGCTGTCGTTTAAACAGCCAACCCACCACCGGGATGTCTTTTAACACCGGGAATCCGGAGACTCGTTCCGATGTGGTATTCTTCTTGATCCCGCCGATGGCGATGGTGCTGCCGTCATCGACCAGCAGCTCGGTTTCGGCCTCGTTTGTAGAAAGCGCCGGTGCTTCTGCAGTCTGTTCGGCAATGTCGTTCTTGGTCACGTAGATCTGGAGCGAAATCCGGTCATCCGGGGTGACATGCGGGGTCACCTCCAGGGTCAGGTCAATTTCCTTGAACTCGATCTGCACGTCATCATCCTCGACCGTCTGGTAGGGATATTCAAAACCCTGGGTGATTGAGGCCTTTTTGTTGTCCAGGGTCACAATCTTGGGGGCAGAGACGATCTTCACGTTGTTCTGCTCTTCCAAAGCAGAAAGTTTGGCGTCCAGGGTCAGGGACGTGCCGAGATTCTCAAACGCGAATCCGATTGAGGACGTGGCAGTAGTGGCCGGATTATTCATGACCACGTTGTGGCCGTAGATTCCGCTCATCGTACTGCTTGTGATATCGCTTCGATCCACGGTGAACTCAGTGCCGATATCTTTTGCAAAGTCCTCGTTGATTTCCACGATCCGCGCTTCGATCACAACCTGGGGGGTGACCTTGTCAATCTCTGAGACCACTTCCCGCGCCTTGTCAATCCGCGCCCTGGTGTCTGTGACAATCAACTGGTTGTTTCGCGCATCCACGCTCACCTTGCCCCGATCCGAAAGGCTGTCCTTTACATGGGGCAGGACCTCATTTCCTGCGTTGGCGTAATTGATCGGGATGTAGCGGGTCACCAGCGGCTCCAGGCTCTTTTCCTGCTCCTTGCGGGCGCGGTATGCCTTGATCCGCTCCTGCCGGGCCTGTTCTTCCTCGCGAAGGGTCTGCTGGGTGGCAATCCGGATAATATCCTCGTTTTCAACCTTGCCCAGTTTGTTTTGCTTGAGTATCAGGTCCAGCACCTGGTCCCACGGGATCGGCTTGTCCATGGAAATGGTCACCGTTCCCTCCACGTCCGAGTCAATGGCATAGTTTTTCCCGCTGACCTGCTGCAGGATACGGAACACGTTCTTGATGTCGGTTTCATGAAAATCCAGGGCAATTTTTTCGCCCGTGTATTCCTCCTTTTCAAACAGCCAGTCCACTTCCTCGGCCTCGGCCGCCTCCCGGGCCGATTTGTTCTCGATTGCTTCGGCCTCTGCAGCTTCTTCGGCCGTGGGCCTGGATGCGGCTTCTTCAAGCACCCGCTGCCAATCCGGCAGTTCTGCTGCGGAATACGGCCGCGGACCAACGGTGGAGGCGTCAAAATGCAGCTTGATCTGCCCGTCTGAACGCTCCACCCAGTAGGGAACCGACTCTCTGAGTTCCACGACAACCTCGACCGTGTCCTGCCGGGTCCTGGCTTCATAGGGAATCACGCGGTCCACGGCGGTGTCAAAACGGGTGGTAATCAAGGGGCGCCGGTCGATATGCCCGGGCATGGCCGCATCCGAAAGGGTCAGCTTTAGTTGCTTGTCTGCTATCTTGTCGATATTGTACCGGGCCTGCCGGGAAGTTCCTATGGAAAGTACGGATTTTCCGCTGTCGGTGGTTTCAAAGCCGATGTCTTCGACAATGGCCAGCCCCCGGTATTGCTCGTCATCTTGGCTGGACCGCCGGGAGTCCCGCTCCGGATTATTCAGGGATGCTTTCTGCTTGGCAGTATTTTCAGGTCCGGCCGTTTCTAAGGACCCGGCCCGGGGCGAGGCGGCGTCGGGTTTGCCTTTGAACGCCACTGTGAAAACCGGGCCGTCCTTGTCGACCTCGTAGGCCAGATCTTCTGCCAGCTCGACTTCCATGCGTACATTCTGCTGGTCCGTTGGGTTCGAGAGGTCCACGGACTTGATAACTCCGCTCTCGGGGGTGTAACTTGTATCAACTTCGCCGAGCCCGGCCTGGGGAAAGTAAAAAATCACCCCCAGCGGTTCGAGCTGTTTTACAGCCGTATATTGCAGCTCCTCGGAGGATTGGATTTCTATCCGCCCGGATTCAGTCGCGCTTGCGGCTTCAACCCGGTTAATGGTATTGACGACTGTTTTTTCCGCGCCTTCCTGCGGAGACAGCGTGCTGCAGCCGGCAACAACCAGGACAAACCCGATTAATAACGAAATCAGCCGGATGCTTCTTGCCTTTGCTTCATGTCTGTACATGTTTTTCTCTCCGGGTTATTTCTGAAGTTTTTTTTCGATTTCGCGCACCGCGATTTTACCGTAAACATCCTTGTATTTTTCACGAATGAGGATGCGGTCGGATAAAATTTCAGACACCTTCCCGCCGCTTTCCCCGACGTATGTGCCCTTGTGAATCACAAATCCCTTGCCGCTCGGGTCCTCGACCATGGCCATAGATTTTTTTTCCCCGGGAATCTGCAGGATTGCCGTCAGCTTCAACTGGCTGAGCGAGACACGGGTCAGCGGCCCGGGGGGCGGTTGGTCGATTTCCTCTCCCTCTCCGCCACTGGCCGTTTCTTCGGACTGTTTGTTTAAAAACGGTTCAAACGGATCGACCCGCCCTTTGCGGGTATAAAGACGCTGTTCATCCCCCATCAGGGATTCGTCGCCACTCAGCGTCATTTCCCGGAGTTCCTGCTCGGCGCTCTTTTTGCTGTCGTCGGTATCCTGCGCCTGCTGCCCTTCGCCGGATTCTGCCTGCTTTTCCGGTTCAGCTTCCTGAGCGGCCTGCGACCGGGAGGTTTTCTCCCCGGACTTTTCCTGTTCTTTTGTTTCCGCTGAAGCGGCCCGGTCTTCCTGCGCCTTTTCCTGCTGCTGGTCGATCCTGACCTCTTCGCTTACATGAACGTCTTTTTCCGGTTCCTCGGGTGAACTGCCGAGTCCCATCAGAAACCAGGGAGACAGGAGAAAAAACAATGCGGCGATAAATAGAGTCCGTTTTGACATGGTCTTTATCTTTTCTTTTTTGACTTCTGGTTTTCCGATGATTCAATAAACTTGTAGGTGACTGCGGTACAGGCAATCTTCAGATTCTTCCCGCCGCCCTCTGAACCCCCGGAAATGGAGAAATCCCTTACATTGACGATCCGCGACAGCCGGGCCAGCTTGTCAAAAAACACGCCCAGATCATGATATTGCCCGGTAAGCTCCATTTTCACGGGAATTTCCGCATAAAAATCCTTGGTTGATTCGTTCTGGGGCTGAAACAGAACAAACTTCAGACCCGAGGCCTTTCCGGCCTGCGAGATGCCGGTGAGCAGGGAAGGGATCTCTTCCTTGTCAGGCAGGGCCCGGGCAACGATTCTGAATTGTGCCTGGGCTTCTTCAAACTCCTTTTTAACCGCCTCATAGGTCCGGGCTTTTGCTTTGGTCCGCTCCAGCTTGCTTTCCGCCTGTTTGATTTCTTCCCGCAGATCGCTCATGGCATCAAATTTCGGCATATAAAAAAAATACCCGAATATTCCCAGGATCACAACCGCGGTCCCGATGCATATCAGTATCCGCTGAAGCTTGGTAAGCTGGCTGATTCTCCTGAAAAAAGGCTCAAGGCTTTCCATGGATAAGCTGATATTCTTCATGATTTCTTCGCCTTCTGATTGGCACCATTGCTTGACTCGGCCAGCTTGCAGTTTATGCCGAAGCTCTTCATTTCAATGTTGTGTTCGGTGGTCTGCCTGGCGCTTTGCAACTGCACGTCCGCGATTCTTTGATGCCGCTCCAGGCGCTTCATAAACAGGGCCACTGTTTCATTATCCATGGCAATGCCCTCGATTGAAAGCGAATTGCCGTTATACCCCAGCTTTTTCATCTGCATCCGGTCCGGCACCACCAGTTCGGTGATTTCGGCAAGCAGCTGCGGCGGAGCTTTTCTGTGGGTCTTGAGCTGGTTGACAATGTCGATTTTCTGCTGGAGTTCGGCCAGCTTTTTCTTAAATTCATCAACCTTCTCGGCTTTTTGCTCGTAGCGCTTGATATCCGCCTTGATACCCGCGAGCGTGTCTTCCAGCGAATTGACCTTTCGGCCCAGATACATGTTGAGCGTAAGCAGGATCACCAGCAACAGGATCATCGACAGAACGAAAACAGATACCTGGCGCCGGATGTTTTCCTTGGTCCGTGCCGCACGAAAAGGAAGTAAATTGATGCGTATCATTTGTCATCCACCCTTCTGATGGCAAGCCCCATGCATATGGCGGCCTGTGGTGCGATCTGCTGCACGTAGTTTGGATCCAGATGGTCACCTTTTATCTCAAAGACTTCAAAGGGGTTGATCATGCTGACCTCCGCGGCAGTTTGTACTGCCAGCAGGTCGCGAAACTGCTTGATGTTGGCTCCGCCGCCGCTTAGCACAATCTGCTTGATCTGATCCTCCGGGTTGGTGGAATAAAAGAAATCCAGGGCCCGTCGGATTTCATTGCACCAGTCCGTGACCACCGAGGAAATGACTTCATCGAGATCCTCGGCCGAAATCCGGTCCGGTTTTTCAGCAAGCTTCAGGCTCTCGGCCTCGGCCATGGTGCAGTTGGCCATTGAAGCGATGTTCTGGTTGATCTGGTTGCAGCCCAGCGACACGTCCCGCATGAAAACGGAAGTATTGTCCTTGAGGATATTCAGCGAGGTCTTTCCCGCGCCGATATCGATTAAGGCAATATTTTCACCGGTGGCCGGGTAGTTGAGATCATAAATGTTCTGCAGGGCAAAAGCGTCGATGTCAATGATGCCCAGGTTGAGGCCGGCCATATCAATGATGTTGACATAATCATTTACCATTTCCTTCTTGGCGGCCACAAGCAGAACATTCATCTGGTTCGGATTGGCTTCGCTTTCCCCGAGGACTTCAAAGTCAATGTTGACATCGTTGATGTCAAAGGGTATATACTGCTCCGCCTCGAAATTCAGGGACTCATAGAGCTGATCTTCGGGCATGTTCTGCACTGTGATATTTTTCACAATGACCGAATAGCCCCCGATGGATATGGCCACATTACTTTGCCGGACGTTATACAGGTTGAACAGTTCCCGGATGGCCTCGGCAACCGCCTCGGCATCCTTGATGACCCCTTCTTCGATAATTCCGGGAGAAACCTCGATGGACCCGAATTTTTTCAGCGCCCAGCCTTTTTTGGTTTCCACTGCCTCGGCCACCTTGATCGTCCGGGAGCCGATATCCAGACCCACTAATTGATTTTTTCTGCCGAATACCATGATCGTCTCGTTTTCATTCCACTTGTATGGGTGATCGATCGGGGTTGACAAACAACGCGATACCTCAAGGGCTGAAAATTATTGAAAGGCAAGATTGTGAACTGGTGAAATAACCGGCAAATGGTCATTTGCTCAAACCTTTCACCTATTGTTTTCCACATGGTTGGTGTCATCAGGCATGTTCTCTCTTCAGCCTGGCCTCATCATACGTTAAATTGTTGTTATGTCAAGCAAATTATTTATTTTTCACATTTTCAACCACATATGGTGAAGATATCAACAGTTATCCACAATATCCTGTATACTCCCCACCTCGACGAGGTGCCCGAATTCATGCGGTTTTACGATTAAATTACCCTTGAGCGACACTTAAAGTCAAGGATAAGATGAACGACCGATACTTGAAAAAGGAATGAAAGATCTGTATGATGACATGTGAGTGTAAACTTACAGATCATCTTTGAAATGCCTGTATGAATATTAGGAGACGGCGCCATGCCAATGTCAGAAGCATTTACAAAGCGACTTTTTCCGATATTGCCCGGGATTGCCGAACACTTCGGCACCCCTTTTCATATTTACGATGAAACCGGCATCCGGGAAACTGCGCTTTCCTTGAAATCCGAATTTTCGCGGCTTCCGGTCGACTTCAAGGAGTTCTTCGCCGTAAAGGCGCTGCCCAACCCCCACGTGATGG
>JAIPEJ010000038.1 GCA_021737225.1 Desulfobacteraceae bacterium
ATGTTGCGGGAAAAAAATCAGCCGTTAAATTTGTTGGATAGGCACGATGTATTCGGTTTTTTTCATGCAGACCCAAAATATCAACCCGATGATTTCAGAGGAGGTGTACATGTCATTATCCAGAAACAAATTCCGATTTCCGGGGTTTGCACTCCTGGCTGCCCTGTTGTTGTGCATTCAGGTCGTACCGGCAGCCGCGCAGCAGCCCCAGGCCCAGATTTCTCAACAGGAATACCTGGCAGGCGATCAGGTAACGATTTCCGGTCAGATCGAACCCGGAGAGGATCTCTACATCGCCATTGCATCCAAGAGGGAATTTGCCCCCCAGGACGCAAAAGGCGTCAATGAGATCAAAAATTTAAAAGACGTGGCAGCCCAGAGGCCCTTTAATGAGGACACTGCCGTACCCGTGCTCTATTACATGTTGACCAACAAGCCGGACGCATTCGGCAGTGTGGTCAAAAAACGCTTTGGCGGACCGTCTTTTGCCAAGGGCATCTACAGTACCACGATGTTCCAGCTGGCTGACTGGCAGAACCTGGACTCGACCGTCAAAAACATGCTCGGTCCGCTGGAGACCCCCGAAGAATGGTCCTTTTTCAATTACACCCATGAATCCAGCTACGGCATCAACACCATCACCAAGGAGCGCACCCAGGTCGGCAAGGTGACCATTTTCGCCAGAAGCGTGATTACGAATTATGAAAAAAACGGCAACTACTGGGACGAGGGCACCAGCATCAACCTGGACAAGGAAACCGGCGAATTTACCGCCACGTTTGATTCCTTCCGGCACACACCGCCGGATACCGAGTTCAACGTATTTGTCAACGGCGAAGAAATCGGCGGCTACACCCTGAAGGGCAACGGCTTCTGGCTCTCGCTTGGCGGGCGCTACATGAACCCCCTTTGGATAATTCTCGGCGCGATCCTGGTAGGGGCGTTTTTCTCCCTGATCGGCGCGGCCGGGGGCATGCTCATGGCAGCCTACCAGGTCATGGTGGTCAATACCATGGGCCCGGTGGGAATCAACGCGGCAAACGTACTGCGGCCCTCAAACGTGGCCCTGACGCTGTTTTCCCCGCTCGGCTCGTTTTACCGCTACGCGGTCAAGGAACGCCGCGTGGCCTGGCCCGTGGGGCTTTCCTTCGGCATCGGCATCCTGATCGGCTCCATCTGGCTCGGCAAGTACGTGACCGAGGTGCTGCCGCTTGCCACCTACAAGGAATGGCTGGCCGTGCTTGTGGTGCTCATGGGCATCCGCACCGTGTATGAACTCACCCCGCGGGTTATGGAAAAGCGCAAGAACATCAAGGCCATGACCCAGAAATTCAACGAAGAAGTCAGAAAGGCCAAGGAAGAAGGCCGGGCCGCCCAGATGGGCCGCATTGAACCCATGTCCACGGGCGCAAGCAAGCTGACCAACTACCAGTTCAAGTTCTGGGGCGAGGAATTCAAGATCAACCCGCTGCTCTTCGGCGTCATCGGCCTGGGTATCGGTATCGTGGCCCGGGCGTTCGGCATCGGCGGCGGATTCCTGCTCACCCCGATCATGACCATGGTCGGCGCCCTGCCCATGTACGTGGCCGTTCCCGTTTCCCTGGTCGGGACCTGCTTTTCCAGTATCGGCTCGTTTATCGGCTACCTGTTAAACGGGTACCTGCCAGACCTGTGGATCGCCATTGCAATCATTATCGGCGGTTTTGGGGGCGGCTACATCGGCAGCCGGATGCAGAAGTTTTTCAGCGAGGTGCAGCTCAAGGTGATCCTGGCCGTGGTGCTGTTCTTCCTGTTCTTCCGGTTCTTCAAGATCGAGATCTGGATATAGGTAATAAACCCGGATGATGGATACACTCTGGAACATCATTTTAGTTGTACTGCAGCATGTACAGGGGGCGCTGGACTTCGTGTTCAGCCCCCTGCATGCTCTGGGTCCGTTGGTATCCATCACGGTCATTGCCGTGGTTACGGCCGCCGCGGCCAGGGTGTTTTCTAAAAATTTAAAAACCCGGCGCTACCGGGAACTGGAAAATGAATTTTACTACTGGTACGATATCAAGCAGGAGGCGCTGAAACTCCGGGACACAGACCCGGAAAAGGCAAAGGACCTGGGCAGAAACATTGACCAGGGAAAACTCAACAAGGTTTATTACGATTATTTTTTCGAAGGCCTGCTCAATAACCTGCTGACCATGTATATCCCGATTTTTTCCATGCTCGGCTACGTCAATGCCACCTATCGGCCCCAGGCCATGGCTGACATGTTTGAAAAACCGTACCTGTTCATCCTGCCCTGGTTTAACGGAAAGCAGTATGAAATCGGGGCGGTTTTCTGGTTTGTGTTTTGCGTGTTGATGTTTTACGTGATCAGTTTTATTGTCGGACTCACGCGCCGCAATCAAGACGCAGGCGTCAGCACGGAAAAATCCGTGTCCGGGCCCCATGCCGGGCATGCCCGGGGACAGAATTGAATTCTGTCCCCTTCGCGGAACGTTATTGGGGACAGAATTCAATTCTGTCCCCGCTTTACGCTTTACAAAATTAAAGAGATCCAGATGCTTTCAACCCGAATGTTTACAGAATGGCTCGACGCGCAGTTCCCGGACTGGTTCGCCCTGGCTGCGGCAATCCTGCTCGGGGCATTCGGCGTGCTGGCACTCGGATTTCTGGTGATCTGCTTTGCCCCGGGCGCACTGGGCTACTGGATGCCGCCCATTGCCGGTTTCTGCGGGGCCAGCGCCGGATACAAGTACTGGGAAAAACGACAGTCCGAAAGCCCGACAGCCCGCAAGGCGTTATGCTTGGCCTCCGGGCTGGGCCCGGCTGCAGCCGGGGCAGTCATCCAAACCGCGGTCAACCGCCGCATATTTGGTGCCGATCCCACGGCCCAGCTTGTGGCAATCATCGTGGCCTTTGGCATTGCCGGGGCAATCGCCGGCGGCCTGCTGCGCAGCCGGTATGAGCGGGATGCCGGTACACGGAGACAACAGCTCCACGGGGACGGATCTTAAATCCGCCCCTGGAGTTCAAGTCCCACGGTTGAGGTTCGGTGGGGGACAGATTTCAAATCTGTCCCCGGAAGCCAGCTGAAGCCATAAGCAAAATAGGAGTTCTTTGAACCATGAGCCAATACTTCCTGTTCCAGGACCAGAAAAAATGCATCGGCTGCATGGCCTGCGTGGTGGCCTGCAAAAGCCGGCAGAAACTGCCCCGCGGGCCGCTTCCCAGCCTGATCGTCACGGTGGGCCCCAAGTGGGTCGGGCACCTGCCGCGCACGGCTTTTACGTTCATGCCCTGCTTTCACTGCGAAAACCCGTGGTGCGTGGCTGCCTGCCCCACAGGGGCCATGTTCCAGCGGGGCGAGGACGGGATCGTCACCGTGAATCCGGACCTGTGCGTGGGATGCAAAACCTGCATTTCCGCATGTCCCTGGGGGGCGCCCCAGTGGAACCCGGAAACCGGCAAGGCGGTCAAGTGCGACTACTGCCACGACCGGGTCAAAACCGGGCTGGAACCGGCCTGCGTGACGGTCTGTCCCACGCGGTGCCTGTATTTCGACACTCCGGACCGGATCCCCGAGATCCGGCGGGAACGCTATGCCAGGGCGCGGGCCCAGGATTTTTAAAGATCCCGAACCAAGAGGCACGATAACATGAGTCCGCATACCTGCAGCGTCAAATCCCTGCACGAGGAGCTCCGGGAAAAATTGAACACCGGGGACCCGGCACATCCCTGGTGCCGCCAGAAAGCCTCGGAGATATTCGACCTGGTCCACGACGTCTCCCAGGGCCAGGCCGGAGGGGATCATCTGGACAGCATTATCGAGCTGGCCGGACACCTCACGGACCAGGGGCCTGATGCAAAATGCCGGGAACTGGGCCAGTATGTCACCGGTTTTGTCAACCGGAACCACGAGGAATTTCTCAGCCACATCCACACCCATACCTGTCCGACCGGCCACTGCCCGATGCTCACCCCGGCGCCGTGCCAGATGGCTTGTCCCGCGGGAATCGACGTGCCCTCCTATGTCACCCTGGTGGGCCAGGGCAAATACGCGGAAGCCATCTCGGTAATCCGCAGGGACAACCCGTTTCCCTGGGTCTGCGGCCTGATCTGCACACACCCGTGCGAGTTCATGTGCGTGCGGGGCAGAATGGATTCGCCCATTGCCATCATGGATTTAAAAGGGTTTGCTGCTGAAAAATCCATGTCCGCCCGGCAGTACGTCAATCCGGAACCCCTGCCGGACAATGGCCGCAAGGTCTGCGTTGTCGGCGCCGGCCCTGGCGGTCTCACCGCGGCATACTACCTTGCCCTGCGGGGTTACCGGGTCACGGTGATCGAGGCCCTTCCGGTTCCAGGCGGGATGATGATGGTGGGTATTCCCAGGTACCGGCTGCCCAGGGAGGTCATTGACCGGGAGGTCAGCATGATCGAATCGCTCGGCGTCGATCTCCGGCTCAATACGCGCTTTGGAACCGATGCCACCCTGGATTCGCTTCGTTCCGAGGGGCACGAAGCCTTTCTCCTGGCCATCGGCGCCCATGGTTCCTACAAGCTGATGATCCCCGGCGAAGAAGAGTTTAAGGGCGTGCTGCCGGCGGTCCCGTTTCTGCGGCGCGTCAGCCTGGGTGATCACCGCATGCCCGGCAGGCGCGTGGCGGTTGTCGGCGGCGGGAACGTGGCCATGGATGCGGCCCGCACGTCGCTGCGCCTGGGGTGCGAGGAAGTCCACATCCTGTACCGCCGGAGTCACGACCAGATGCCGGCCCATCACGAGGAAGTGGTGGAAGCCGAGGAAGAAGGCGTGCAGTTTTCCTACCTGACCATTCCCAAGGAGATCCAGGGGGAAAACGGCAAAGTCACCGGGATTGTATGCGTGCGCGCCGAACTCAGCGAGCCGGATGAATCCGGCCGCCGGCGCCCGGTGCCCGTGGCGGGCAGCGAGCATGTCATACCGGTGGATGCGGTCATTCCGGCCATCGGCCAGGAAGTGCAGAGCCAGGGCATGGAAGGCTTTGAGCAAGTGGACTGGACGCGCAGAAGCACAATCCGGGTCAACACCGTGACCATGCAAACCCACCAGGAAGGGGTGTTTGCCGTGGGCGATGCAGTCACCGGCCCGGCCACGGTGGTGGAGGCCATATCCGGCGGGAAAAAGGCGGCTTCCGCCATACACCGTTATTTTGAAGGCATTGCCCAGCCGACCCTGCCTTCCGTGCCGGTAAGGCGCCGTCGCCTGGCGCATTTCGAGGCGCCGGCAGCACTTAAAACCGATCTGCAGCGGCCGCAAATGTCGCTGCTGGGAAACGAGCGCAGGCGCGTTACATTCCAGCAGGTGCGCCTGGGCCTTGACGACGCGCAGGCACACAACGAGTCCAAACGCTGCCTGCGCTGCGACATATGCATCCGGTGCGGCAGGTGCGTGGAAATCTGCCGTGACAAAATGGGCATTGATGCGCTTTGCCTCGGATACCTCGACTTTGATAATCCCGGGCCCACGGATCTGCGCATCACGGCCGAGCGCTGCATTGCCTGCGGGGCATGCGCTACCAACTGCCCCACCGGTGCCATGCAGATGACCGATCAAAACGGATACCGGGTCCTGTCGCTGTGCGGCACGGTGTTAAACCGGCTGCAGCTCGAATACTGCGAAATATGCGGCGCCGTTCTCGGACCGGCCCGGTATCACGATTATATCATGAAGCGGGTCCGCGATATCAGCCCGGAAATGAGCAACCGACGCGTATGCCTGGATTGCGCCAGAAGCCGGAGCGGCGGCCGGCACGCGGAAATCACACCGCCACGGGAGTAAGAGAACGGTTCACGGTTGACGGTTACCGGTTGACGGTTGACAACTGATAAAAACCGTCAACCGTAAACTGAGAACCGTTGATGGCCAAATGACCGAAACAAGGAGCAGGAACATGACATTCCGCCAGGGCCAAAAGGTGGAGATCTACAGGCGCTCGGATGATGAAAGCTGGGAGGACTACATGGAGGAATTCATGGGCATGCACGGCATCATCACCGACCCGGACACGAGCAAAAACGATCCGGACGCATTAATCGAGGTCAGCCTGGATGAAAAAGGCACGCACCGGCTGCCCCAGGACTGCCTGCGGGTAATCGGCCAATAAGCCGCACGGAGGGCCTTTATGCCGGAAATCACTGTGAATGGTCATCGGATCGATGCCGGCGGGGACAAGCATGTAATCGATGTCCTCAGGGAGCAGGGAATCGATGTACCGGCGCTCTGCTACCACCCGGCCCTTTCGCCGGCAGGGGAATGCAAATTGTGCGCAGTGGAGGCCACCTATCCGGACAAGCCGGCACAGATCAAGCTCGCCTGCGTACTCAAGCCCGCAGAAGGCCTGGAAATCCGCACTGATACCGAGCAAGTCACCAGGGCCCGGACCACGGCATTTCGCAACCTGGCCAAGTTCGCCCCTGAATCATCCGTGATTCGCGGGCTGGCTGAAAAACACGGCATAAACATGGGCGCGCCGCCGGATGAATGTATTCGGTGCCGGCTCTGCGTTCGGGCATGCAAGGAACTGGTGGGCGCAAACGCCCTGAAAATCGAAAAAAGAAACACGATCCGCTACATTGTTCCCAGGTCCGGCAACCGGTGCATCGGCTGCGGCACCTGCGCCAGCATATGCCCCACCGGCGCGATTCGCCAGGAAGACAGCAACGGACTGCGCGTCATATATATCCGGGACGAAATCATCGGGCAGAATCCGCTACTTCAGTGCGAGAGCTGCGGCAGGTATTTTGCCACCCCGAAGTTTCTTTCCCGGATCGAGGAAAGAACCGAGGATCATCCGCACGTAAAGGAGCACCACCGCTACTGCCCCACGTGCGCAAAGCTGCTCTCGGATCGCATCAAGAGTGCTTCGCGGATGAAAAAAATTTAAGATCGGAGGATACCATGACAGCTGTGAGCTGCCGTTCCATGCAGGACGTGGTCGAATTTGCCATTGATCGGGAGGAAAAAGCCCGGGATTTTTACAAGAACTGTGCAGAAAACGCCGGTAACAAGGGGATCCGGGAATTTTTCCGGGAGATGCAGATCGAGGAGGAAAAACACCGGGAGCTTCTGGCAGACCTGGATCTGAGCAATGAGAAACCGTTCTACGAGTATCTCGAGCCCGGAACCGTGCAGGACCTGAAACTGAGCGACTTTATGGTGGATGTGAAATTCTCCCCGGAAATCAACTATCAGGACGCACTGGCAATGGCCATGAAAAAAGAGGAAAAAGCCCACACCTTCTACGAAGCCTGGAAAGGCCGGTGTGCCAGCGAGAAATCCGAAAAGCTCTTTTCATTTCTGGCAGACGAGGAGCTCAAGCACAAGCGCCGGCTCGAGGAAATTTACGACAGCGAGATCTTCCAGCAAGATTAAAAAAAATCCGAAATTCGTCTAAAGAAGGAGACAATATATGTCCACCCAAAAAATTCCTACCATCTGCGGAATGTGCACGGTCCGGTGCCCCATGGTGGCGGAGGTCGAAGACGGCAGCATTAAGTTCCTCCACGGCAATTCGCATGCCGATGGCATGAAGTCTTCCCTTTGCCCCCGCGGCGTTGCCGGCAAGGCATTGATCAATGACAATGAACGGCTCAAGCAGCCGCTGATCCGCGAAGGCGCCAGGGGCGAGGGAAAATGGCGAAAGGCGAGCTGGGAAGAAGCCCTGGACTATGTCGCCGAAAAACTCCGGGGGGTCATTGACCAGCACGGCGCCCGCGGCGTTGCCCTGTCTGACCGGGGCGGGCCGTTTCGGGACTTTCACCGGGCGTTTCTGCGCGGTTTGGGTTCGCCCAACTACGTCAATCATGACTCCTCGTGCGCCAGAAACGTGCAGCACTCGGCCCAGTCCGTGATGGGCATGGGCCGCAAAGGCGTGTTGTATGATCTGCGCAACGCCAAGCATGTGGTGCTGCAGTTGAGAAACATATTCGAATCCATCAGCGTGGCCGAGGTCAACGACCTCACAGACGCCATGGAGGAGGGCTGCCAGCTGACAGTCATTGACATCCGGGCCAATGTCTCGGCCTCCAAGGCGGACCGGTTTTTCATGGTCCGTCCCGGCACGGACTATGCCTTCAACCTGGCCGTAATCCACGAGCTGCTCTCCAACGACCTCTATGACAAGGACTATGCCCGCCAACACATCCAGGACCTGGATGCGCTGAAGGAATTTATCCGGGATTACACACCGCAGTGGGCAGAGGCGGAAACCGGCGTGCCTGCGGACCAGATATCCCGGTTTGCCGCCCGGCTTGCCAAGGACGCGCCCAACGTGGTCTGGCACCCGGGATGGATGATGGCCCGATACCAGACAACATTCTATTTGTGCCGCTCCATTTACATTATCAACGCCCTGCTGGGATCCATCGGCGCCAAGGGCGGACTGGCGTTTGTAAGCAAACCCAAGGACGCGGGATATTCCGGCCTGAAATCCTTCCAGGACCTTTTTGGAAAACCCGAGGAAAAGCGCGCAGACGGCGTGGGGTGGAAATATCCCCAGTTCGAGTCCGGCCCGGGCCTGGCCCACCTGCTCTACGAGGCAATGGAAACCGGGGATCCCTACCCGGTCAAAGCCTATATCGCATTCCGCCACGACCCCATGATGGGATATCCCGAGCCGGACCGGATGAAGCAGATCTTTGACAACCTGGACCTGCTGGTATCGGTTACCTTTACCTGGTGCGATACGGCCTGGTATGCGGACGTGGTACTTCCCATGTCGCCCTACCTGGAGCGCGAAAACGTTATTGCGGCCAAAAATTACCTGAAACCCTATTTTTTCATGCGCCGCCGGGCGGTGGAGCCCCGGTTTGACACAAAGGCGGACTGGGAGATCTTTGCCGGGCTGGCACGCCGCATGGGGATCCAGGAGCTTGACTACGACAACATCGAGGACATCTGGAACTTCCAGCTTCAGGGCACCGGCGTTTCCATCTCGGATTTCAATGAAACCGGCATGGTCCAGTTAACCGACAAACCGATATACCCGGACCGTGACAAGCTCAAATTCGGCACGCAAAGCGGCAAGCTCGAAATCATTTCCAAAAAGCTCGAAGATCAGGGCCTGCCGTCTTTAAAGCCATACGAGGCCCCGGAAAGGCCGCCCGAAGGGCAGTACCGGATCACCTTCGGCCGCTGCGCCCTGCACACCCAGGGCCACACGGTGAACAACCCGGCCTTAAACGAGCTCATGGCCGAAAACGTGCTGTGGATCAACACGCAGGAAGCCGAAAAGTTGGGCATCGCGGACAAGGATTGGGTCAATGTGACGCAGGACGGCTACACAGAACAGATACAGGCAAAAGTCACCGACTTCATCCATCCGGAGGCGATCTTCGTGATCCACGGCTTCGGCCACCAGCTGCCCGTGGAAAGCCGCGCCTACGGCAAGGGACTGGCAGACCACCATTTCATGAAAGGCACCCTCAAGAAGTGGGATCCGGCCGGCGGCGCCCTTGCCTACCAGGAAAACTTCGTAACTGTGAGCAAGGCACATTAAAAGCCGGGGAAAAACGTATTCTAAAAAAGTTATAACTTTTTTAAAATATACTCTCGAAAAGTTATAGAACAGGGGCGAACACTCCGGGGACAGAATTCAATTCTGTCCCCTACCCTGTTCAAGCCCTTTCATACCCGCAAATCTCATCCACCTTATCGGTCAGCCGGTCGAGCTCCGCTTCGATATCGGCACAGATGCGGTCGAATTCCTCCTCTGATGCATCCTGCGGGATATTTACCGGCTCGCCGAAATCAATGACCACCTTGCTGAAGGGCTTGGGGATAATGGTCTGATCCCAGGCCCGGGAAAACGTGATCACCCGGGTACCGGAACACGCCATCGGAATAAACCAGGACCCGCTTTGCTTTGCCACAACCGCCATACCCCGCTTCATTTCCCGGGCCGGCCCTCTGGGCCCGTCCACAGCGGTGCCGCACAGGCGCTTTTCAGACTGGTCCTTCATGTATTCGACCATGGCAGACAGCGCCTCCATGCCGCCCTTGGAAGAAGACCCGCGTACCGGGGTATAGCCCAGATGCTGGGCCACCCGGGCGGTGAGTTCGCCGTCCCGGCTGCGGCTGATCATGATGCCGCGCGGGCCGAGTTTGCGGAAAAAATAGAACAAAAACACCGCGTGCCTGTGCCAGGACCCGGCCACCACGTTGCCCGTGTTTGGGTCCTTGAAATATTTCTCATACACCGGCTTGTTTAACACCTCTACCCGCACCGTGCCAAACCACAGCCGCACCAGGTTGACCGCGAAAAAAGCCGTCAACTCAATCTTTGGACGTTCTTTCCAGGAAAATCTCATATGCCCCCGCTTCTTGTGTTTGCACTGCCCCCAGTCATAGCCGCGGGACCTTTATTTTTCAAGGACAATGCACTTGACACGCTTTTCTTTATTCACAGGCCGCCTTGTGCTATGGTCGCTGTGCCCTGATCAGAAAAGGAACGGAAAGGCCTATCCATGACCGACAATTATGAAAAAATCGCCCGAGAGAACCTGCAGCGCCTGTATGCGGATTTGCCTGCAGACCTGGCAGACAACCTGCCCGCACAACAAGACGGCAACAGATTTATATTCACCGCTTTCGGCGAGACCTGCGTAATCTCACCCGAAGGCATCACCCTGGGCAGCGGCGATCACCCCTCGGCAATGGGCATCCTGATTTCGCTCTACGCCCTGCACGCCCGGCCCGAGCCCTGCATTGCCGAACCCTTTAAGGCGTTCAAGGAGTGCCCCAACAGCATGCCATACGTGGGCGCTTTTACCACGCATACCGAGCAGATTCTGGCCCCGCGCACCGAAGCGGTGCAAAACGCCCTGCCGCAGATCAAACAGACCCTGGCCGGCAGCGACGCCCCCGCGAAAGTCTCCGGCGATTTCGCCTTCGTGGTATACCCACTTCCCAAGATCGCCCTGTGCTACATCTTCTACGAAGCGGACGAGGATTTTCCCGCATCCGTAACATGTCTGTATTCGCAGAACGCGGACGCTTTTTTGCCGGTGGACGCCCTGGCAGACACCGGCGAGTACACCTCCCGCAAAATCCTGGAAATCATCGGCAAGTAAGGCGCCCCGGTTTATGAACGAATACCAGCTCGAACAAATCAACGCCCTGCAAATGGTCCGGCAGCATCCGGATGCCCTATCCGGACAACCTGGAATAAAGGCGGAAATTGAGCACTACTATGATTTCCGCACCCGCACCGCCGAATTCCACCAGGCCCATTTCGAGCAGATTTGCACGGAAAAATGCTATTTCAACAACCTGAGCGCCTGCTGCTCGAAAAACGGCATTATCGTGTTTTTCGCAGACGTGGTCATCAACGCCCTGGCCGCTTCCGCAGCCGAGCTCGACCTGCTGGAACACGCCATCGCACATCCGCTCTCCCCCGGCAAGTGCATTTTCCTGACCCATAAAGGCTGCCTGTGGCAAATCAAGCCCATTGTCTGCGAGATGTTTGTCTGCCAGACAGCCAAAAACGCCGCCTTTGAAAATAACCCGCAGGCGGCCGAACAATGGGAGGCGTTTGAAAAGGAGCGCAAAACCTTTACCTGGCCGGACCAGCCCGTGCTCTTTGAACACCTGGAGCGCCTTTTCCTGGACCTGGGCGCAGAATCCTCCCTCATGCACATCCACAAGAGCCCGGGCCTGCTTCGCATCAAGAAAAACCGGGAGGCCGCGTCAAGGCAGGCTTGACAGAACAGCATCATGATGTGGTTCTGCTTCAAAATTGATGGAGGTGGAAAATGACCAGATTAACGAAACGTTCAACCATATACTTGGCCCCGGAGCTTCATCAGGCACTGCGGATCAAATCCTTGGAAACTTCCCGATCCATGTCAAAGATAATCAATGAGGCTGTAAAAGAAGCGCTTTGCGAGGATGAAGCGGATCTGGCCGCATTTGATGAAAGACGGGACGAGCCCCTGATCAGCTATGACCAGATGGACAAGAGCTTAAAAAAGAAGGCCGGATATAAAATATCTTTAAACGCGCGTTCGGAACCGCCGCTCTTGCTTATAAATCAGAATTCACAGTGTTCTCCGAAAAAGGATGAACATCCCGCCAGTCACTGGACAGATTCTCTGCCTCCCACAGATCAAAGCTCTTCTGCAAATTCAGCCACAAATCAGGTGTCGTGCCAAAAGCCCTGGACAGGCGCAAAGCCATGTCCGGGGTTACAGCCCCTTTCTCATTGAGAATTTTGGAAAGTGTTTTCCGTGACACATTCAACTTTGAGGCCATCTCCGTCACAGTTATCGATAAGGGTCGCAGATAATCTTCCCGAAGTATACATCCGGGATGTGTGGGCTTTCGCTGCATTTTTTTCATAATGAGTTCCTTTAATGATAATCCCCATAATTAACAATATAAGCATCACCGTCTGTGAATTGAAAAAAGATACGCCAATTTCCGGAAACTCTAACAGAAAAGTAGTTTTTCAAATTTCCGGACAGCTTATGCAAATGTGCTCCCGGATAATTCATATCCCGGATATCATCGGCTGCATTTAGACGGTCTAAAATTCTGGCAATCTTATCAGCATGTTCCGGTTGGATGCCTTTTTTCTTGCCAGTGTAAAAAAATTCCTCAAGACCTTTATGTTTGAATGACTTGATCATATTTACAAACAAGCGTAACCCCATGGGTTACAAATGTCAAATTAAAAAAAGAAAAGGCCTTGCCCACGCCCGGGGCTGGACAAACCCGCCGCCTTTGAAAATGACCCGCATTTTGATTTGATATGCACACATATAAAGTGTACTTTCATTTTAAAGGAGCCAAAATGCAAAAAGTCAATGTAAAGGAAGCCCGCCGGAATATCAGCCGATTGCTTGACGAAATCAATGCCGGAGAGGAAATTATTATCCTCAGAAGGGGCAAACCGGTAGCCCGCATGCTGCGAATTGAAACCCAGGAAGAAAAACCGCTTCAATTTCCGGATCGAAGTCTGTTCCGCAGCAAACTGCCCCCCATGAAACAAAGCAGCGCTTCTTTAATCCGGGATATACGTGATGAACGGGGATAATATTTATCTGGACACAAGCGCCCTGCTTTCTTACTATAAAGAAGAGAAGGCAAGCCCTCAGGTTCAAACGCTATTGGGTTAAACACAGCCGCCGGGCCCAACTCATGAATTCAAACGAATTAAAGAAACAAATTAAAAAAGCGGTCCGCGAGATCGAACCTCAAGCAGAGATTATTCTCTACGGTTCCCACTCCCGGGAAGATTCAACCGCAGAATCCGACTGGGACCTGCTCATCTTAGTTCACGGTCCTTTGGATGACAAACGCATAGACCGCATCCGCCATAGACTCTACGAAATTGAATGGGATACCGGCGAGGTTATCTCGTCAATTGTACGAACCCGAGCACAATGGGACAGTGGCTCCTACCAAGCCATGCCCTTCCACCAGAAAGTCGAGCAGGAAGGAATCAGACTGTAACAGGGGAACTGAATTATGTGCGATTAGGAGTACCATTAAATGAAAGTTTATCTCGATTGCTGCAGCCTCCAACGACCTTTTGACGATAAATCCCAACCAAGAATAGCGGTTGAAGCTGAAGCGGTTCTAATGATCCTATCGCTATGCGAATCAGGTCGTTTGAAGCTCATCTCTTCAGATGCGTTGCATTTCGAGATCAGCCGCATACCCGATCAGGATCGTAAAGAAGATGCCCTGGCAATTCTCAAGATAACAGCAGAATCTATTGATTTGACACAAGAAATTGAAAAATTGGCCAGAAGACTGATCGCATCAAACTTGAAACCTTTGGATGCACTCCATTTGGCGTTTGCATCTGTTGCAAAAGTCGATTATTTTTGTACATGTGATGATAAGTTTTTGAAGAAGGCCAAAAAGCTGGAAGGCTTAAATATCAAAGTGGTTTCCCCTACCGAAATGACCATGGAGACGGAAATATGAACACAGAAGCAAAACCCATATCCGAAATCAGCCGTCGTGCCACCAACATTCTATTCAAAGAGCTGGGGGTAGTGGATACCATCCGGTTTCTGAATCAGTTCTCCGTGGGGCAAGGCGACTATACAAAACAACGGGAGCAATGGTTGGGCAATCTCTCCATAGATGACGCCATCTCCCAAATCAAAGACAATAAAACCTAATTTGAGCGATTTTCAAGTTTGCCGCAGATACAAGGAAGATGCGGACGAGCTATAGTAAACTATGCGAGACTGCATCTGACGCAGTAGATGCGGCAAACTTGAAAATCCCGGAGGATTTCAAATTTTAACACCTGAAAATGATTTAATTCCTTAAAAAAAATACAAAATATTGATCCGTGTAAAAATTTGAAACGCTCAATTTAGGTAAAAAATAAAAACCCAAAACAAGGCCTGATGGGGGACGGATTTGAAATCCGTCCCCTTGCGAAAACATCACAGTTTCTCTAAAATCTGCTTCACCCGGCCCCCATCCACAGCCGCCCCGAAATGCCCCATAATATCCTTCATGGCCTGCATTTTGTTCTTGTACTGCGAAAAATCGATATTTTCGGCAATCCACTGCCGGATCTCCTCATCCGTTGCCATTTTCGGCAGGTAACTTTCCAGAATCTCGATATAACGCGACGCTCCATCCTTCTTGGCATGCCCCAGGCTTTCGCGCTCGGATTTGACCAGTTTCTGCAGCACCTTGACCGCTTCTGCGTCACTGACTTCCTTGGACGCCCCCCGGCCGAACTCACCCATCACGATCCGGAGCGTGTTTTTCAATTCCGTGTCTTTTTCCTTCATGGCCCGGGCCAGGTCCTGCTTGATTTGCTCCTGTATGGTCGCCATGACCATCCCTCCCTCAGACTGCCTCGATTTCCTCGTATACCTTGATTTCCGGCTTGCCCGCGGCAAAACTGCCCGCCTGGCCCATAAACTCCTTGAAATGCGGAGTGGAACCATGTTCGTTTAACGCGTCCCGGTCCCGGTAGCGCTCGATCATCACCAGGGTGTTGGGATCTTCTTCACTCACGTTGACCGAGTAAAAAAGCGTGCCCTCTTCCTTTGCCACGTGCGACATCAGCGTCTTTACCGCGTCAAGTGCTTCCTGCTTTTTTTCCGGCTGCACCGGGATCTTGGCAATCACTGCGATCATTGGGTCTCTCCTTATCGACTTGTCAGTTCGTTTTGCAGAATATGGCGGTATTCCCGGATGCGCTGCACATAGCGCACCGGCTCATAACCGCGGGCATAACCGTATTTCAAATCCTTGTAATATTCCTTGTGGGCCAGAAGCGGCAGCACCTGTTTTAAATCCCCCCACGAATAAGGGTTCAGGCCCTGCTCCCGGGCCAGCCGCTGGGCATCCCGCAGATGCCCCAGCCCCACGTTGTATGCGGCCAGCGCCAGCCAGGTCAGATCCGGCTCGGTGACCTCGTCTGAGAAGATCCGCTTGAGCCGGGCCATGTACCGGGCCCCGCCGAAAATGCTCTGCCTGGGATCCAGGCGGTTGGACACCCCCATTGCCCGGGCCGTGGGAAGCGTGAGCATCATGATGCCGCGCACACCGGTGGGACTTTTGGCCATGGCGTTCCAGTGGGACTCCTGGTAGCCCTGTGCGGCCAGGATGTCAAACGGCAGGTCGTACTTTTCTGCCGCCTGCCGGAAATACTTCCGGTACTTGGGAAACCGCTGGTCAATCCGCCGAATGTATCTGCGCACATCCACGTAATCAAATATTTCAAAAAACCCGTAGTACTTTTCCTGCAAGCGCTCAAGTGCCCCGCTTTCCCGGTATTTTTCCAGCCACTTGGCCACGGCCTTTTCCAGGTTTTTGTTTCCCGGCGCCATGGCCCAGCCCAGGTGCTGGGCCCGCCCGAGGTTGACCGGGGCCATGAGCTCGGGATAATACCGCCGGTTGATATCCACGATATTGGAATCGGCAATCGTGCACTCCAGTTTTCGGGCCCACACGTCATGCAAAAGCTGCTCGGTCGCACTGTCATTGGTAACCGTCCACGAAAGGTTCGGATACTTCTCCTCCTTGAACTTCTCCAGGCGCTCGGTATAACTGCTGTTGGCAATCACGGTGATTTCAAGTCCCACCAGCTCCTGGATGGATTCGGGCTGCACCCGGTCCCGCCGGGTCACCACCTGGGGCGTGACTTCCTGGTAAGCCGGGGAAAACCGGAATCGCTTCTGCCGCTTTTCCGTAATGGTCAGCCCGGCTGCCGCCAGATCGCCCTCGCCGGCTTCAAGGCTGGTCAGAATCGCATCCACCGTCTGCCTGGTCTGAAAATCCGGCTCCACACCGATGGACTCGGCAAATGCCTGTACCATTTCATATTCCGGCCCTGCGGCAATGCCGTTTTGATCAATATAATAGGTGGTTGGCGCATTGCGCGTAAGCACCACGAGTTTGCCGCTTTCCTTGATCTCCTCCAGACTCCGGTAGGAAATATCCGGTCCTTCATACCGCTGGCACGCAGCAGCCAGCAAAACCACACATAAAAACACCCCCAAATAACCAACACGCCTGCTTACATAATGCAAAATCCTCCCCCTTTCATGAAGTACCCGGACCCCCGGCTTACTCCCGGGGACAGACTTCCAGTCTGACCCCTCTCACCAGCACCCCGGGGCGCCGCCCGGGGGCAGAATTCAATTCTGACCCCTTCTCCCCAAAACCGCACCCCCTCTTTATAGCCTGAATTCTCCTAATTTTCAACCCCGCCCGGATTTTCCCCTTGCCATGGCCGCCCATACCCAATAAAAAAGCAAAGACGACACCGTCTTTGCTTCAATATCACAGAGTGCCCTGACCGGAGCCCGGGAGATCATACCCTTGAGCCGCAAACTTTCAGACTACATTCTACTGGCCGCCTTTATCGCCGGGCTCATCTGCATGTTCATTCCCTCCGGCCAATCCGCAGATGAACTCCGCACCACCAAGGCCCTGTGGAACCTCGGGCACCCGGTGCTGTTCTTCCTGGCCGGCCACCTGGCCTACGCATTTTACCCGCCCTTAACCCGTCGCCCCCCGATCCGGCAGATCCTCATGCTTTTTCTGGCCGTGCTTGCCGCCGCAGGCGCCACCGAACTTTTCCAGAGCGTGATCCCGGGGCGATTCCCCTCGTATACCGACATCCTCGGCGACCTTGCCGGCATTGCCGCCTACCTGTCCTTCCGGTTCCGCAAAAAAGCCCGCCAATATGCCCTGCTCCACGCAGCCACCGCATGCCTGATCGCCCTGGTGCTCTGGCCGGCCTTTCGGGCCGCATCAGACGACTTCATCTCCTACCGGCAATTTCCGATCCTTGCGGATTTTGAAACCCCGTTTGAATCCACCAGATTCGAAAGCCACACCAAAGCCTTTGCAATCTCTTCCCAAAAGGCCTTTCACGGCACCCGCAGCCTCAAAATAAACCTTACCACAGACACCTATTCCGGCATTTCCATGCAGTACATGCCGCGCAACTGGACCGGGTTTTCCAGCCTCCACCTGGCCGCCTACAACCCAGAGCCTCAACCCATCCGCATCACCATCCGCATCCACGACGCTCAACACGAAAAACAGCCCATCCAGCAATTCAGAGACCGGTTCAACCGCTCATTTACACTATCCCCGAAATCCTGGACACCCATCTCCATTGACCTCACAGATGTAAAAACCGCCCCCCCCCGCACCCGCCGGCTCAATCTGGCCCGCATCCAGAACCTCGGCCTTTTTGTCACCCGTGCCCCGGAGCCCTGGACCCTGTACATAGACGACCTCCGGCTTGAATCGCCCGAGCATATCCCACAAAAAAAGCGGGGCCTTTTTTAAGACCCCGCCTTCCTTGATTAACTTTATTTACGGATAATTCCGTATTATCCTTTCTTTTTCTTCAGCTTCCCCCGGGTCCAGCCGGCGATACCGACCAACCCCATCCCCATCAGCAGCATGGCTGCAGGTTCGGGGACCCGTTCCGTTTCTGTTTCGTAAAGGCTCACATGGGAAATGGCGCCCTGTTGCGGCCAGAATCCCCTAAGGTAAAGCGTTTCCATGCCATTCCACTCCGGGTCTGACAATTCAAACAGGTACCAGGCCGGTTCTTGGGCCCCGTCTTTTACGAGAAGATAAGAAATGGGATCTATATATGGCTCACCTTCAAGCCAGGTAATTGTCGCTTCGCTGGGGTCTGACTCCGTATTCGCGAATACGGTGTCGTAACTCCCTGAAAGGTCCCCTTCTTCAGCACCTCCCACGTTGTCTTTATAGAGTTCAAACCAATCAACGCCGCTGTCTCCGGGTATAATACCCTATATTATGCTATTTATTGAGCCCTGGCTAGTTTCATTACCGGACCACATGGGCGTAGTCGCCGGCGTTATCGACAACGCATGCGCTTGCGCTCCGAAAACCAGCAAAACACCGATTAACAAAAATTTGTATGATAATAATCGTATGTATGATCTCATTTGACTCCCCTCCTTTTTTTATGTAACTCGTTATTTATCAATAACGTTTTATTGAACAGATGGCGCCTTAACTTTTTCTGTTGAATCCGCCTTGATTCTCACCCCCCATCCAGGTTTATTATCCCTTTACACAATCTTTCCTTGCCTACAGTCCTTGCAATTTCCAAACCAACTTTTTGGCGCCCCCGGAATAATTCCGGAAAAATATAACATCCTGATAATAAACGATAAAATTTAATCCTACAAAAAAGGGCAATCCTTAAGGATATATTCTTTTCGGATATCCGGAACCGGCTGGAATGATGCCCTTATACCGGTACAGAATTGTTTTGCAAAAAAACGGCCCACAATCAGAGCCTTGCGCCCTAAGAAACGCTGTTTGCATTCCGCGCCCGGCGCTTCCTTGCATACCCAAGAGGGCTTGAATGTATGTTTAACTCTATAAAATTATAGCAGAAGCAATCAAACCGAAGGGGTGTTCCGGAAATCCGGACGGAATTTTCCAGTTTTCCGGAAAAAAGGTCGGCTGGCCTGGGCAGGGTTGACCTTGCCGTGACAGGGAAAAGGAGAATGGGTGCCGGCAAAAGCACATACCGGCAGAACCCCCCCAATCGAACAGGGGCGGCGGCCGGGGCCCCGG
>JAIPEJ010000039.1 GCA_021737225.1 Desulfobacteraceae bacterium
CTTGCGGCAGACCCGCCGTCCTGGAACAGGCGGTGGCCCTTGGTAAAGCTGCGAAGCTCGCTGAAATCCAGAATCGGGGCAAGCTCCGGCTCGGTCAATTGTTGAAATGCTTCTGTCTGCTGCAGAATTTCTTTTGGCTGCTCTGGCATTCACACCTCCCGTGAACGGATTAACGATTGGCAATGGCTGTCTGCATTGTTTTGCAGAAATTCTTATCCCCGCGCCAGTGCAAAGTCGGTCTGGACTTCGCCTTCCAGGACGTGGCGCCGGAAAACCTGCCGCATCTTGTTGGCATCCATGTGCTGGTAAACAATTGGTTCTTCGCCCTCGACGGCCACGGTGACGTTTGGCTCGCTGCTGCACATGCCCAGGCAGGCCGAGGCCATCACCCGGATATCCTGGCGATCTGTCTGGCCCATTTCGTCCATCAGCGCGTTCATCACTTCCCGGGCGCCGGCGGCGATCCCGCAAGTTCCCATGTGCACGATTATTTTAACATTTGCCGCGCCGTGGCGCAATGAGGTTTCTTCCGAGGTCTGTTCCTTGATTTTTTTCAGGTCGTCTATGGTCATTTTGCCCATGATTTACCTCTCTGTTTTGCCTAAATTGAGCGATTTTTAAGTTTACCGCAGATTAGGTTTTAATTTGTTCCATCTGTTTCATCAGGTGCCGGAATACATCCGGATCGGTGATCGGCCGGTTGTTAAACTGCTTCCGGACCTGCTTTGTATCAATTACGATTTCCCCGTCCCCGGAATGGCTGCGGTAGACCAGGTCCCCTTCCGGATTGCTGTAAATCAGGGTCATCAGCGTACCGGCCATGTCCCCCAGGGGCGGCCGGTCAATGTGGTCGTGGACAAACGTGGCGGTCACCCGGGTGCCCTGACCGGGCTCGGAATCGATTGTCATGGATCCGCCGCACCTGCGGGCCGTGTCCTCGAAAAGCGACAGGCCCAGCCCCACCCGCCGGGTGGTACGAGTGGTGTAAAACGGGTCGGTGATTCGTTTCATCACGTCTTCGGGCACGCCCCGGCCGTTGTCCGCGATGGAGATCTCCATGCGGTTTTCCGTCCGGTCTTCTTCCACCGTAATGCAGATCCGGTCCGCACCGGCGGTGATGCCGTTTTCCGCCACATCCAGAATATGGAGCGCCAGTTCCTTCAATTTGCGATGATCTTTCTGCCGTTTTCTCCCTTAAGCGCCATCCGCAGTTCGGCAAAGCAGGGCGAGGCCATCTGCAGCCCGTACCAGGCGCGTCCGATATCCCTTAAAAAGTGGGCGTCTGACGCGGTCACGCACGGATAGCCGGCAATGCCGTTTACGCTTTGCCGGGCCCGGCAAAGCGGCACCCGAAAGGAAACTTCGATGCCGTCAATGTCAAGGTCCGGCGGAATAAAGCCCAGGTTGCCGATGAGGCTGTATGCCGGCCGGTCCACGTGCGATGCGATGCACAGGCCGCCACAGGCGTGCACCTGCTCGACAATTTTATACAGGTTCAGGGTGGTCGCCCCGATGAGCAGGCGGTGGTTTTCCCCCAGTACCTCGTTTTTCTCATTTGCCATGATCTGTTCGCCCCAGACCTCTCGCTGATTTTCCCCGGGCAGGCGGGCGTACACGAATTCCTGCATTTGATGCGCCGCTTCCAGGGTTTCAAACAGGGCCACCACGTGGACTTCTTCCCTGGAGCAGATTTCCATGCCCGGCAAAACAGCAAGCCCGACACGATCCCCGGCCCGCATCACCGCCCCGGCATTTTCAGCAGAATTATGGTCGCATACCGCTATCATGTCAAGGCCCGCGTGCCGGCTTTGTGCAGCGATGTCCCGCGGCCCCATCTCCAGGTCGCCGCACGGGGAAAGGCAGGTGTGGATATGGGTATCCGCCCGGAAGTGCTTGAGCTCCTGTGTCGTCAGGGCCGGGTTCATTCGCCTGCGGTTTTGTTGACAATTCCTGCGCCGTAGAGTTTTCCGGCCAGTTCGTAGGAAGTCCCGCTGTAGAGCAGAATGGGGATCTTTTCCCGGTCGGCTTTCTCGCAGGTTTCCGGGTCCGGCTGGTTGTCCATGGCAAGGACGATGGCGGCCATTTCCCGGAGCACGGCCACTGCCACGATGTTCTGATGAACCTGGATGGTCATCCAGACGCACCCGATCGGGGCGTTGGCCATGACCTCGCTGAGCAGATCGCCGCAATAGCCGCCGGCGATTTCTCGGTCTGTGCCGTCTTTTCCGGCTGCGGCGGTGAGTCCGAACCGGTCGATCAAGTCCTGGGTTTTCATAAGCGCCTCAATTCTTCCGTACATCCGGTATTGCATATGTTTGCCGATCCTGCCGGGGTGGACACACAGGTCCACCCCTACAATGGTAAATGGTAATATGTTGCCCCCTATGCGGGCCCGTAGGGGCGGACCTGCGTGTCCGCCCCAATCCTGCAGAAACCTATGTATCGCCCTCCTTGCCGTTGTCAATCTCGCGGAGCCTGAAGCAATCACTGCGCCTGGCCCTGCCGCGAACCACGTCCTCGGCAAAGGTGCGGCAGTCCGGCGCGCCGCAGACCGCGCAATCGATTCCCGGCAGCAGCGACAGCAGATTCTCGATTTCCTGCATTTGATCAATGGTCAGCGCCTGCCGCTGATCCGGGTAATACCCGGTTAAATCCGAAGGCCGGATATTGGCAAAAAACCAGCCGCGGTCGTAGAGCCGCTGGAGTTTGTACGGGGGCAGCCGCCGGTTGACACCGAATGTGCGCACCAGCTTTTGCACGGTCTGCTTGGCCATATGGCGGTCCACGGCGGTCAGCGGTCCGCCGAGACATCCTTGCGGGCAAACCCGAAGTTCAATGTAATTCATTTCATCAAAAACGCCCATCTCGATTTTTTCAAGGCAGCGGCGGATTTCCTGTAAACCGGAAACCGAAAGCATTCCTTCATCGCGCAGGGGATTGATCTCCCCGCCGGACTTGCTCCACATGGGTCCCCGGGCATTGGGGATGTTGGCAAACGGGTCGGTATCGTAAATGTCGAGTTCCATTTCCCGGATGTTTTCCACGTGCTTGCAGAGCTCCGGATAGACGGCATTGATGCCGATGGTCCGGTCCACGGATCCGATCTCGTCCTTGAGCACCATCTCCTGGGACAGCGCCTTGGAGGGGCAGGGGGTGATGTGGAAGATCTCGATCTCGGAGGCGGTTATGTTATGTATGGACTGCAGTTTTTTACGCACGTCATCTGCGATCATGACCGCCGGCCGGCGTATCGGCAGAATATTGTCCAGCAGTGTCGGGTGCTTGAGCGCGATGAGCCGGATCACCACCGGGCATATGGGGGAGATCAGCGGAAAAGGGGCCTGCCGGGTCTCCCGGTTCTGCGCGATAAACCCCTCCACTGCGAACTGGAACATTTCCAGGTGAAAGGAAAGATCCACCACGTGGTCAAAGCCCATTTCCTTGACCGCCCTGAGCACGTCGCACGGCATGGTATCCGGGAACTGGGAATAGAGCACCGGCGAGATAATTGCCGCATTGGTTTTGTCCGGGTCAAGCGGAAATCTGGATTCGACGTTGGACTGGATCACCCCTTCCGGGCATACCCGGAGGCACTCCCCGCACCCGATGCACAGATCCGGATGGTGGACGGCCTTGAGGCTGCGGATGCGGATGGCCCGGGTGGGGCAGGCTTTTACGCAGTGTGCGCAGCCAGTGCATTTATCGAGCTGGAATGTTACATATTCCCCGATCATGCGCTTTGCCCTGTTTTACCTGATTTGAGCGTTTCAAATTAGGTTTCATTTTTCCGGGACCCGGGGGACAGCGAAAAACGCATCACCACCCTTGTGCCTTGCCCCTTTTCGGATTCAATGTCCATGCGGTCGGAATTGGTCTCCATGTTCGGCAGTCCCATGCCGGCGCCAAATCCCATTTCCCGGTACTCCTCGGTGGCCGTGGAAAACCCTTTTTCCATGGCTTTTTCGATATCTTCAATTCCGGGCCCTTCGTCAGAGATGTCCAGGATGATTTTATCGGTGTTGACCTCTATGCGGAAGTTTCCGTTTTCACCGTGCGTCACCGCGTTCATTTCCCCTTCGTATGCGCAGATGGCCACGCGCCGGATAAGCGCGGGCTCGATGCCGATCTGCTTGAGCATGTTCTGCACGGATATGGAAGCCTCACCTGCATGCATGAAGTCCCGGCTTTTGAGCTGAAAGCTTTTTTTTAGCGCCGCCATTTACCTCAATCCGTTCAGCCCGGTAAATCCCTGGGCGTACAGGCGCCCGCTGGTGACAAACATTGAATACGGACACGTCAGCAGGGGAATGCCATGGGAGTTTGCCGTGTCAATGACCGCCTGGGGCGGCCGCTTGTTCCGGACAAACAGGATAGCCTCGACACCGGCAATCACGGCGGTTTTAATGGACTGCACGTTGGTCAGGCCGGTTAAAAGCATACTGTTGGTACCCAGGTTTGCCGCAAGGATATCGCTCATCATGTCGCTGGCGCCGATACGCTCGATGTCCAGGTCGAGCTTATCGTCCCCGGCAATGACAACCGCGTCTATCTTGTCGATTAGTTCGGAAAGTTTCATCGGCATGCTGCTCTTTTTGAATGGAAAGTGACCCCGGACGTGTATAAACCTGTTTATACTTTCAAAATAAAAAAAACCCGGATAACTGTCAATAAATTGTTGCCCTTCCAATTTCCATCCCTGCATGATTCCAACCATCCCAACCACCCGAGCACCCAACCACCCAACCACTTAAAACTTAACGCACTTAATGCACTTAAAACTTAACACTTAAAACTTTTCTCGATTTGACAATCCCGGATGATTGTGACATATTGATTCTTCTTTTTTTCAGGAAGAATGGCGACTTATTGAGACCTTGCGTACACGAAAAGGAGTTCCGTGATGCTTTCCCACCCGGATATCACCCCGGAGATGCACCAGCGCATCGACGAAATTATCGCGTCCCATAAGGACACCCCGGGCGCCGTTATCCCGGTGCTTCGCATGTGCCAGGACGCGGTGGGCTATCTCCCGGTTGAACTGATCGACTACATCAGCCGCGGCCTGAATCTTCCCCGCAGCGATGTTTACGGTGTGGCCACCTTTTATTCCCTGTTTTCCCTGACACCCCGGGGCCGGCACACCGTCCGGGTCTGCCTGGGCACGGCCTGCTATGTCAAGGGGGTCAAGGAGGCCATGGACCGGATCGGCCGCACATACGGGATCGGTTCCGGGGAGACGACCGACGACCGACGGTTTTCCCTGGAAGCCGTGCGGTGCCTGGGCGCCTGCGGACTGGCGCCGGTCATGATGGTGGATCAAAACACCTACGGCGGTATTAAGCCGGACCAGGCGTTGGAAATTTTGGAAAAATATGAATAGAATCAAGTGATTAAGTGATTAAGTGTTAAGAAAAAAGGAATAATTTCTTAATTTAATCTTAAAACTTAATGCACTTAAAACTTAAAACTTTTTTTTGGAGCAACAATGAACCAGCACAGAATAGACCTGATGCTGTGCGGCGGCACGGGTTGTCATGCCAGCGGAGCCGGTGAATTCAAGGAAGCGCTTGGCGCCGAACTCGAGCGCCAGAACCTGGACCGGGAAATCCGGGTCATTGAAACCGGCTGCAACGGGTTCTGCGCGGTCGGCCCGGTGATGCTGGTCCAGCCGGAGGGCATTTTCTATCAGAAGCTTACGTCCGGGGACGTGGAAGAACTCGTGGAGGAGCATTTCTTAAAGGGCCGCCCGGTCCAGCGCCTGCTCTACAAGGAGCCGGCTTCCAAGGAAACCATCCCCATCATGTCGGATATCCCGTTTTTCGCCAACCAGATGTTCCGGGCCATGCGCAACAAGGGTCAGATCGACCCGGAAAGCATTGACGAATACATCGCCCGGGACGGGTATTTCGGTATGGCCCGGGCGGTCAACGAACTCACGCCCGAGGAGATCATCGAAGAGGTGAAAACCTCCGGACTGCGCGGCCGCGGCGGCGCGGGATTTCCCGCGGGGGTGAAATGGGGGTTTGCCGCAAAGGCCCAAGGCGATATCAAGTACGTGCTGTGCAATGCAGACGAGGGCGACCCCGGCGCGTTCATGGACCGCAGCATTCTGGAAGCCGATCCCCACGCGGTGCTCGAGGGCATGATCATTGCCGCCCGCGCCATCGGGGCAAGCAAGGGATACATCTACTGCCGGACCGAATACCCCCTGGCCGTCGAGCGGCTGAGCCTGGCCATTGAAAACGCCCGGAACTACGGCCTTTTGGGCGAGGACATCCTGGGCAGCGGATTTGATTTTGACATCGACATCTACCAGGGCGCAGGCGCCTTTGTCTGCGGCGAGGAAACCGCCCTGATGCGCTCCATCGAGGGCAAGCGCGGCATGCCGCGGCCCCGCCCGCCTTTTCCCGCAAACAAGGGGCTCTGGGACCGGCCAACGGTGCTCAATAACGTGGAAACCCTGGCCAACGTGGGCCAGATCATTTTAAACGGCGGCCAGTGGTACGCCAGCGTGGGCACGGAGTCTTCCAAGGGCACCAAGGTGTTTGCCATGTCCGGGGATGTCAACAACATCGGCCTGGTGGAAGTGCCCATGGGCATTACCCTGCGCAAGATGATATTTGAAATCGGCGGCGGCATCCCGAAAAAGCGCAAGTTCAAGGCCGTGCAGCTCGGCGGCCCGTCGGGCGGATGCGTGCCGGAAAAATACCTGGACACGCCGGTGGACTACGAGGAAATCGCCAAGGTCGGCGCCATCATGGGCTCGGGCGGCGTGATCGTCATGGACGAAAAAACCTGCATGGTGGACATGGCCCGGTTTTTCATGGATTTCATCCAGGACGAGTCCTGCGGCAAGTGCACCCCCTGCCGCGAAGGCACCCGCCGGATCCTGGAAATCCTGGACAAAATCGCCGCGGGTCACGGCACGCCCGGAGACATCGAAATCCTGGAAGACCTCTGCGATGTGATCAAGACCTCTTCGCTGTGCGGGCTGGGCCAGACCGCACCGAACCCGGTGCTGTCCACCCTGCGGTATTTCCGGGAGGAATACGACGCCCATGTCTATGAAAAGCGCTGCCCGGCCAAGCGGTGCGCCGCGCTGCTGAAGTTCACCGTGGATACGGACAAGTGCAAAAAATGCGGCATGTGCTACAAGGTCTGCCCCAGCGGCGCGATCACCTGGCAGAAAAAGGAAGTGGCCGCCATTGACCGGGAAAAATGCGTCCAGTGCCTGGCCTGCTACGATGCGTGCCGGTTTGATGCGATTGAATAAAAGAAAGTTTTAAGTGTTAAGTTCATTAAGTTTTAAGATCAAAATAAGGATTTATTCCTTTTTTTCTTAACACTTAACACTTAATGCACTTAACACTATTTACTATCGCCTCAACCAACCCCCCAATCGTATACTCCTCCGCCACGATATCGGCATGAACGCCCATTTCCGATGCTGTTTCGGCCGTAATCGGGCCGATGGCGGCAATGCTTACCCCGGAGAGCAGGTCCGCCGCGTCGGCCTCGGGCAGCAGGGCCATGAAGTTTCGCACCGTCGAAGAGCTGGTAAAGGTGATCATGTCGATTTCACCGGCCCTGAGCCGCTCTGCAAGCCGGCCCGCGCTGTCCGTTCCCGGCACGGCCCGGTAGGAGATCACCTCGTCGACCCGGGCGCCCATATTCGTGAGTTCCACCGGCAGTACCGGCCGGGCGCCTTCGGCCCGCGGCAGGAGGATCTTTTTTCCGGCCACGTCCTGGTTTTCAAAGGCCGAAACCACGCTTTCCGCCCGGTAGCTGTCCGGCACGATATCCGCGTTTAGCCCGTTATCCCGCATGCGACGGGCAGTGGCCGGCCCGATGGCAGCGGTCCGGATCCGGCCCAGGGCCCGGGTGTCCTTTCCCGCGGCCCGCAGGCGGTCAAAAAACACGTCCACCCCGTTCACACTGGTAAACACCAGCCAGTCGTAATCCGCGATGGCTTTGATCGCCGCATCCAGCGGCCCGAGATCCTCGGGCGGCACGATTTCAATGGCCGGCACCTCCAGGCAGGCCGCCCCCAGGTCGGAGAGCTTTTGCACCAGGTCGCTGGCCTGTTTTCTGGCCCGGGTCACCACGATGCGTTTGCCGAACAGGGGCCGCTTTTCAAACCACTGCATCTTTTCCCGGAGCCGGACCACCTCGCCGATCACGATAATGCACGGCGGCTTGAGCCCGGCTGCCTGCACGTTATCATTGATCGTCTCCAGGGTGCCGGATACGGACTGCTGGTCCGGCGTGGTTCCCCACCGCACCAGTGCGGCCGGGGTCTCCTTTGACATGCCGGCTTCCACAAGCCGGCGGGTGATGTTGGGCAGGTTTTTCACGCCCATCAGGAAAACCAGGGTGCCGCCGGTGGCAGCCAGCGCATCCCAGTTGATCATGGAATCGGTCTTTGTGGGGTCCTCGTGCCCGGTGATAAAGGTCACGCACGAGGCAAACTGCCGGTGGGTCAGGGGAATGCCCGCATACGCCGGCGCGGCCACAGCAGAGGTCACGCCGGGCACCACCTCGAAGGCCAGGCCGGCTGCGATGAGTTCCTCGATTTCCTCGCCCCCGCGGCCGAAGATAAAAGGGTCCCCGCCTTTTAAACGCGCCACCGCTTTTCCCGCAGCCGCCTTTTCCACCAGCAGGGCGTTGATCCCGTCCTGGCTCAGGGTGTGGTCCCCGCCCTTTTTGCCCACGTAGATCAGTTCGGCATCATCTCTTGCATACTTGAGCAGCTCCGCGGATGCCAGATAATCGTATACCACCACGTCAGCCGCGGCAATGCACGCGATCCCCTTTTGTGTCACCAGTCCGGGGTCCCCGGGGCCGGCGCCGATCAGGTAAACAATTCCACTCATGACTGTTGGGCTTCTTCGATAAGGCGTTGCACGATATCCCCGGCGCCGCGCGCAATCAGCCGGTCTGCCAGGGCCGTTCCCAGGGATTGGGAATTTTCGGCCGAAGCCGTCATCTGCTCTCTTAGCATGACCGATCCGTCGGTTTCGGCCACCATGCCGTCAAGCGCCAGGCTGCCGTCCGAAAGCACGGCAAAAGCCGCAATCGGCACCTGGCATCCGCCTTCCAGGCGCTTTAAAAACGCCCGCTCTGCCAGTACCGTGCACGCGGTTTCCGGGTGATGGATCTCGGCCAGCAGGCCGGCGGTCTCCTGGTCGTTTTCGCGGGCCTGGATGCACAGCGCGCCCTGGCCGACTGCCGGCAGCACCACTGCCGGGTCCAGGTGCGCGCTGATTTCGTGATCATAGCCCAGGCGCTTGACCCCGGCAGCCGCCAGGATTACAGCATCCAGGCCTTCAGTGGTGAGTTTTTTGATCCGGGTGTCAATGTTGCCCCGCAGGGGCCGCACGTCAAAATCCGGCCGGAAGTGCAGCACCTGGCATGCCCGCCGCAGGCTGCTGGTGCCCACGGCCGCGCCGCGTGGCAGCTCTGCCAGCGTGGTCGCTTCCCTGGCAATGAGTACGTCGTAAGGGGTTTCCCGCACGGGAATCGCGCCAATATGCAGGCCTTCCGGCATTTCGCCGGGCATGTCCTTCATGCTGTGCACGGCCAGGTGGATCCGGCCGTCAAGCAGGGCCTCCTCGATTTCCTTGACAAACAGGCCCTTGCCCCCGACCTTGGCCAGGGGCACATCCGTGATCTTGTCCCCGCTGGTCTTGATGACCTCGAGTTCGATATTTATCTCGGGATGGTGTTCCGCAATTCGGTCCTTTACCCAGTTGGCCTGCCAAAGGGCCAGCTTGCTGCCGCGGGTGCCGATGCGCACGGTTTTGCCCGTCATATGCCGCAACCGGCACAACCGGTGGATGCACAACTGCCGCAGGATGATCCCGCAGACGCGCTCACGGTCTCGCCGCCTTCGCCCTTGCTCACAAACCCGCAGGCGGACAGCAGTTTTTTCAGATCCCGGCTCTGCCCGCACTTCGGACATACCGGCACCTCCCCGCCCCTGACCAGCGTCTCAAACTTCTTATCGCAAGCCTCGCAATAATATTCATAAATCGGCATTTTGTTCGATCTCCTTATTCCATCGCTTCAGCGATCTTTATATTGCCCCGGAGAAGTTCGTTTACAACTGAGGATCTGTCTATACCTTTTTTTGAAGCGATTTTCTCCACAAAGGCCGAGGCTTCTTCATCCAGATAAATGGGAATGTTTAATTTCATATCCGGATGATAAAATTTACCCCTTTCCCCTTTTGAAAAATCATATTCTTCTCTCATTACGATTCACCATATGACTTTGTTTCTTGCTTGGTTGCTTTCCGGCTTGAAATAATTCTGATTATTATATCATTTTTATTTTCTTCCAGAAATGTATGGCTTACAACAAGAAGTCTTCCTTTTTCTGAAATTCCCATAGTTATCCATCTGTCTTCAGTGCTGCTGTGATCTGGATCAAAGATGGAAAGTGCTTTTGGATCTTTGAACACCGTAGCGGCTTCGTCAAAAGCTATACCGTGTTTATTATGGTTATAGTAAGCCTTTTCAGGATCCCATTCAAAAGTATAGCAAATCGGCATTTGCACCACTCATTCGGCCTTATTGCAATTTTTAAAATAACAACGAATCCGCCAAAATCAATATGTTCCAGCCGCCTCATATCGCTATCGGGTTCTGATCCCGACTCCGATTATTCGGGCGGACACACAGGTCCGCCCCTACAGCCGGTTTTTATTAACCACATAACCACATAATCACTTAAAACTTAATGAACTTAACGCACTTAACACTTTTTTTCTTAACCCTCCCCCGCCTTATTTTCCCTACCCCGGATCATCGAAATATACTCCACCGACGCCTCGTGTCCCATATCCCTTGCCGCTTCAAATTCGGCCAGCGCCTCGTCATACCGGTTCCGGTTGTAATACAGCCGGCCCAACCGGTGGCGGAAAAGCGCGTTGTCCGGGGCCATCTCAACCGCATTCTGACAGAACATCAGGGCGATATCCGCGTTCCTGGACTGCATTTCGTAGAGATACCCCAGGGCGGAAAGGGCTTCTGCGTCTTCCGGCCGGATCTTGAGCACGTTCTTGTAGGCGGTTGCCGCATCCGCATCCCGGTCGACCTCCATGTAGCAGTCGCCCAGGTAGCGGTTGGCGGCGGCGGACTCGGGGTTTAGTTCAACCGCCTTTTCCAGGTATTTCTTGGCATTCACGGGCTGGCCGGTTTCCAGGTACACCCGGCCGGCCTGGAAAGCCACCTCAAACACGTTTTTATCCAGGGCCTCGGCTTTGTGGAAATATTCCAGGGCCCGCTCGTAATCGCCCTTGCACATGCACGTGTAGCCGGCGTTGTACACGGGCATGACCTCTTCGGGATCCAGCCGCGCGGCTTCCAGGAAGCATTCCAGGGCCTGGTCGTATTGCTCGCGCACCCCGTAGCAGACCCCCAGGCTGTTTAGCACGTTGATGTTTTCGGCATCCAGCTCCAGGGCCTTTTTGAACTCGGCCACTGCCCCGTCGATGTCTCCGGCCTGGTAGTAGTTGTCCCCGCTGATGTTCAGGCTCACCGAGTCAAACACCACCCGGCTGTCCGGGCCGAAGAACTCCGCGTGAACCACGGCCTTTTGCGCATTTTTCAGAATGCTTTGCCTGTCGTAGTCTAGCACCGGGTACCCTGCAATGCCGATGGTCACGGTTTCGTTTCTACTTTCCGCCAGCTTTTCACGCACCGCGTCCGAGGTTTCCAGGCACGCGGCCCCGTCGGTTTCCGGCAGAAAGCAGGCCAGCACGTCCGTGTCCACGATCCCCCAGATACCATCCCGATCCTGACAGATCTCATCGACGATCCCGGCCACCTCCTGTATCAGGTTTTCCGGTTCGGCCGCCTGGTAGAAATCATCAATGCGAAACGCCATGACCGCAAACCGGTCCGCCCCTGCCACCTGCTCCAGGCCGGCTTCCAGGATCCGCCCCGGCCCGATTGCATCCGGAAAAACCCGGGTCAGGGTCTCGATGGTCCACGCCGCAGCCGCGTCTGACTGGGTGCCGTACTCTGCTACAGGCTCGCTGATATCGCTCCTGGACAGCAAAAACGCACTGCTCGAAGTCTGGCTCCGATGTATCCCCCCGCTCTTCTGATCACTCATAAATCATTTCCCTGATAGGATTTCGGGCAAACCCACAGGTTCACCCCCACACGCGCCTCTACCCATCTTAACCACTTAAAACTTAATGAACTTAACACTTAATTCACTTAAAACTTAATGAACTTAATGCACTTAAAACTTTACTCGCAATCCCCGCAATCTCCCCGTCCCGCACCGTCCGCAAATCGAAAAGAAACTCGTTATTCTCAATCCGCCCTATCACCGCCGGCCGCTGGCCCCGCAACGCCTGATCAATCCTGGAAGCCCCGATCCCGTCCACCGTAATTGCCACGCACTTGGTCGGCAGCTCCTGCAGCGGCAGGGACCCGCCACCGGCCCGGGACACCGAATCCATCACCCGGCATCTCAATCTCGGATCGCCGATTTCGCCAAGCGCTTTTTCCAGGTCTGCGGCCTTTTTCTCGATGTGTGCCATCGGACAGGTGAGCATGTACAGGGTGGGGATTTCTTCCATGGCGGCAGGTTCGTCGCGATAGGCCCGCAGCGTGCTTTCCAGGGCCGCCAGGGTGAGCTTGTCAATGCGCAGGGCCCGGGTCAGGGGATTTTTCTTGATCCGGTCCATAATGGCCCTGGACCCCACGATCACCCCGGCCTGGGGCCCGCCCAGCAGCTTATCCCCGGAAAACGTCACCAGGTCCGCCCCTGCAGCCACGGATTCCTGCACCGTGGGCTCCTTGATCAGCCCGTATTTGGAAAAATCCACGAACGTCCCGCTGCCCAGGTCCTCCATTACCGGCAGCCCGGCATCCGCGCCCAGGTCCACCATCTCCTTTAAGGAAACGCTCCGGGTAAACCCCACGATTTCGTAGTTGCTGGTGTGCACCTTGAGCAGCAGGCCGGTGTTCTCGTTGATCGCAGCCTGGTAGTCAGCCGGGTGCGTGCGGTTGGTGGCGCCCACCTCCCGGAGCACGGCCCCGCTTCGGCTCATCACGTCCGGGATCCGGAAAGACCCGCCGATTTCCACCAGCTCGCCCCGGGAGACGATCACCTCCCGGTTTTTTGCCACGGTATCCAGGCACAGCAGCACGGCCCCGGCATTGTTGTTGACCACCATGGCCGCCTCCGCCCCGGAGATCTCGCAGATGATGTCTTCGACGATCTCGTATCGCGACCCCCGCCTGCCGGTTGCCAGGTCAAACTCCAGGTTGGAATACCCGGATGCAGCCGCCCGGATATGTTCAATCGCCTTGTCGCTGAGCAGGGACCGGCCGAGGTTGGTGTGCACCACAACACCGGTGGCATTGATTACGTGGGTCAGGTTTTCGGTCATGGCAGCATGACTCTCTGCGCGAACAGCCGCAAAAATGGCTTTCGGGTCAAGGTCCTGCCCGGTAAGCGCTTCTCCGTTTTCGAGGATTTTGTTTCGCCTGCCGTCAAGCACCCGGCGCACGGCGCCTTTTAATACAGATCGGGGGACCTCGGCCATTTCCGGGTGTTTTGCCGCCATTTCCATTATGGCGTCAACTCCCGGCAGACGCCGCAACAAATCATGAGGGGGTGTTTGCCCGGTTGAATGTTTGTCTATTTTGTGCATTATTTAGAATATCATAATATTTTTTGTTATAATAAGAAATTATAAATTTATAGCATCTTAAGTTCAGTGATTTCAAGTGTTTTTTGATCCCTGGGGAGAGATCGGCTCAAAACCGGGCAGTGCAGGCCGTCAATGGAAAGATCCTGTAAACACGTTTTTTTGATGTGCTTCGGGGGGGGCAGGGCAGTGTTTCAGCGGGATCGGGAATTCGGTGTAAGCCGAAGGCTTTCGTGGCACTGCATGAATCAGGCGGGGGCGGCCAATAAAGGCAACCCCCGCTCTGCAGCCTCTTGAAAATGAGTTCAATGTGGATTTTCTAAGTTCCCTCTTCCCAGCTGTCCAAGTAGTCCTTTTGTTCCCGGGTGAGTTCGTCGATTTCCACGCCCATGGCTTTTAACTGGAGCCCTGCGATCCGGTCGTCGATTTCCTCGGGCAGTTGGAGCACTTTGGGTTCGAGCTTGCCCCGGTTTTGCGCCCCGTATTCGCAGGCCAGGGCCTGCCCGCAGAACGAGGTGGACATGACCTCGCTGGGGTGGCCTTCTGCAGCAGCCAGGTTCACCAGGCGGCCCTCTCCCAGCACAAAGAGCTTTTTGCCTTCCAGTGTGAACTCTTCCATAAAGGGCCGGATCTGGCGCTGGGCGGAGGCGGCCTCGCGCAGGGCGGGAAGCTGGAGCTCGTTGTCAAAGTGGCCGGAGTTGGCCAGGATGGCACCGTTTTTCATCTCCTTCATGTGTTCCAGGCGGATGATGTGCTTGTTGCCGGTCACCGTGCAGAAAACATCGCCGATCCTGACGGCATCTTCCATTTTCATGACCCGGAAGCCGTCGTAGTGCGCCTGAAGGGCCCGGAAATTATCCACCTCCGTGACGATCACGTTGGAGCCCAGGCCCTTGGCGCGCTCGGCCACCCCCTTGCCGCAGCTTCCGTAGCCGCAGACCACGAAGGTCTTGCCGGCATACAGCAGGTTGGTGGCCCGCAGAATGCCGTCAACGCTGGACTGGCCGGTTCCGTAGAAGTTGTCCACCATGTGCTTGGTCTTGTTGTCGTTTACAGCAATCATGGGGTATTTCAAGACATTGTCTTTTTCCATGGCCTTGAGCCGGATGATGCCGGTGGTGGTTTCCTCGCACCCGCAGATGATGTCCGGGATCAGGTGGGGGTGGTTCTTGTGGATCTCCGAGACCAGGTCGCAGCCGTCGTCAATGGTGATCTCGGGCTTGAACTCGATGACGTTGTTGATGTAGCGGTAGTAGTCCTCCGTGCTCTCGCCCTTGTAGGCCCAGACCTTGACGCCTTCTTCGGCCAGGGCCGCGGCCACGTCATCCTGGGTGGAAAGCGGGTTGCAGCCGGTGATAGCCACGTCCGCGCCGCCGGCGATCAGGGTGCGCACCAGGATGCCGGTTTCCTTGGTCACGTGCAGCGCCAGTCCGATCCGGATGCCCTTGAGCGGCTGTTCCCTGGAAAAGCGCTTGCGGACTTCGAGCAAAGCCCCCATGTTTAGTTCGGCGATTTCCATGTTCTTGGCGCCCTGGTCTGCAAGAGAAATGTCCTTGACTTCGTAGGTTTTTCCGGTGTCCACGGTAGCCTCCTAGAAAGTTTTAAGTGTTAAGTGCGTTAAGTGTTAAGTGGTTAAGTGGTTATGTGGTTATGTGGTTATGTGGTTATGTAATACCTTTCTATTGTAACTGATCCGGGTAAAAAACCGGGTTGGTTGACAGTTTTGGTAAAAAGGCCTATCGGTTTTTGGGCGATGAATTGAATCAATAAAATAATATAAATTTCGAAATCCGCCTTGTCAAATGTGCGGCAGGAGTTGATATTCGCATGCGTATGGAATCGATCCGGGTTGAAAACGCGCGACAGAATAATTTGAAGAACATCACCGTGACCGTCCCCGTGGGGGCGGTTACCGTGGTGACCGGGGTGGCCGGCGCGGGCAAGTCCTCGCTGGCATTCGAGGTGCTGTATGCAGAGGGCTACCGAAGGTACGTGGAAACATTCAGCCCGTATGCGCGGCAGTTCCTGGAGCGCATGGACCGGCCGGATGCAGACCGGATCGACGGGGTGCTGCCCGCCATTGCCATCGGCCGCACCGCGCCGGTGCAGACCTCGCGTTCCACCGTGGGCACGATCACGTCTGTGGACGATTACCTGCGTTCCCTGTTTGCCCGGGAGGCCGTGCTTTTTTGTGAAAGCTGCGGCCGGCCGGTGCGCAGGGACACGCCGGCCGGGATATTCGAAAATCTGCTGGCCGGGGCTGACGGGCAGACCGCCCTGATCTGCTTTTCCCGTCCCGCGGGCAACGCCGGGGCCGGGGACGTGCGGGAAACCCTGCAGCAGGCGGGCTTTTCCAGGGTGCTCGAGGGAGAGGCCGCCCTGCGCATCGAGGAGGCCGGGCTGGCCTACGGGGCCGGGCAGTCGGTGATCGTGGTGCTCGACCGGGTGCGCATCGCAGCGGACCGGCGGGGCAGGATCGTGGACTCGGTGGAGGCGGCCCTGAATTTCGGCCGGGGGGAAATGTCGGTGTATCTCCCGGACCGGGGCGAGACCCGTTGGTTCAGCACGGCCCTGCATTGCGCGCACTGCGGCATTGATTACGCAGAGCCGGTGCCGGCCCGGTTTTCCTTTAACAACCCGGTGGGCGCGTGCGAAACCTGCAACGGGTTCGGCCGGATCATGGATATCGACCCGGACCTGGTGATCCCGGACGGGCGCCTGAGCGTGGCAGAAGGCGCGATCCGGCCCTTTCAGACGCCGACGTACTCGGTCTGCCAGCGCGACCTGCTGGCCTGGATGCGCAAGAAGAAACTGCCCGCAAACACGCCCTGGCAGGACCTGGACGAGAAGACCCGGCGCCGGATATGGGAGGGGGAAGGCACCTGGTACGGGATATCCGATTTTTTCGCGTGGCTGGAAAACCGCAGGTACAAAAAGCATGCCCGGATTTATTTGTCGCGCTTCAGGCAGTACCTGACCTGCCCGGCCTGCGGCGGGGGACGGCTCAAGCCCCGGTCATTGCTGTTTTATCTGTGGGGGAAAAATTTTGCCGAAATCCAGCAGATGTCCATTGCCCGGGCCGCGGCGTTTTTCCGGGAGCAGGCAAAAGGCGGTTTGCCGGACAAGGCCTCGCAGATGCTGATATCCGAGATTTCCGACCGGCTGGCGCTTTTAGACGAGGTGGGGCTGGGATATCTGTCCCCGGGCCGGCAGTCCCGGACCCTGTCCGGCGGCGAGACCCAGCGGGTGACCCTGGCCACGGCCCTGGGCACCTCTCTGACCAGCACGCTCTACGTGCTGGACGAACCCTCGGTGGGCCTGCATCCCACGGATAAGCACCGGCTGGCAGGCGTGCTCGGCCGCCTGGCCGCGGACGGAAACGCCGTGGTGGTGGTGGAGCACGATCCGGCCTTTATACGGAGCGCAGAGCGGGTCATTGACCTGGGCCCGGGGCCCGGGGCCGAAGGCGGGCGCGTGGTGCACCAGGGGACATTGGCCGGGCTGATGAAGCGCAAAAATTCGCGGACAGCGGGATACCTGCGGGGAGATCTGAAGATTCCGCAGCCCGAGCACCAGCGCAGGCCGGGTCAAAAGAAGCTCACCATCCGCGGCGCCCGGGAGCACAACCTGGCGGACATTTCCGCTGACATCCCCCTGGGCATGCTCGTGTGCGTGACCGGGGTGAGCGGATCGGGCAAGTCGACACTGGTGGATCACGTCCTGTACCGGAACCTGCGCCGGCAAAAGGGCCTGGAGGTCATGGAGCCGGGCAGATGCGAAAACATTGACGGGGACGGCCATGTTTCCGGTGCCGTGCTGGTGGACCAGGCCCCGCTTTCCAGAAACGCCCGCATGAACGCGGCCACTTACATGCACGTGCTCGATCCCATCCGCACGGCGTTTGCGGCCACGCCGCAGGCTCAAAATGCGGGGCTGTCCAAGTCCGCGTTTTCATTTAACACCGCTGCCGGGGCGTGCCCCCATTGCCAGGGCGCCGGATACGAGCGGGTGGAGCTGCAGTTTCTGCCGGACGTGTACGTGCGCTGCCCGGGGTGCGACGGCCGGCGGTTCCGGCCTTACGTGCTGGATGTTCGGTGCCGCGGATACACCATTGCGGAAGTGCTTGCCATGCCCGCACGGGAGGTGGCCGAGCTGTTTTCTGATCGCCCTAAGGTGGTCCGGGCGCTGCAGCCCCTGATCGATATCGGGCTTGGGTATCTTTCCCTGTCCCAGTCCGCGCCCACGCTTTCCGGGGGCGAAGCCCAGCGCCTCAAGCTGGCCCGGCGCCTGGCAGAAGCCGGCCAGACGGAGAACATGCTGTTTTTGCTCGACGAGCCCACCACCGGTTTGCACCCGGACAACGTGGCAGACCTGGTCCGGGCCCTGCAGAAGCTGATAGACGCAGGCCATTCCGTTGTGGTGATCGAGCATGACATGGATCTGGCCCGGTCTGCGGACTGGATCGTTGACATGGGGCCCGAAGGCGGCGAGCGCGGCGGACGGATCGTCGGGCAGGGTCCGCCCGTGGAGATCGCAAAACTGGACACGCTCACGGGAAAAGCCCTGCGGGAGTCTTCGGCAGTCGGGCAAAAGGCGCGCCGGCAGCCAAAGGGCGTCAGGCCGGCCGGTGCGGACCGGGACATCCGGATTTTCGGGGCCAGGGAGCACAACCTGGCGGAAGTTTCGGTGCGCATCCCGAAAAACAAGCTGGTGTGCGTGACCGGGGTGAGCGGGTCCGGCAAGTCCACCCTGGCATTTGACGTGCTGTACTCCGAGGGCCGGGAGCGGTTTCTGGACTGTCTGCCGGGCTATGCCCGCCAGTACATGCAGCCCCTGGCCCGGCCGGACGTGGACCGGGTGACCTCCCTGCCGCCCACCGTGGCACTGGAGCAGAAGGTTTCGCGTGCCGGGGCCATGTCCACGGCAGGCACGGTATCAGAGGTGTATCATTACCTGCGCCTGCTGTTTTCGGCCATGGGTGCGCCGTTTTGTCCCAATTGCGGGGTTGCCGGACAGACCGCGGACGCGGCGGGGATCACCCGGCGGCTGATTCAGCGGTTTGCGGGCCGGCGGGTCCGGATCCTGGCCCCGTTGGTGCGGAAAAGAAAGGGTTTTCACGTGGACGTGATCGAGCGCGCCGCAAGCCAGGGATTTGAACAGGTGCGCGTTGACGGCCGGTTTTACAGCGCGGATGCCGTGCCCAGCCTGGACCGGTACACGCTCCACGACGTGGAGGCCGTGGCCGCGGATATCGGCGTGTCGGATAAAAACCGGGAAAAT
>JAIPEJ010000040.1 GCA_021737225.1 Desulfobacteraceae bacterium
AACCGTAAACCGTAAACCGTACATTAACTGTTTCGGATTTCGACATTCGGATTTCGAATTTTCACCATGAGGTGCCCCCATGATGACTGCAAAAGAATATGAAGACAGCCTGCGCAAGCTCAAACTCAGGGCTTACATGTTTGGCGAGAAAATCGAGAATCCGGTGGATCATCCCATTATCCGCCCTTCCATGAACGCGGTGGCCAAGACCTATGAACTGGCGCATCAGCCGGAACATGAAGACCTGATGACCGCCGTTTCCCACCTGAGCGGGAAAAAGATCAACCGGTTTACCCATATCCACCAGAGCGTGCAAGACCTGGTGAAAAAGACCAAGATGGGCCGGCTCCTGGGCGCGCACACCGGCTGCTGCTTCCAGCGATGCGTGGGCATGGATTCGCTCAACGCGCTTTCCATTGTCACCCATGATATTGACGCCAAGCACGGCACCGGTTATGAAGACCGGTTTTTGAAATACCTGGGCTACGTGCAGGAAAACGATCTGACCTGCGACGGCGCCATGACAGACCCCAAGGGAGACCGCTCGCTTGCCCCCCACCAGCAGCCGGACCCGGACATGTACGTGCACGTGGTCGAGGAAAAAAGCGACGGTATCGTGGTCCGCGGGGCCAAGGCCCACCAGACCGGGGCGCTGAATTCCCATGAAATCATCGTGATGCCCACCATTGCCATGCGTGAGGCCGACCGCGACTATGCGCTGTCCTTTGCACTGCCCAGCGATGCAGAGGGGATTACCTACATCATGGGCCGGCAGTCCTGTGATACCCGGAAAGTCGAGGAAACGCTTCTGGACACGGGAAATCCCGCCTTCGGCGGGCATGAAGCCCTCGTGATTTTCGACGACGTGTTTGTCCCCTGGGACCGGGTGTTTATGTACAAGGAATACGAATTCGCCGGGCCGCTGGTGGAAAAGTTCGCCTCCTACCACCGGCAGAGCTATGCGTGCAAGTCCGGGGTGGGCGACGTGTTAATCGGCGCCACTCAGACGATCTCCGAGTACAACGGTACACCGAAGGCCTCCCATGTCAAGGACAAGATCATCGAGATGAACCACCTGAATGAAACCCTGTTCTGCGGATCGCTTTCCTGTGCCGCAGAGGGGCACAAGGAGCCCAGCGGGACTTACAGCGTGGATACCCTTCTGGCCAACGTTTCCAAGCAGAATGTCACGCGGTTTCCCTATGAAATCGCACGGCTTGCCCAGGACGTGGCCGGCGGCCTGATGGTGACCCTGCCGTCGGCGGCGGATTTTGCCGCCCCGGAGACCGGAAAGTGGCTGGAAAAATATTACAAGGCCTCCCCGGACGTATCCACGGACAGCCGCCGCCGGATTCTGCGGCTTATTGAAAACCTGACCCTGGGAACCGCCGCAGTGGGCTATCTGACCGAATCCATGCACGGGGCGGGCTCTCCCCAGGCCCAGCGCATCATGATTTCGCGCCAGGTGAACATGAAGGAAAAGCAGAAGCTGGCCAGGCGGTTGTGCGGAATTGAGGCCTAATCCGGCTTTATTCGGACGAATGCACCCGGACATCAACCTGGATGGGCGAGGCGCCCGGCTGGGGGGTCAGGCCGCTGAAGATGGTGTTGCATATATCGTCTGTGAGTTCGGCGAGATTTTCAGGCTTGCCCAGAAGACTTTTACGGGTCACCAGGTGTTCGATGGTGCCCCAGATCATGGCCCGGATCAGGTGCGGCTCGATGTCTGACCGGAATTCATTGTTTTTCATGCCCTCTTCGATGACCTCTGTGTAATTTTGGGCCGAGTACTGAACGATCCGGTAGCTTTCGGTTTTGAGAAAATTCGGATTGCCTTTCAAGATCAGCATGACCACGGTGGCATAATCCGGATTGTCCGCATAAAGTGCCAGGTGACGGTGAATCAGAAACCGGAGCTTGTTTGCCGCCCCCCGGATATAGGGAAGGATTTCCCGGTTTTTTTCCTGGTATTGCCGGATGGTTTCGGCCGGAATGGCAAAAAGCAGCTCTTCTTTTGAGGAAAAGTATTCGTAAATGGTGGCTTCCGAAACCCTGGCCTTTTTTGCGATATCCGCCACGGTGGCGGTCTGGAATCCCTTTCTGGCAAATACATGCTCTGCGGCCTTGACAATGGCCGCCCCCTTTTTGGGGTTTTTGAAATTTCTGCCGTTGGATTTGCTCGTCTTTGCAGACATTTTAGCGCACACCCTTTGACTTGGTTTGTGGTTGGCGGAAACGTTCTAAGATTATACCTATATTAAAACTGAATTGTCTGTGTCAAGGCAATTTTTTTAGTGTCATGGTAAAAATCGTTTTGTTTTTCAAATTCCACTATGATTTACTTAAAAATAATATTGACACACTTGGCGGACTCGGTTACGTGTTGGAATGATATCTTTTTAAACCCGCATTAATGAAACCAAGAGCAGGGGGCCCCGCAAATGCCGAATCACATGATGGATGTTGTTGTAATCGACGCGGTGCGCACAGCCTTTGGCCGGGCCGGTGAAAAAGGCATATTCTGGAATACAAGGGCCGAGGACCTCTGCATTGCTTTGCTCCGGGCACTTATTTCGCGAAACCCCGGGCTGTCGCCTGAAATGGTGGAAGACAGCATCTGGGGGGTGACCAACCAGATCGGGGAGCAGGGAGGCACCATCGGCCGCATGATTCCCATTCTGGCCGAGTGGGGCTGGGAGATCCCGGGATGTTCCATTGACCGCATGTGTGCCAGCGGCCTGACCGCCATCGGGTTTTCCACCAGCCACATTGCCTGCGGCATGGCGGACTGCCTGCTTGCCGGCGGGGTGGAACACATGGGTCATCTGCCCATGGGGTATATGCGCGACTCCCATCCCCGGGCCGAGGAACTGCTCGGCGGTCCCTCGGCATTTAACATGGGCATGACCGCGGAAAACATCCATGACCGCTTCCCGGAGTTTACCCGGGAAATGGCCGACAAATACGCCCTGGAATCCCAGCAGAAGGCCGCTGAAGCCATTTCCGCCGGCAAGATGGACGATATGATCGTGCCTGTTGAAGCGGAACTTGCAGACGGTACGAAAATGACCGCGGACAAGGATCAGCATCCCCGCCCTGAAACAACCCTGGAAGGCCTGGCAAAACTGAAAACCCCGTTCCGGGAACAGGGCGGACGCGTAACAGCGGGGAATGCCTCCGGTTTAAATGACGGGGCTGCCGTAACCCTTTTGATGAGCCGGGAGGCGGCCGAGCAGGCCGGTTTCAGCCCTTCCATGCGCTGGGTGGCCACTGCCGTGGCAGGTGTTGATCCCACGATCATGGGCACCGCCCCGGTACCGGCAACGGAGAAGGTGCTTGCCAAAGCCGGTCTTACCATAGAGGACATGGACATCATTGAAATCAACGAAGCCTTTTCCGTTCAGGCTCTGTATTTTCTAGACAGGATGGGTCTAAAACATGACGATCCCCGGGTTAACAAGTGGGGCGGGGCCATTGCCTACGGCCACCCCCTGGCCGCTTCCGGCCCCCGCCTTGTGGCCTTTATGAAGGGGCTGTTTGCCGAAAATCCGGATGCCCGCTACGGGCTGACCACCATGTGCGTGGGACGGGGGCAGGGATATTCCGTGATCTGGGAGAACCTAAAGCACAGCCGGGCATAGCAACGGGGCAAAGAAGTATCCGCGGCAATTTTTGCGCGCAGGCAGCCGGATCTTCAAACGTTTTCATGATATTTCAAATCATCGTACCGGGAGTCTGATTTGCCGGTGCGATTGGATTGAACAAGGAGGTAGAAATGACTGTTAAATCGGTATTTGTGGTTGGTTCCGGATTGATGGGCGGGGGTATCGCCCAGGTATGCGCCCAGGCCGGTATGAATGTCTGCATCACGGACAAGTCTGAAGAGGCATTGAAAAAAAGCCTGGACAATATTTCCTGGTCCGTGGGCAAGTTTGCGGAAAAAGGCAAAATCTCCGAGGACAAGGATACCGTGATGGGACGAATCCAGACGGTATCTGATATGAACCCGGCAAAGGATGCGGACTTGGTGATCGAGGCCGTGTTTGAAAACCTTGAGCTCAAGCAGCAGATTTTTTCCGAGCTGGATTCCGTGTGCGATGCTGACACCCTGATGGCCTCCAATACCTCGGCCATTCCCATCACTGAATTGGCGGCGATGACCTCCCGGCCGGAAAAAGTCATGGGCATCCATTTCTTCTCCCCTGTGCCAATGATGATGGCCGTGGAAGTGGTCAAGGGGCTTTCCACGACCGACGACACGGCAGAGGCCGGGCGCCGTTTCGTGGAGGCCATCGGCAAGGAGCCCATCATGGTCAACCGCGATGTGGCCGGTTTTGTGATCAACCGCATCAACTTCCCCTCCACCATCGAGGCCATGAACCTGGTCGAGCAGGGCGTGGCCACGTGCGAAGACATTGACAAGGGCCTGCGCCTGGGTTCGGGCCGCAGGATGGGCATATTTGAAACCGGCGACATGGTGGGCCTGGATGTGACCTACGGGGCCATGATGGCCTGCTACCAGGAAACCGGGGATCCGCGCTTTTATCCGCCCCTGTTGCTGAGAAGAAAGGTCAAGGCCGGACATCTGGGCCGAAAGACCGGCAAGGGGTGGTATGAATACAATCCGGACGGCAGCCGTAAGCAGTAATTTGACAGGGAGCGGGTATGAGCCAGTATAAGATCAATCAGAAGGACGTGTTCTTTATCTTAAAAGAACAGCTCAACTACGGCAGCCTCTGCAGCCTGGCGCGCTATGAGTCGCTGACCGAGAAAACCCTGGATCTGCTGGTCAATGAAGCCATGCGGTTTGCCAAAACCGCAGTGGCGCCGTTAAGCGAGGTCGGCGAGGAAAAAGGGGTGTCCCACGAAAAGGGGCAGGTGAAGTGTCCGCAGGAATTCCGAGAGGTGTTCCGGCAGTACGGACAGGATGGCTGGACTGCCGCGGCCCGGGATACGGACTACGGCGGCCAGGGTTTTCCCCACATGATGCGCATTGTGATCAATGACTTCATGTACGGGGCATGCCAGTCTTTTAACATGGCCCCGAGCCTGACCCACGGTGCGGCCCACCTCATCGAGAGCTTCGGCGCGGAGGCCCTCAAGCAGGCCTTTGTGCCCAGGATGTATGACGGCACGTTTTCGGGTACCATGTGCCTCACCGAACCCGAGGCCGGCTCCAACCTGGCGGCCACCCAGACCATGGCCTATCCGGACGGCGATCACTACCGCATCAAGGGGAACAAGATTTTTATCTCCTGGGGGGACCACGATATTGCCGATAACATCGTGCACCTGGTCCTGGCCCGCATCGAGGGCGCGCCTGAAGGGGTCAGGGGTATTTCGCTTTTTGTTGTCCCCAAGTACCGGCTGGATGAAAACGGCCAGCCCGGCGAGTTCAACGACGTGGTCTGCACCGGGATCGAGGAAAAGCTCGGGCTGCACGCCTCGCCCACCGCGGCCCTGGCCTTCGGCTCCAGGGACGACTGCGTGGGTTATCTGTGCGGCGAGCCCAACCGGGGACTTGCCCACATGTTCCAGATGATGAACTCGGCGCGCATCAATACCGGGGTATCGGGCATGACCCTGGGCAGCAACGCCTACCAGCACGCCCTGGAATATACCCGTCAGCGTATCCAGGGGGCGGACGTGGCCAAGAGAAAGGAAGGCTACGTGCCCATTATCGATCACCCGGACGTGCGCAGGATGCTCCTGTGGATGAAGGCCGCGGTGGACGGGATGCGCTCGATGATTTATACCGCTGCGTTCTGGGCGGAGCTGGCCGAAGAAGGCACAGCCGAAGACACCCGGGCGCATTACCAGGCGCTCACGGATTTTATGACCCCCATTGTCAAGGCCTATTGCTCGGATACGGGCTTTCGCGTGTGCGAAACCGCCATGCAGTGCCTGGGCGGCTACGGCTACTGCAGGGATTATCCAATTGAACAGTTTCTGTGCGATGCCAAAATCATGAGTCTTTACGAGGGCACCAACGGCATCCAGGCCATTGACCTGATGGGCCGCAAGATGCGCATCAATGACGGTGCCATGTTTGATGCCTTTTGCCGGGAGATCGCCTCGTTTTTCGAGCAGAACCGGGATCACGAGGGACTCGGCAGATACGTGCGGGATCTGGAAAACGCATATGCGCGGGTGCGGGAAATGGCAGAGGAGATGCGGGCCCGCAACGAGTCCGACCGCCTGCAGTGGGCCTCGTACAGCTATCCCGCATTGCTTTGTTTTGCAGAGATCGTCATGGTGTGGCGACTGCTGGACATGGCCCGGATCGCATACGAACGGGCCGGCAAAAAGGGCCGGAAAAACGACTTTTTCCGGGGCAAGGTGGCACAGGCCACGTTTTATGCAGATACCACTTTGCCTCACGTCATTGAGCGGGCCAAAACCTGCCTGCGCGAAGGGCGCGAGATCGTGGAAATCCCGGATGCGGCGTTTTGAAAAATGATTTCTGAAACCACGAAGAACACGAAGTGCACGAAGCAGAACATTTAATAAAATATTTTTTCTTCGTGGACTTCGTGCGCTTCGTGGTGAAAATCTCCCCCGGGCAAAATGCGCAAAGCCGGACGGAAAGGAGTAACGAAATATGCCTGATGACAGCATTGTAATTGCCAGCGGTGTGAGAACACCGGTGGGCGGATACGGCGGCGGCCTGCGGTCCGTGGAGGCCTATGACCTGGCTGCCCTGGTGTTAAACGAATCCATCTCGCGCGCCGGTATCGAACCGGACCAGATCGACGAGGTGATCATGGGCCAGACCTACCAGAACGGGGAATACGTCAACATTGCCCGCATGGCGCTATTAAACGCCGGCTGGCCCGAAGAACTGCCCGGCTTTACCATAGACCGGCGGTGCTGTACCGGCCTGGAAGTCGTCCGGCTGGCCGCTTCCCTGATCCGTAGCGGGGATGCGCAGATCGTGGTGGCCGGCGGCGTGGAAAGCATGTCCAACGCTGAATTCTATCTGCCCGGGAGTATCAAGTGGGGCATCGGCGGGCAAAAAGGCATGCCCCGGGGGCACGGCGATCTTTCCATGTGGGGCCTGCCCTTTTATGACCGCATCCAGCGGGCCCGGGTCATGAGCCAGCCCGAGCACCGCTACGGCCTGCTCCCATCCATGATGTCCTGGGCCGAGACAGCGGCAGTGGAGGAAAATATCACCCGGGAGGAATGCGACCAGTGGGCCTTTGAAAGCCAGAAAAAAGCATGCGCGGCCTGGGACGAGGGCAAATTTGACGCGGAGGTCATTCCCGTGGAAGTGCCCCAGCGAAAAGGCGATCCGGTGATCGTGAATGCGGATGAAACCCCGCGTCGGGATACGAGCATGGAAAAACTGGCCAAACTCACCCCGGTGCAGGGCGGGGTTTGCACCGCGGGAAACTCGTCAACAGAGAACGACGGGGCCGCGGCTGTTGTGGTGATGTCCGGAAAAAAGGCCAAAGAACTCGGGATCAAGCCGTTTATGTCCGTAAATGCCATTGCCGCCGCAGGCGCCGACCCCACCCGGACCCATCTCACGGTGGGAAAGGCCGTGCGAAAGGTGCTGGGCATGTCGCAGATATCGCTTGAAAGCATTGACCGCATCGAAATTCAGGAAGCCTTTGCCGCCCAGGTGCTTGCCGACTTAAAGGATATGGGCGTATCCCCGGATGACTACGGAAAGGTCAATGTCAACGGATCGGGCATATCCCTGGGGCATCCCATCGGTGCCACTGGCGTGCGCGTGCTGGTCACGCTCATGCATGAAATGCGGCGAACTGGGGCCGGAATCGGCCTGGAATGCATCTGCGGCGGGGGCGGACTCGGGATCGCCGGCGTATTTGAAAGCTGTGAATAGCAAGGAGACATGACTATGCATTTTGAACTGTCCAAGGAACATAAAATGCTGCAGAAGGCGGTGCGGGAATTTGCGGATAAAAAGATCGCTCCGTATGCCGATCAGTGGGATGCGGATAATTACCTGCCGGTTGAAGAAGCCATCAAGCCCATGGCGGAACTGGGTTTTGTCGGCACCGTGATTCCCGAGGAATACGGCGGCGAGGATGCCGGGTGGATGGCTGCGGCCATTACCACAGAGGAAATCGCCCGGGCTTCGAGTTCCTTGCGCGTGCAGATCAACCTGATCGGCATCGGGTGTGCTTACCCGATCTACTTATACGGCACGGAGGAGGCAAAGAAAAAATACGTTCCCAGTCTGTGTTCCGGGGAAATGCTCGGGGCCTTTGCCATCACCGAGCCGGATGCCGGCTCGGACGTGATGTCCATGCAGACCGTGGCCGAAGACAAGGGGGATCACTTTGTCTTAAACGGCTCCAAGACCTGGATTTCCAATGCCAACCAGTCTGATGTGGCGGTCATATACTGCTACACGGACCCGGATGCAGGCAGCAAGGGCATGTCGGCCCTGGTCGTGGAGCCGAAGAATTTTCACGGGGTGACCACCTCGGATATCGACAAGCTGGGTTCCCATTCGTCGCCAACCGGCGAGATCTTTTTTAACAATACCCCGGTGCCCAGGGAAAACCTGCTGGGCAATCCCGGTGACGGGGCAAAGATCGTTTTCAGCTCCCTTGCCAACACGCGGCTGTCTGCTGCGGCAGGCGCTGTGGGGTGCGCCCAGGCGTGCTACGAGATCGCCCTGAAATACTGCAACCAGCGCACCCAGTTCGGCCGGCCCATCGGCAGGTTCCAGATGAACCAGGACAAGATCGCCCAGATGGCAACGGATATCGAGGCCGCGCGCCTGCTGGTTTACAAGGCGGCCTGGCAGAAGGACCAGGGAAATGTAAACAACGGATATGAAGTGGCCCAGGCCAAGTACATGGCCGGCGAAGTGGCCATGCGGTGTGCGGAATCGGCCATGCGCATCATGGGCGCCTACGGGTATTCCGCGGAATATCCCCTGGCCAGGTTCTACCGCGATATTCCCACGTACGTGATTGTCGAGGGATCGGCAAATATCTGCAAGCACATTATCGCCAATGATCGCCTGGGGTACCGGAAAGCCAGCCGGTAGGCCGGGGGGTGCGGAGATGAAATGAGGCATACCCGCCCTGCTGGCAGGTTGCTGTTTTGTCTGAAATCAATTAGGAGGGGAAGGCAATGAATAAGATGAAGCATTTGTTATGGATTGTTGTTGCAGGGTTGTTGTCAATCGGGCTGCTGAATTCCGGCGCATGGGCTGCCGAAGAGGTGATAATCGGTTTTACCGGCCCCCTGAGCGGTCCTGCGGCACAGTATGGAAAGGATAACGTGGCCGGACTGGAGATGGCCATTGCCGACATCAACGAAGCCGGCGGCATCCAGGTCGACGGCACCACCTACAAGTTTAAACTCAAAACCTATGACGACCACATCGATCCCACGGCCGCGGTGAACAACGCCCGGCGGCTCCAGGCCAGAGACGGGGCCAAGGTGATCTACAATCCGGTTTTCAACACTCTGGCGCCGCTAATGGAGATCAACGATCAGCGCGGTTCCGAGTTTCTGCTCATGGCTTATACCAGCACCCCGGCCATTGACAAGATCGACAATGACCTGACCATTTCCATTCCGCCCCCCTTTCTGGCGTATGTGCGGGCATTTGCAGACATCGCCTGGGACAAGGGCTGGCGCAAGGGCGCCATGGTGGTGACCCTGGGCGCATACGGCGACGAATGGAGAGAGATTTTCAGCGAGTACTGGAAAGAAAAGGGCGGTGAAATCACCGCGGACAAGCCGGCAAACTATTACACGGAAACCGACTTTTCCGCCCAGTTGACATCAGCGTTGGCCACAGACCCTGATTTTCTGTTGATCGGCGGACCATCGGACCCTACGGCCCTGGTGATTGAACAGGCCCGGAACATGGGATTTGACGGCGGCTTTATTATGGTGGACCAGGCCAAGATGGATTATATCGCAAACGTGGCCTTTGGCGGAGATCTCTCCCTGATGCACAACCTGATCGGAGTGGCCAGAACCCTGGATATCGGGCCCACCAGCGTTATGGAGCCTTTCCACGAGCGATATGTTAAGGAATACGGCGGGGAGGACACTTCCGAGAACGTGCTGAACTATGCCTCCATGCGGATGCTGGCTGCTGCCATGGAAAAAGCCGGCACAGTTGAAGACCCCGAGGCAATCAAGGCGGCCTTTTCCGAGATCCTGCCCATGGCCCCGGAGAAAAACCTGGTGGCATACATGGGCATCCGTGGTACCCGGATGCTGGTTCCCGGCACGGTGCAGGTCATTGAAAACGGGCAATACCAGAAGCCGGTGCAGAATATCTGGTGGCCCAAAAACAAGGGCCAGTACAAAAAGGTCCTGGAGCAAATCCCCGAGCGCGAGGTTACCAGCAAGTACCTGCCGCTTGAAGACTATATGAAATAAGTGCATTCCGGGCGGCGGCAAGGTCGGTAAAACAAAAATAGTCTTTGACACGGCGCCCGGATCACAAATATACTCCATCTATCATTGTTAAATACTGTTTGGGCTCATCGGTACTTGTTCAACATTGTAATACGCAGCAGGCCAATGCAAAAAGTCGAAGTTTTTTCAACGCAATAAACGGCGTTAATGCGCCGGACACCCGGTTTGCCGGGTTGCTTTGGCGCAAAATGGGGATTTGCCGGATACGGCAAGATGGCTGCAGGCAGCGGCCGGATTTGGCTGCCCCGGTTTTCTAAAACCAAATAGGAGGGGAATGTGATGAAAAGAATGAAACGATTTTCATTAAGCATGGTTTTAGCACTTGTAACGTTGGCCTTTTTTTGCACGGGAGCCTGGGCGGAACAGGTGACCATCGGGTTTACGGGTCCTTTGAGCGGTCCGGGTTCCGGCTATGGACGGGACAACCTGAACGGTTTGAAAATGGCGGTTCAGGATGTCAACGAACAGGGCGGCATTACCATAGACGGGACAAACTACACATTTGAGATGCAATCTTACGACGACATGATCGATCCCTCGGCAGCGGTGAACAATGCCCGCCGACTGCGTTCCAGAGAAGGCGCCCGGGTCATTTTCAACCCGGTATTCAACACCATTGCGCCCTTGATGGAGATCAACGAGCAGAAGGGCTCGGAGTTTCTGATGATGGCCTACAGCAGCACGCCTAAGATCGACGAACTCGACAATGACCTGACCGCGTCCATTCCGCCGCCCTTTACGGCATACGTCAAGGCCTTTTCCGACATTGCCTGGGAAAAGGGCTGGCGCAAGGCCGCCATGGTGGTGACCCTGGGCGCATACGGCGATGAGTGGAGAGAGGCCTTCAGGCATCACTGGGAAAGCCTCGGCGGTGAGGTTACCGCGGACAAGCCGGCAAATTATTACACGGAAACCGATTTTTCCTCCCAGATCAGCGCGGCCCTGGCCACCGACCCGGATTTCCTGCTTATCGGCGGCCCGTCCGAGCCCACCGGCCTGGTCATCGAACAGGCCCGGAACCTCGGATTTGAAGGCGGCTTCATCCTGGTGGACCAGGCCAAGATGGACTACATCGCAGACGTGGTCTTTGACGGCGATCTTTCCCTGATGAATAATGTCATCGGCATTGCCCAGGTACTGGATGTGCCTTCACCCGCGGTTAAGGATTTTAACAAGCGATATGAAGAACAGTTCGAAGTCCATAATACCTTTGAGGCCATGCTTAATTACTCGGCCCTGAACATCGTGTTTGATGCCATGGAAGAAGCCGGCACAGTCACGGATCCCGCGGCAATCAAGGCGGCCATGTCCAAGGTACTGCCCCAGAACGCGGAAAACGTGCCTACCCCGTACCTGGGGATGCTGGAAACCAAGCTGCTGGTTCCGGCCACGGCCGGGGTGATCGAGGACGGGGAATACGCCAAGGCCTACCAGTATCTGTGGTGGCCCGAGGATGAGGAAGCGCTCGAGAAGTACAAGGAGATGGCGCCCAGCGGCATTGAGAACCGCTGGCTGCCGCTGGATGGGTATACAACGGACTAAATCTGAATTCCCCGGTGCGCGGCGGCATCCAAACACGGAGCCGCCGGGCACCGGGAATCAGGCTGAAAACCGCTTGGCCGGGCGAGGCCTTACAGACAGCAAGAGGTGAGGGTTCATGGATCTTTTTCTGCAGCAGGTATTCAACGGTATCATGTTCGGCAGTACCTACGCGATCGTGGCGCTGGGGCTGACCCTGGTCATGGGGATTTTAAACATCCCCAATTTTGCCCACGGCCATCTTTACATGCTCGGCGGGTACCTTCTTTTCTTTTTTGCCAGTACCATCGGGCTCGGTTACTGGCTCGGGATGATTGTCTCGGTTGCAGCCATGGGCGTGGTGGGCGTGATCATGGAGCGCATCGTTTACCGCCCGCTAAACGATCAGCCGCACATTAACGCCTTTATTGCGGCTGTGGGTTCCCTGCTTTTCCTGGAATCTTTTGCCCTGGTCGTTTGGGGTTCCCAGGGACTGCGGATCCCCAATCCACATCCGCAAATCATCGAGATCATGGGAATCACCATGAGCATACAGCGCCTGCTGGTCATTTTCGGGGCGATTGCCCTGATCCTCGGCCTTCACCTGTTTATGAAAAAGACCATTCTGGGAATCACCATCGAGGCGGTGGCCCAGAACCGGGAAGGCGCGATGCTCACCGGCATTAATGTAAACCGGGTCTCTTCCATGACCTTTGCCATTTCCGCCGGCACCGCCGCGGTGGCGGCAAGCCTCCTGACCCCGATTTTCATGCTCTCGCCTTCCATGGGCGCGATCCTGGGGATGAAGGCGTTTGTGATTGTTATACTGGGGGGAATGGGCAGCATCCCCGGTGCGATCTTCGGGGGATTTCTCCTCGGATTGATTGAAGCCCTGGGAGGCGGCTACATTTCAGCGGCTTACAAGGACGTTTTTGCATTCGGCGCCCTGATCCTCATATTATCCATCAAGCCAACCGGACTGTTCGGCCAGAAGGAGGTTTAGACTGTGTTCACAAAGCCGATTCATACCAAGCTGTTGTATCTGGCGATTCTTGCGGCGGCACTTCTTCTGCCCTGGTACGTGCCTGATGCCTATATATTTCAAATCGTCACCATGAGCGTTTTGTACGCCATTGCCGCCTCCGGCATGAACCTGATTCTCGGCTTTACCGGGCAGGTCACCCTGGCCCACGGGGCTTTTTTCGGAATGGGGGCATACGGGGTGGCCATCATGACCAAGGCGGGCATCGTATTTTGGCTGGCCCTGCCGGTCTCCGCCCTGATTGCCGCATTCATCGGTCTGCTCATCGGGCTACCCACTCTGCGCACCCGGGGGGCCTATTTTGCCATCGTGACGCTGTGTTTCGGGGTGATCGTGTGGATCGTGTCCGGCAACTGGATTGAACTCACAGGCGGACATAACGGGATTTTCGGCATTCCCCGGCCGTCGCCGATTCCCGTGCCGTTTTTCGGTCAGATCGAGTTTTTCACCCAGACCGGGATGTACTACCTGGCCCTGGCCGTACTCCTGCTGGTCCTGTTTGCCCTGTACCGGCTGGTTTACTCGGTTTTCGGCCTGACGTTCATGGCCGTGCGCAACAACGAGCCCCTGGCCGATTCGGTCGGCATCAACACGTATGCAACCAAGCTGGTTTCCTTTGTGGCGGGCTGCTTCATCGCCGGTCTGGCCGGCGGCATGTACGCCGCCATGATGGGGGCGGTCAGCCCGAGCGCAGCGGGTTACATGCTGACCTTTAATTTCCTGATTTTCGTGATCCTGGGCGGGATGGCGACTTTGCCCGGGCCGGTTGTGGGGGCATTTGCGATCCCGGTGCTCATGGAATTCATGCAGTTTCTCGATGATTATCGCATGCTGATTTTCGGGGCACTGCTCATCATGGTGATTATTTATTTTCCCATGGGTCTTGTCGGCGGGTTGCGCCGATTGAATCAAAAAGTTGCCGCCTGGCGTCAACAAAAGTTCCCGGAGAGTGACCATGCTTCGCGTTGAATCTGTGACCAAGCGATTTCAAGGACTTGTGGCAGTCCAGGATCTTTCCTTTGAAATCATCAAGGGGGAAATCCTGGCCATTATCGGCCCCAACGGGGCCGGCAAATCCACCGTGTTCAACCTGATTACCGGAACGCTGAAGCCGACATCCGGTCAGATCTTTATCAATGAGCTGGATATTACCGGTGCACGGCCGCACCAGGTGGCCTCCAAGGGGATATCCAGGACCTTTCAAACCACCAGCCTGTTTGATCAGCTCAGGGTGATCGACAACCTGATGATCGGGTATAAATGGCGGACGAATCTGGGTTTTTGGAATACGCTGTTTCATACGCCCCGCTGGAAGGCACATCAGGCCGAGACCTACCAGCGGGCCATGGAAACCCTGGATTTTCTGGGCCTGGCCGAAAAACACGACCAGTTTGTTCCCGCCCTGTCCCAGGAGGAACAAAAGCGGCTGGCAATCGGTATTGCCCTGGTGAGCAAACCCCATATCCTGCTGCTCGATGAACCGACCGGGGGGCTGATCCAGGAGGAAACCGACCGGGTGACCGATTTGATCCGGCGGGTCCGGGAGCAGGGGACCACGGTGTGCCTGATCGAACATAAGATGCAGATGATCATGGGGCTGGCCGATCGCATCGTGGTGTTAAACTACGGGAAGAAAATTTCCGAGGGCGCACCTGCGGAAGTCAAATCAGACCAGGCGGTAATCGAGGCTTACCTGGGAGGGGAGGTTCATGCTTAAGCTCACACAGGTTCATACAGATATCAGCGGAATGCAGATTATTCATAACGTCTCCCTGGAGATCAAGCAGGGCGAGTTCGTAGCCCTGCTTGGCAGCAACGGTGCGGGCAAGACCACACTGTTTCGCACTATTGCCGGGGTATTAAAGCCGAATACAGGTTCCATAGAGTTCAACGGCGCCCCTATTCACAGGCTGCCCGTGCACAAGGTCGTTGGGCTGGGCCTGGTGCTCTGCCCGCAAGGAAGGCAGCTTTTTCCGCATTTGACCGTGGAAAAGAACCTGCGCCTCGGAGCGTATCCGTTGCGCGGAAACAAAATCCGGATCCATAAGAATCTGGATCGGGTCTATGAGTTGTTTCCGATTCTAAAGGAACGCAGCCAGCAGCAGGCCGGTACATTCAGCGGCGGGGAACAGCAGATGCTGGCAATTGCCCGCGCACTGATGAGCGAGCCCCAGATGCTTCTGCTTGACGAGCCCTCCGTGGGCCTGGCACCTTTGATCGTGCAGCAGATGGCTGATGTGATCTCCAACATCAACCATGAGATGGATACAACGATTTTTCTTTCCGAGCAGAACGCAAACATGGCCCTGAACATCACGGATCGGGGGTATGTGCTGGAAAGCGGCGCCTGCGTGCTTTCCGGGGACTGCGATCAGTTGAAAAACGATGAAATGGTCAGAAAAGCCTATATCGGCGCCTGATTATATGGTATGCTGCTGTTGATCCGAAAAATGCGCAGGGAGTCAAATTCCTCCAACCATTACAGTCAACACAGCAAAAGCAGAGAGGTCGAACATGAAGATCATGGTTTGCTATACCGGTTCCCGATCCGCCAGGGCAGCCTTGGCCACAGCCATTGAACGGGCCAAAAAGCTGGATGCCAAACTCTACCTGGTCGCCTCCATGGAGAGGGGAACCGAAGAAGAGCAGAAGACCATAGGAGAGCTTGAGGGTGCATTGAAATCGGGAGAGGAGCAGGTCAACAGGGAGCAGGTTGCCTGCGAGACCCATCTGCTGGTGCGCGGGGCTACGCCTGAGGAAGATCTCGTGGCATACGCCAGCGAGCAGGGTATGGATGAGATCGTGATCGGCATCCGGAAGCGCTCCAAAATGGGCAAGCTGCTTTTCGGCTCCACAGCCCAGTACCTGATTCTAAACGCCCCGTGCCCGGTGTTGACAGTCAAGTAACAGTGTCACAGGTCCAGATCCGGCCACGCAGCCGGGCGGGCCAGGAAAAATCCCTGGGCCAGGCCGCAGCCGTTTTCGGTCAGCCATTTCAAATCCTGCGCGTTTTCTACGCCTTCGGCCACAACTGCAAGACCGAGTTTTTCCGCCATGGCAAGGATCGTCTGCACAAGCGCGGTGTTGCGGGTCCCGTCCCCCAGCTCCCGGATAAACTCCCGGTCCATTTTCAGGGAATGCACCGAAAGCCGGGTCAGGTAGCTCAGCGAGGAATAGCCGGTGCCGAAGTCGTCAAGCGCAAGATAAACCCCTAGTTGGGACAGTTCCTTTAAGACCCCGTTGACCCGTTCCATGTCCAGCAGAATCCGCTCGGTGACCTCAAGGATGAGCCGTTCGGGCGGAAAATCGTACGTTTTCAGCAGATCGCCGACAAAGCCGGGCCAATCCGGCTGACTGAGCGTCAAGGGGGATACGTTTACCGCGATCCAGCCTTTCCAGTTGCGGGTTTCCTGCAGGACCCGCGGCAGCACGTATCGATCGATTTCCCGGATCAATCCGCGGGATTCGGCGACGTGCAGAAATTCTGCGGCCCGGAGCATGCCGCGTTCCGGATGATGCCAGCGAATCAGGGCCTCGGCGCCAACCCATTTTCCGCTGTGCAACTCCCGGACGGGCTGATAGTGTACGACCAGTTCGTTTGTTGTCATGGCCTGCCGCAACTGCATTTCCATTTCGGCCTTTTTCCGGGCCTCCCTGTGCTGCTTATCTTTGTAAAATGCCCAGCCCTGGCCATGGGTTTTTGCCTGATACATTGCTTCATCGGCCTCAGTGAGAAGCTGATCCGCCGTAATCTTTTGGTCAGGCGGTGCCAAGGAGACCCCAATGCTGATTCCAACGTTTACCAGTATTTCGTTTAACTCAAAAGGCTCCGCCATGGTTTCCAGGATGCGGTTGGCAATAATCCGGCACGCATCCGTGCCCGCTTCAGGTACGAGGATGGCAAACTCGTCTCCGCCCAGCCGGGCCAGGCAGTCGGACTGGCGCAGGCATTCGTTGAGCCGCGCGGTGGCAGATGTCAGCAGCAAGTCGCCGATCTGGTGGCCCCAGGTGTCATTGACCGCCTTGAATTGGTCCAGATCCAGAAATAACATGCCGGCAGTCCATCTCTGTCGCCTGGACAGCGCAAGCAGTCTTTCGGACTCGGTCATGAAAGAGCGGCGGTTGAGTATGCCCGTCAGGGTGTCATGATGGCTCAGATAGGCCAGTTCACTGGTGATCCGGTGATGCGAAAATGCAATTTCCGCGGTCGCCGTGGCAGAGTGGAGCCATTCTTTCTCGCGGGCTAAAGGTTCCCTGGCGGTTCCCGGAAATCCCACCAGTACGCCAAGAAGGCTGCCTTCCCGGCCAAGCACCGGGTAAGCCCATATTGCCTCGATGTCCCGGGCCAGCAGTTTATCCCGGTGCATGCGGCAGTGTTTGTTTTCTGCCACGCAATCGATGATTATGGGCTCTTTTTGGAAGGCTGCACGGCTCCATATGTTGCCGTGGGGATCAATCCGCTCGTTGTTGAGGCTTGCGGCAAACGTCTCGGTAATATCCGGTCCGGCCATGAATTCGAGATGATCGCTTTCGGCCTGCAGGAACATACCTTTAATATCGGGCATTTGCGCCTTTAAAGAGGCCAGGATGTCTTCCAGGTTTTCCTTCAGCGGGGCGTTTCGGGCAATGCCTTCCAACACCCGGGTGCGTGCACGTTCATATGCCTCGTTGCGTTTCTGCTCGGTGACATCCCGTGAAATACCGCGAAAGCCGGTGGCGTTGCCGTCTTTATCCCGGACCAGGTGAACCGAGGTGTGGATTATGCAGATTGAGCCGTCCGGCCGGGTGACCTGGAAATCGAGAATTTGTAACGGCCGGCCGGTGTTGTAGACCTCCACATAGGTCTGAAAAACCGCCTCGTGCAGTTCTGCAGGCGTGAATTCCTGGTAGTTCATGTTCACCATGGTCTCCGGGTCGTATCCGTGGATCCGGCACAGGGCGCGGTTAAAGGCGATCAGATCCCCGCGCAGGTTGACCTCGTAATAGCCGTCAGGCAGGTCCTCGATAACTTCGCGCAAGGGGGTTTGATCAAACCTGAAAAACGCCAGCGCAGGTTCCTGTTCAATATGGCGGACTTTGAGCCTGCCTTGTTCTTGCGCGGATTTCGTGGAATTGTCTTCTTTTTGGCTCATACGAAAAATCTCTTTCCGGTTTAACAGGCTTTTTATTCCCCCTCCTTGTTTTCGTCAATGGCGATCCAAAGCAGATGCTGCAAGCCTGCTGCTTGATTTGAAAAGTATGGGTGATTTTTTGATCATTGTATATAAAAATGAATATTGTTTATCACGGTAAAAGAAAAAAACAAAAGCAGTCCATTTGCGCAATTAGTTGATGTTGGACTGGTCGAGACGGCGTTTCTTGATTTTTTCCAGAAGCGTGGTGCGTTTCATATTCAGAAGCCGGGCCGCCTCCTTTTTATTCCAATTGGTTGAATGCAGCGCCTTTAAAATTAATTAAAAGCCCTGGGGATTGCGATTTCCATTGATGATTTCGGCACCGGATATTCATCCATCAAGTACCTGAACCAGTTTTCCATTGACCTGGTGAAGATCGACAAGATTCTGATTAACAATATCAACGGCAATCCCACGAACTTCAATATCGTGGC
>JAIPEJ010000041.1 GCA_021737225.1 Desulfobacteraceae bacterium
TTTTCGGTCTGGTACTCCACGTGCGCCGTGGAAATCGTAATCCCGCGGGCCTTTTCCTCGGGCGCCTTGTCAATCTTGTCAAACGGAATGAACTCCGCCCAGCCCTTCAGTCCGCAGTGCTTGGTGATCGCCGCGGTCAGCGTCGTCTTGCCATGGTCGATATGACCGATCGTTCCCACGTTCACATGCGGCTTTGTACGCTCAAACTTCTGCTTTGCCATCTTACATCCTCCCCATGGTTTTATAGCATCCCATTGATCTCTTTATACCGAGGCTTTTATGATCGAGACGGATTGCGGTTTTCATGCTGTACGATCCGACCCGGGCTGACGCAAAGATACGAGAATCGGTCATAACCAGATGGAGCCCACGACCGGATTTGAACCGGTGGACCTCTTCCTTACCAAGGAAGCGCTCTACCGACTGAGCTACGTGGGCTTACAAACTGCTTTGCCGCCAACTGGTATTGGAGCGGGAGACGAGAATCGAACTCGCGACATTCAGCTTGGAAGGCTGAAGCTCTGCCAACTGAGCTACTCCCGCCGAGCCACACAACCTCGTGAATCTGCAGCCATCTGATCCCTGCCATTCCGTGGGGCGGGCCCCTGCATCAACCGCCTTTTTTGCGAAATGGTGGTGGGGGGAGGATTCGAACCTCCGAAGGCTACGCCGGCAGATTTACAGTCTGCTCCCTTTGGCCGCTCGGGAACCCCACCGTTATTTTATTCATTTCTGGAGCCAGCGGAGGGACTCGAACCCCCGGCCAACTGATTACAAATCAGTAGCTCTGCCAACTGAGCTACGCTGGCCGATACGCGCAAAAAATCAGGCGTCTCCAATGTTACGCCAGCACCCCACAAACCGCCGCCGGGCATCCTGCCCCTCTACCAGATTTGAATTGCCAATGCAATTCATTTGCGGCAGATTTTCAACAAAAACTGCCGCGACAAGTCCAAGCCGGGCCACCGGCCGCACTTTGTGTTTAACCTTGATTATCTATAATTTTTGTAAAGCTATGTCAAGTAACAAATATATATATTTGTTGCAAGAAAAAAATCCCGGGCAACTGCTTCGGCTCAACAGGCCACAGGGATTCATCTTGACAACAGGACAATACAGGTGGTATCATGTTATTTTTGTGCATAATTTAATTAATTCAAATCACATGGAATATTGCCCGATGCAATCCGTTTTCGAAAAATTATACATACAAGGCTGGTAAACCCAAACATGAGATCAATTCCCCTTTGCGTCAAAATAAACTGTTTCCCCAAATTATCCGTTGCGGTCTTATTTTTTTTCTGCATCCTTTTCATAGGCGGGTGTGCAAGCATGAACGGGTGGCTGGATAACAACACCGCCAGCGGACAGAAAAAGACGGAATCAGATCAGAATTCCGCATCCGCCGAAGCGGCTGCCGAAAATGACAGCGAGATCCGCTTTCTTCCCCTCATGCCGCTGGACAGTGAAACCGACAGCCAGGACAAAACCAAGCCCGGACCCGAAATCCGGACCAAAACCAAGCCCACGGACGACCCGGAAACCGGGGCTGATATGGGCGCCCACGTACCCCCGCAGAACAACGGCATCCAGTCCCGCTTTGACAAGTCCCTGGAATTTTACCAGGCCTCCCAGGACTACTGGCAGCAGGGCGAACTGGAAAACGCCCTGGATGCCCTGGACAAGGCCTATGCCATGATTAATAATACCCAGACCGATGATGCGCCGAAGTTCAGCCAGCAAAAAGACGACCTCCGGTACATGATCTCCAAGCGGATTCTCGAAATCTATACCTCCCGGTATACCACGGTCAAAGGTAATCATAACGCCATCCAGCTCGTCATGAACGAGCATGTCAAAGATGAAATCAAGCGCTACACCACCGGCCCGGCCCGGCGATTTTTTATCAATTCCTACCGCCGTTCTGGCAGATACCGGCCCTATATTGTAAAAAAACTCGAAGAAGCCGGCATCCCGGAGGAACTTTCCTGGCTGCCGCTGGTGGAAAGCGGATTTAAAACCAAGGCGCTTTCCAGTGCCAGGGCCCTGGGCATGTGGCAGTTTATCGCCTCCACCGGATACAAGTTCGGGCTGAAACGGGACCGCTACATTGACGAGCGACTCGACCCGTATAAATCAACCCAGGCGGCCATCGACTATTTAAAGGAACTGCATGAAATCTTCGGGGACTGGAAGACCGCCCTGGCCGCATACAATTGCGGAGCGGGCCGGGTGCTCCACGTGATCCGCAGCCAGAACATCAATTACCTGGACGATTTCTGGGATCTGTATCAGCAACTGCCCCTGGAGACCGCGCGCTACGTGCCCAAGTTCCTCGCCACGCTGCATATCGTCAATAACATGGAAAAATACGGCATGGGCGACGTTCAGGTGGATCCGCCCATTGAATTTGAGACAGTGAACATTGAAAAGCAGGCCTCGCTCAAGGATATCGCCAAGGCCATAGACACCACCGAGGAAAAACTCACAGCGCTCAACCCGGAGCTGCGCTACAAGGTGCTGCCGGATGAAACCTACAAACTCAATGTGCCTCCGGAAAAAAAGGAAACCCTTCTGGCGAAAATCGACCAGATCGAGGAGTACTATCAAAGCCCGAACAACATCACCCATCACCGGGTCCGACCCGGCGAAACCCTGTCCACCATTGCCAGGCGCTACAATACCACGGTCAAAAAAATCTGCTGGTATAACAATATCTACCGGAAGGACTACATTGTCGCAGGCCAGCGCCTGAAAATCCCCCAGGCCGGGACTTACGCCTCGCGCGGCAAGGCCGGGGAACCCGACCGGGTCATAAATTACCGGGTCAAACGCGGCGATTCGCTATGGGTGCTGGCCAAGCGCTACAACACCACCACCAGGAAAATCCAGAAGATCAACAACCTGAACTCCGTGAACCTCCATATCGGCCAGAAACTCAAAATTCCGGCCGGCGAGCGCGCAGACCTGGATATATACCGCGTCAAAAAGGGGGACTCCCCTTATACCATCGCCAAGCGCCACAACATGAACCTCAACCAGTTGCTGCGAATCAACCAGCTCAGCAAGAACGCCCGGATTTATCCGGGCCAGACCCTTTACGTGGAATAACCAAAAACCCCCCGAAACGGGGGCTTTTTAAACTCCTTTATTTCTCCGGCAAAGTACCCCAAAAATTTTTTTGCCTGTATCACGTGAGCCTGGCCCAGGGTCTGCTGCCTGCCGCATCACCGTGCACAACAAGACCAGACAGGCCCGCTTTGACGCAGAACACGCCCTTAGCCAACGACAGATTGACATGGTGCTCCAGGGAAGCTATATCAATGTGGTACGTCAGCGGCAGCCGCAAACCGAATAACGAACAAAGGGCCCGGCCCTGAAAACGCCCGGAGCTGCAGCCGTATGCGAGGTTTGCACTTTCTTGTCATACTCGTCATCGTAACGGCAGTTGATCTGCTGGTGCCCTATTTTTTCATCGGCGGCATTGGCTCGCTGGGGGCCAGCTACCTGTTCTGGACCTTGCTGACGCTTATCGTCATCGTGTTTGCCGTTGTTTATACCAGCCAGTGGGGGAGGCGATCTTGAAGCCGCTGTATGTCTGGATCGCCATGCTCGGCTGGACCGCCATCGCCCTGTGGATCGCAGCGGCCGCCCGGCGGAAGATGCGGCCCGGGGCCAGCGAATTTTTCATCGGCGGCCGGCGGATGGCCGGTTTTGTCTCGGGCATGACCTATGCGGCAACCACTTACAGCGCATTCATGCTCGTGGGCCTTGTGGGCCTGACCTATCGTTCCGGGGTGGGCGCGCTGGGATTTGAAATGACCTACCTGATCTTCACCGTGCTGCTGCTGGTGACCTTCGGCCCGCGGTTCTGGATCGTGGGCAACTGGTACGGTCATATCACCCCGCCGGAACTGCTGGCCCACAGGTATCACAGCCAGTGGGTAGCCGTGATTGCAGCTGCCATTTCCTTTTTCATGCTCATCCCATATGCATCCGCCCAGTTAATGGGCATGGGATTTCTGGTTGACGGGATCACCGGCGGAAAGATTCCGTTTATGGTCGGTGTGCTCATCATGGCCGGTCTGTCCGGGTTCAGCGCCCTGTATGCCGGAATGCGCTCGGTGGCCTGGACCGACGCCTTCCAGGCGGTCACCATGATGGCTACCTCGATCATTGCCCTGTTATTTACAATCTATCACTTTTTCGGCTCACCTGCCATGTTTGCCGCCACTGCCGCGGAAAATACCCCGGAACTGCTCAAATTCACCTGGTCGCCGGCCCTGTTTATCGGCCTGACCCTGCCCTGGGCTTTTTTTGCCCTGACCAACCCCCAGGTATCCCAGCGCATGTACATTCCGGACTCTATTGTGAGCCTGCGGCGCATGGTGATCTACTTTTCCGTGTTCGGATTTTTATACACGATCATCAGCACGCTGTTCGGCCTGGAGGCCGCCATCGTGATTCCCGGCCTGGAAAACCCGGACAAGGCCATGCCGCATTTGCTGGGCCGGGTGCCGGTTTCGCTGGGGGTCATCATTTTCGTGGGCATTTTCGCAGCCGCCACATCCACGCTGGGCTCGATCATTCTGACGCTGTCCTCCCTTTTTGCCCGGGACATTGCAAAACACTTTTACCCGGAAATCGAAGAAAGCACCGAACGCTGGCTGGGCCGGATCGTGATCCTCTGCCTGCTTGCCGCATGCATCGTATTCGCCTGGTTCCAGCCGGGACTGATTACCGTGATTTCCAGCATGGCCTCGGGCGGCCTGCTGGTCATGGCCCCGGCCATTGTCGGGGCGTTTTTCTGGCGCCGGGCAACCGCGGTCGGCGCCCTGAGCTCCATGGGCCTCGGCGGGATTGTCACCGCAGTGATGTATCTGGCAGACATTTATCCCCTGGGCTGGTGGCCCTCTGTTTGGGGCGGTGCATTCACCCTGGTCCTGTTTGTGGGGGTGAGCTTGCTCACCGCCCCGCCCGAAGACGCAGATCAGTTTATCACGGCAGTGGAGCAGGAACTGGTGGACCGGCGTTTCCGGGCTTGGGGCGCAAAGAAACGCACCGGCACGCCGAAGCGCAATCATATGTAAACAACGCCCTGATATTTTGGGAAATATATCCATACCCCGGATACGGAACTGTCTTTTCCCCGTCCCTTGACAACTTCCTGAGAATACATATTCTCAAACCAAGGATAAAGGGACTGGCAAAAAACCGGCCCCGCCCTGGAGAATTCAACAAAAGGGGGGTTATGCCATGTTTGATAATGCACTCAACGAACTGGACCGCGATGCCACGGGCCATTGCAAAGGCGAATGCAGAAACCGGGTCACAGAGGGCGAAAGACAGCGCCAGCAGGCGATCAACCGGGAACCCGTTGACGTACCCGAGGAATATCCCCGGGCCAAATGGGCCGATGACCGCCGGCTGAATCCCGGCGCCCTGGGTGGCCACGGATAACCGATAAACCGGATAAAATCCAAATGACACGAAAAAAAGGGGCGCTTGAATGCGCCCCTTTTTTTCGTGTTCGCTTCAGGCAGTTTTTAACGGGGCTCGTGGCTGCCGGCCGAACCCTCGATGCTGCACTGGGTGAAATCGATTTCCACGTTACAGCTCGTGCACTTGTGCGGCCGGTCGAACTCGTCTGAAAAAATCTCGTTTTCCGCCCCGCACTCCGGGCATTTGCACGTAAACGCGCTGAGGTTTTTAAACTGCTGAAAACCCGGGCAATGCTGGGGTGTGCTGGAACTCTGTGGGGACATATGCCTACCTCCTTTTGTGTCGCGTTTATAAACACTGTGCTGTTCGAATTTTTAATATAATCACCTTTTGCCGGTGTCACAAAATTTTTACGTCCCGCAAAGCTGCAAGCGCCAGCGGCGCGCCGGGAAAACAAAAAGCGCGGCTACATGGAAACCGAACCCTTTTGCCTGGCGCCGACGAGTATCGGCGAAATGTGTCCCCCGCACAGGGTGAAAATGAAATCCACGCCCCGGGCAATAATCTGACCGCCATGCATGAGACATCCCATTTGCACCGGTTGCTTGTTCAGGGCTGCTCCAGGACGTAAATTTTAAACATCCGGTACAGGATCACCAGGGCCGCGGCGGTAAACCCGACAGCGGCCAGCACCGCAAGCCAGAAAACCACCGGATTGTATTTCACGCCGAATATCCAGAGCAGCAGCATGCCGAATATAAAATAGAAAAACAGGAAAAACAGCCGCACCAGCCCGGCAAACATAATGGGAGAAACACACCAGAAAACGATCTTGGCAATCCTGAGTTCCCGCGGGGTCATCACCTTTTTTCCATGGGCAGATCCGCAAGTCCGCAAGTTCCGGCACCCATTTTCCGGACTGCCGGCACGACTTCCTTCTTATACAGCATATAGGTGCGCCCGGACCAAGTATCAAATCCGAGCCGGGCACCCTTTCCCGATGATCTTGCCTTTTCAAAAGGCCGCAACAGGCTTCTGACCGTGAGAATAAAAACACTTGGCGGGATTTCAAGGGAGCGGGGGATTTTTCCGGCAGAAATACATGCCATCCTGCATTTCCAAACCGCTTTTATCTGCTACCAGACATCCGGATCTCCGATATCCGGCTTTCAGACTTGTTCGGCCTCCCGGTCCTGTTCGGCCAGGATAATGTGCGCGGCCATCTGGGCGGTCTCCCCGACCACGGCAGCGCATTTCTCCGGCATGCCGGCCTCCAGCGCAGCCTCCATATCCTTTGGATCATACATGTTGAAAAACCGGCCGCCCAGTTTTTCCTGCAAATCTGCGCACCTGCAGGTGCCGTGTTTTTCAACGAACATATCGTGCAGGCTTTTGGCAAGAATGCAGGCCTTGATCTGCTTTTTCATGTTCCCGAATTCCTTTGACGGCCTGCCGAAAAAATACCCGATAGCCAGAACGCCCCCGGAAAGGGCGCCGCAGTGCCCGTCTCCGGTCAGCCCCACACCGTCTGCAAGGCCGGTGGCCGCCATGAATACCCCCTCGTCAATTTCCGCGCCCAGGGCCTCGAATACGCCGGCCAGACAACACTGGGCGCAACCCCCGCTTTCGAGTTCATGTCTTTTCGCGTAATCATGGGCCTTCTGCAGGGTGTCGACTTTTTTTCGCGCCATGGCACCCACTCCTTTCCACCCCTTATCCGTATCATTCTTCCAGTTTTTCCAGGCAGGCCTTGATAAAGGCCGGCAGGTCTCCGGGGTTCCTGCTGCTGACCAGGTTGCCGTCCACAACTGCTTCCTGGTCGACGAACTGTGCCCCCGCGTTCTTGATATCCTGGATAATGGAAGTATAGCCCGTCAGCTTGCGCCCGCGCAGCGCATCTGCAGTGATCAGCAACTGCGGGGCATGGCAGATGGCAAAAACCGGTTTGCCCGTTTCCATGAAGGCCTTTGCAAAATCCACCGCACTTTGATCCGCCCGCAGCTTGTCCGGGGAAAATCCGCCCGGAATAAGCAGGGCGTCAAAATCCCCTTCCGATACCTCGGCAACCGCTTTTTCAATCCCCACCTCGGTTCCGCTCTTTTTCCCGGTCACGGTTTTGCCCGCCTCAGGACCCACGTTTACCACCGTATGCCCGGCTTTCCGGAAGGCTTCTGCGGGTTCGGTATATTCGGAATCCTCGAACCAGTCGGTTAATATGGCCGCAATTCTGCTCATTTGCCACCTCCTTGAATGGTTGACAGCGTTTCCGTAAAATCAGGAAAAACATTTTCCCTTTAAAAATAAGACGGATGGCACCACATAGCAATGCAGCAGATCTTGCCCCCGCCGGGCCCGAATCTCAGATATTACAGCACACACGCACCAGAGACCAGGAATTGGTCCTTGCAAGCAGCCTGTAATTATGGCATGAAAACAATTTTATATCCACTTTATATCCGGCACGCAAACTGTTCTGGCAAAATCGCATCGGTTTGCGGTAAAATCGGGCCAAAACATGATCACTGCCCCCGTAGCTCAGTGGATAGAGCAATGGATTCCTAATCCATGTGCCGCAGGTTCGATCCCTGCCGGGGGCACCATAAAATCAAGCAGTTAACTAATCAGATTAAAGCCTCTGTTGGCGAAGACCGGGGATGATTCCAAGAAGTTAGTCGGTGCCGAAGAATTTGTATAGCGCTCAGACACCTCTTCAGGCGCTATAAAGCGTTTTAATACACGCTTATGCATGCTCAGGCTCAGCCTTTTTTAAAGACTTGATATCGATCCCGCCCGGCTTGCTTTGCCTGGTACATGGCGATATCGGCATTTTTCACAAGAGATGCCTCATCTGATCCATCATCTGGATAGAAAGCGATGCCGAGACTCGCTGTCACAAATATTTGATGCATATCAATGGGAAAGGACTTGCGAAAACTCTCAACTATCTTTTGTGCAACCCGGCTTGCATCTTCTTTGTCCTTCAATTCAGAAAGGAGTAGCACAAACTCGTCGCCACCGAATCGCGCAATGGTATCACTCTTCCTCACTGCTGCGCTTAATCGCTCTGCGGCTGTTTTGAGAAGGAGGTCGCCAGCATCATGGCCCAAGGCATCGTTTACCTCCTTTAAATTATCGAGGTCAAGCATTATAACCGCAGTTTTCCTTTGATCCCTCTCGGCCTGCGCTAGGGCAATATCCAGTCGATCGGTAAAAAGCTTCCGGTTGGGAAGACCCGTCAGGGAATCATGGTAGGCCATTTGCCGGATCTTCTCCTCAATCCGCTTGCGCCCGGAGATATCGCGTATAATACCAACTGCATGCCACCTGCCCCGAAGCTGCACACTGGAAAGGGACAATTCAATAGAAAATTCTTCCCCGTTTTTCCGCAACGCTTCTAACTCCAGTGTTTTTCCAACAGCATGGCCATTGCCTGAATGCTGGAATTTCGGCAAGGCCGCTTCATGTAACTTTTTATAACGCCAAGGGGCAAGCAGGGAATGAAGGTTTTGTCCGATGACCTCCTCGCTCGTGTAGCCAAAAATACGATCAGCCGCAGAATTCCAATAAAAAATCCGTCCCTCGGCATCCATCATGACAATAGCATCCTGTGCCGACCGGTTGATCGCACGCATCAGCAATTCGTTTTCCCGCAATTTCATCTCGGAACTTCCATACAGCCTTCGGCAGATCTCTATTCCTGTTAAGCCCAAAAAGCCGATCAGCACATGGACAATGGCAAGCCCCGTTCGCTGCTTTCCAGCCTGAGACAAATAAGTCGCCACCGGCACAGACACGCTGATTCCACCGTGAATGTCACCAATCGCAGACTCTTGGCCGGTATGGTACTTGAGGCACCCTTCGTCTGTATCCATGGGCAGCATCAACCGGAAATAGGGCTGACCAGCCAAGATTTCCATGGATGCCGCCTGTTCGGATCCTTTTTGGAACTCCAACAAATCCCCGGTCTCCCATTTGTTCGCAGCGTTTTCCGATCGTAGGGACTTCAAGCTCTCAATATGCCCCTTCAACCAGTATTTCTTACGCCCCGGCTCCCGTACCTGTCGAACCATATCTTCCGGATTAATCAGGGTGAGCTGTTCCCCAGAGGTGGTTACCAAATCCCGGTTCGGAATATGACTCATCTCGGGGTTTGCAGGGAATGCCTTGGCGGTCGGGACATACACGCCCCCATGCTTGGCTGCCCAGCGGCAATAGCTCAGATCCTTTTCAAGCAATGACTGCGCCTCGTTTTCAACAAGGACCATCATGGAATTCCCGACCAGATGCCAGCTCCATACAAAGGATCCCGCGAGAATAACGATCCAGATTATCCCTGCCATGAGCATTAAACGGCCTGCACTCAGCGATGTTTGTAAAACCCGCTTATTCACTTTCCTCTTCAATCGCCTTTCGCACTTTTATCGCCAGCTCTTTAATGGAAAAGGGTTTTTGGATATAGTGCACCCCATCTTCTAAAATCCCCTGACGAACGATGGCATCTGCTGTATATCCGGACATGAAAAGCGTTTTAATGCCAGGGTAAAGGCTGTTGACTTGGTTGGCAAAATCCCGGCCGTTTCTCTCCGGCATGACCACATCGGTTAAAAGCAGATCGATTGCGCCGTCACAAGATTGCACCAGTGCCAAAGCTTTATGGACTGAACTTGCCGGAAGCACCTTGTATCCCAGTTTTTCAAGCATGGTTTTGGCTAAATTCAACACGGATACTTCATCTTCCAGAACCAGTACGGTCTCGCCATTGCCAGGGGGATATTGCTCCTGATTTTCACCGTCCAAAGCAACGGCACCCTCAACATGGCGCGGCAGGTATATTCTAAGGGTCGTGCCCTGTCCAGGCTCGCTGTATACATTGATAAACCCCTTGTTCTGCTTGACAATGCCATAGACCGTGGGAAGGCCCAGTCCGGTGCCCTTGCCGATCTCCTTGGTTGTAAAAAACGGCTCGAACAGATTATCTAAGACATCCTTCTCCATGCCGCAACCGCTATCACTTACCGCCAGCATAACGAATTGCCCCGGAACAAAACCCGTATGAGCGTCGCAGTACTGTTGGTCAAATTCGACGTTTTTCGTCTCTATGGTTATCTTGCCGATCTCGGCAATGGCATCACTGGCATTGACCACAAGATTTACAAGTATCTGGTCAAGCTGGGAATAATCCATTTTTACCAGCCAGAGATGCTGACCGGGCTTCCAGAGCAGGTTGATGTTTTCCCCGATGAGTCGCTGAAGCATCTTGAGCATACTTGCTACGTTGTCGTTTAAGTTCATTACTTCCGGGGAAATGGTTTGCTTTCTGGCAAAAGCCAACAGCTTGCTGACGATCACGGCTGATCTTTTTCCCGCTTCATGGATTTGCAGAGCATTATCATACAAGGGCTCTGAGGGAGAAATCTCAGCTGTCATCATTTCTGCATAGCCATTGATGATGGTAAGCATGTTATTAAAATCATGGGCCACACCGCCGGCCAGGCGGCCGACAGATTCCAGTTTCTGAGCCTGGAGCAACTGGGATTGGAGCTTTTCCCGCTCGTCTTCGGCCTGCTTGCGCTGGGTAATGTCCATCATTGTCACCAGCGCCATGTTTTCGTCGTGAAATATGATCGGGGTTGTTGAGACCAGAAGGGTCAAAGCCCGGGTTTTGTCCTCTGAGGAGAAATAAAAGGATGCCTCGACTTGCAGGTGGGATGCGCCGTTTTCAAGGGTGTCTAACACCGTGTTACGGATGGCGCAACTATTGCAGAATTCACCGAACCCGCAGCCCTGCGGATCATCAATAGCATGCAGGCATCGCAGGGCTGCGCCGCTTCTCAGTCCCAGCATCTCCTCCGTCGGCCGCCCGGCAAACTGCGCGGCAAAACCGTTGACCTGCCGAAGGCGACGCTCGCCGTCCAGCACCATCATTATAAGCGGTGCATTTCGGTAGATAGCCTCGATCAGCGCATGCTGCTCGGCACGCTCGGCCTCGGCCCACTTACGTTCGGTAATGTCAGCCAGGACGCCCTGCACCCCTGCAACCTGTCCTTCTTTATACAGCGGTCGGGCGGTGGTTCTAATCCAGAGGACTTGATTGTCTTTTGTCAGGAAGCGATATTCAGAAGGCTCTTTGATACCTGACAGGGTTTTGTGAAATTGTTTAACTCGAGTGTCCCTGTCGTCCGGGTGAACAAAATCAACAAACTGTTTTCCAAGCAACTCGGATGGGGTATAGCCTCCCACGGATTCAACAGTTGGAGAAACATACGTAATTGCGCCCTTTTCATCAAGGGCATATATTACCTCGTTTAAATTCTCGACAAGCATCCGGTATTTTTCTTCGCTTACGCGCAACTGCTGTTCTGCCCGCTTGCGTTCGGTAATGTCCTCACCGGAACTCAATGCGCCGACAACCCGCCCTTCATCGTCCTCCAAAAAGGCGTTGCGCCAGCCCATCAGGCGCTGCGTTCCGTCCCTGCAAATGACACTGTTTTCAAAATACTCGGCGGATGCAAGATTACCGGCCATGATGCGCCGGAAAACCGGGTAGACACTTTCCTTGCCTTCCGGCTGGGACAGACAGGTTTCAAACCAGTTGCGGCCGAGAATTTCCTCCTCGGTGTAGCCAAGCAGTTGGCACCCGGATCGGTTGATCATGGTTATCCGGCCTTCTGCATCCAGGGCCACCATCATGGTCTGGGTGGTGTCGAGATAGCGCTGGGTCAAATCGCGCTCGCGGCGCAGTGCATCCTCCATGCGCTTGCGTTCGGTGATGTCATGCATCGCAACGACTGCGCCGATTATTTTGCCTGTCCTATCGGTCAGCGCCTGGCCATTGCAAACCAGTAAATAAGGCCGGCTGTGCTTTGGCGCCACGACAATCTCTGCATTCTGGACACGCTCGCCCTGAAGGGCGCGGAACAGGGGGATGTCCTCCTTGAACAGCGGCGTGATCCCATCTGCCTGATACAGATTATAGTGCTCGGCCCATTGATCTGATGGAATAGACTGTTCAGGCAGGCCGTGTAACCGTCGCGCTGTTTCGTTGAACCGGACAATGCGCCCTTCTGCATCGCAACTTACAATGGCTTCTCCGATATTGTCGATCACGGCAGAAAGATAGTTGCGTTCCCTTTCAATCACCCCCGCGGTCCGTTTGCGCTCAGTGATATCGCGAATATTGCATTGAACCAAGCTTGCCTTATCAACCATATAAATATCGGTATCAACAACTTGCCCGGATTTTGCCTGCACCGACGCATCATTGTAATGAAAAATGCCGTCTCTTTCCAGTGTCTGAAAAATTTCCTGAATGGTCCCGATATCCCGTGGAAAACCGATATGTATCAATTCTTTCCCGATAAGCTCATCTGGGCGATAGCCCAACATCGCCTTGATGGCAGGATTGGCATGAGTTATCTTTCCTTCAGCTTTTTCCAGAAGCATTATCCCGTCATTGGCGGTCTCAAAAAGTCGCCTGTAGCGTTCTTCAGACTCTGATAACAAGCTTTCCACTCGCTTGCGCTCGGTGATGTCTTCTATGGCAAGGAGAATAATGGACTCCCCTACCGGCGATCTCTGAATCTGCCGGGCATTGAGAAGCATGGTGCGCCTGCCGAGCTCGGCGAATTCTTGTTCAACCTCGTAGTCTTCAACTATTGTTTTTTGGGGCAGGAGGGTTTCGAGCAGTTGTCGCAGTTTTGGAATGTCCCACTGCCTGTTGCCCAAATGATAGATAAGCCGGCCCAAACTCTCTTCAGGTTTTACCTTAAAGGCCTGATAAAAGGAACGACTCGCGGAAATAACCCTTAAATCATTATTCAGAACGATTACGGGTTCACGTACGGTGTTTATGATACTCTCGGCGTATTGGCGGGCTTCATCATCGGATGCTTTAAAATCTGACATTTTTTATTTCTACAATTTTTTTATAACCTACAAACCGATTTTACCTGAAGGCGATTTTTTAACTCCTTATCTGGCAGCCGAAGATCCCGGGATTATATGGTCTCGTGTGTATTTTTCCGGTGGGTACAAGTTGTTAAGGACATCACAAGCCCGAGAGCCTGACAAAAGCAGTAATAAGTTTTTTTACATAATATAATTACAGGACGGGTGTTTTGCAAAAACAGGCCGCCCCACATGCTCCAGCATACCTAAAATTGGTCTTGCATAAATTAGAGATTACACCATGCGCTATACGTGTCTGGAAAAGCAAAGATATTTCCGAACAGTAAGATCTTAACTTTTCCACAACAGCTTTTCCCCTCTTCGGTCAGAACCCGAGCTATAGAGCAATCCTGTGGTAAAAGGAAACCCTCTTGGAATGATCTTCATCGGTTATCATCAACTGCCAAATCCGGCTTCCTCCATGTCCACTGCTGCTGCGCTCATGCGGTCAATGGATTCCATCTTGCCCAGAGTCTGCGGCAGCACCGTGTGGATAAAGAAATCCGCGGTGGTGCGCTGGCCCTGGTAGAAGGCCTTGTCCTTGGCCTTTGGCCCTTTTTCAAGCTTTTCAGAGGCAATGGCCGCTCGCCACAGGAGCATCCAGCCCACAATCACATCGCCCATAGCCTCGAGAAATGGGAATGAATGGGCAAATGCACGCTTGGTATCAGAAGAAGCCGCGGTTTTGGCAAGATTTGTACAGACCTCGGAGAGCCGGTTTGCCGCTTTTTCCAGGGAACCGGCCATTTCGCCGAGATTTTCGTTTTTCCGGGCCCGGGAAATGGTGGATTGCACCTCTTTCATGAAGTCGCCGAAGGCTTTTCCGCCGTCCATGACAATCTTTCTGCCCAGCAGGTCCATGGACTGGATGCCGTCTGTGCCCTCATAAATGGAGGTGATCTTGCTGTCACGCACCAGCTGCTCCACCGGGTATTCCTTTGTATACCCATAGCCGCCGTAGACCTGCATGGCCTGGACGCACACATCAAATGCCCGCTGGGCGTTAAAGGCCTTGACAATCGGAATGAACAAATCGATCAATCCCTGATAATACTGTCGGTCTTCCGCGCTTTCCACAAGCTCCAGGGAAGTCATTGCATGATCCGTGTAATAGATGAAACTGCGCAGCCCCTCCACGTATGCCTTCATCCACGTGAGCATGCGTCGGACATCCGGTTGCCGGATAATCGGGACAGCGGAGGCATCCTTGTCCTTGCCGGCGGTCAAATCCCGTCCCTGGATGCGTTGCCTGGCATAATTCACGGCATACTGATATGCTGCCGCAGCAGAGGTAAAGGCCTGGAACCCCACGCCCAGGCGGGCCTCGTTCATCATGTGGAACATGATCTTCATGCCCTTGTTTTCCTCGCCCAGCAGAAAGCCCCGGCACTGGCCCCTGGTCCCCAGGGCCATGGTGCAGGTGGCGCTGCCGTGAATGCCCATTTTTTCCTCAATTCCGGTGCAGACAATATCATTCCGGTCGCCCAGGGAGCCGTCCGGGTTGACCCAGTATTTGGGCACGATGAAAATCGAGATCCCCTTGGTGCCGGCAGGTGCGCCCGGGGTGCGGGCCAGGACCGGGGAGATGATGTTTTCGGTCAGGTCATGCTCGCCGTTGGTGATAAATATCTTGGTGCCGGAAAGGCTGTAGGTGCCGTCCTCGTTTTTCACCGCCTCTGTGGTCAGCGCACCGACGTCGGATCCGGCCTCGGCTTCGGTAAGCAGCATGCCGCCGGTCCATTCGGCCTTGTAGAGCTTTTCCACAAATAGCTTTTTCTGTTCCTCGGTGCCGAAAAGCTGAATCATTTTGCCGGTGCCGTGACCGAAATTGGCATAATTCACACAGCAATAATTGCCGCCGATCAGGTATTCATAAGCCGCCCGCGCAACAATGGGGGGCATGCCCTGACCACCCTGTTCCACCGGTTCGCTCAGAGACGGCCATTCGCCTTCCAGGTAAAGTTTATAGGGGCGGTGATAGCATTGCGGCACCCGGACCTCGCCGTTTTCAAAGGACACGCCTTCCCTGTCGCCTTCCGCGTTGGTCGGCAGCAGCTCCTTTAAGGCAAAGTTTCTGGCTTCATTGATGATCAGGTCAATGGTCTTGCGATTGAACTCGGCGTACTTTTCGTATTGAGTCAGAGACCCGGCATCGAACTGTTCAAACAACACAAAATCAATATCACGCCGGTTTGTGATAAATTGCGCCATTATCCTTATCCTTTCGCTTTTTTTCTTTTGTGTTTTGCCCGTCAACAACCATATTCAACTATTCACTAACCATTCTATTAACATCAAAACCTTTCAACGCCCAAACAAAAATCCACGGCACGGCTTTCCGGGATGTTGACCCATGTCGTATCGATCCGTTAAAAAATACTTGTATTTGTGGCAGAAATGGATATATTGCGTTTCACTGCTTCACGATACCCCCGCTTTTTGCCTTCTGCATTTTACCGGGAAAAGTTAATTTTGCATGAATTTCAGTATAATTTTAACAGGCTACGCGCCATTGGACCAGGAAATGAAAAACAAGCACTTAAGAAACCTTGCCATCATCGCCCACGTGGATCATGGCAAGACCACGCTGGTGGATGCCATGTTCCGGCAAAGCGGGCTTTTCCGCGAAAACCAGGCAGTGGACGAACGGATCATGGACAACATGGACCTGGAGCGGGAGCGCGGTATCACGATTGCCGCAAAAAACTGCTCGGTGATGTGGAACGACACCCGCATCAACATTATCGACACCCCGGGACATGCGGACTTCGGCGGCGAAGTGGAACGGGCGCTTTCCATGGCCGACGGGGCGCTCCTGCTCGTGGACGCCTCTGAAGGCCCCCTGCCCCAGACCCGGTTTGTCCTGAAAAAAACCCTGGAGGCGGGCCTGGGCATCATCGTGATTATCAACAAAATAGATCGCAAGGATGCCCGGCCGGATGCGGTTTTGGATGAACTCTACGACCTGTTTATCGACCTGGGGGCAACAGATGCGCAGCTGGACTTTACCTGCCTTTATGCCATCGGCAGGGACGGGATCGTCAAAAAGGAACTGAGCGATAAGACCGACAACCTGCATATTCTTTTTGACACGATCCTTTCGGAAATCGCCCCGCCCGCATATGATCCGGACGAACCCTTCCAGATGCTGGTCTCGGATCTCGGATATTCCGACTACCTGGGCCGACTGGCCGTGGGCCGGGTAACCAACGGCAGTGTCCGGGCAAACGATCACCTGGTCTGCATCAACCGGGAAAACCGGCCTGTGCCGCTCAAGGTGACCCGCCTGCAGATCTACCAGGGCACCGCCCTGAAGCCGGTGGGATCGGCCGATCCCGGGGATATCGTGATTTTATCCGGCATTGAAGAAGTGGCCATCGGGGATACCATCTGCACCAGCGACCGGCCAAAGGCCCTGCCGCGCATCAACGTGGATGAACCCACGATTTCCATGGTCTTTACCATCAATGACTCGCCGTTTAGCGGCAAAGAGGGCAAATACGTCCAGTCCGCCCGGATCCGGGAGCGGCTCGTCAAGGAGACCCTTATGAACGTGGCCATCCGGATGGAGGACACCGGCAACCGGGACCGGTTCGTGGTCAAGGGCCGAGGGGAGTTCCAGCTTGCCATCCTGATTGAAACCATGCGGCGGGAGGGCTTTGAATTCTGCGTGGGCCGGCCCGAAGTGATTTATAAATACGAAAACGGGCAGACACTGGAACCGATTGAAAATCTTTTCATCGACTGCGGTGAAAACCACCTGGGCGTGGTCACGGAAAAACTCTCCGTGCGAAAGGGCAAGATGATCGATCTGGTCAACAACGGCACCGGCCGGATCCGGATGGAATTTTCCGTTCCGGCAAGGGCCCTTATCGGTTATCGCGACGAGTTTCTAACAGACACCCGCGGCACGGGCATCATGAATGCCGGGTTTGCGGGGTATGAGCCCTACCGGGGGGATTTTCCCTCCCGCTATACCGGCTCCATTATCGCAGACCGGCAGGGTCCGGCCGTGCCGTATGCCCTGTTTAACCTGGAGCCGCGCGGCGTACTTTTCATACCGCCGGGACAGCAGTGCTACGAAGGCATGGTTATCGGAGAGCATAACCGGGAAGTGGACATCAACGTCAACCCGTGCAAGGAAAAAAAGCTGACCAACGTGCGGGCATCCGGAAAAGACGATGCAGTGGTGCTCTCGCCGGTCAAACCCATGACCATTGAGCGGGCCATCAATTTTATCCGAAAAGACGAGCTGGTGGAAATCACCCCGAAATCCGTCCGCCTCAGAAAGGCCTTGCTCCCGGCGCAACAGCGGCGCGATCGCCTGAGCCGGTCCGCGTGACTAATGACCAAAATTCAAAATACGCGCGTACGCATCCCGTAAGGGATAAACAGATGCAGGAAATTCCGCTCAGCCATAGGTGGAGGATTTAAATCTTAGATAATCCCTATTCCGGAACCAAGGAGGAACCCATGAGATTGTCCGAACCCAGAGTGCCGGCCATTGAGATGGCCGAAATGGACGAACAGCAGCACGAAATTGTGGAGCGCGCCTCGTTTGACCAGCCCATCAACATTCACAAAACCCTGGCCCATCACCCCAAACTGCTGGAAAGATGGCTGGTGTTTGCCGCCCATGTTTTGAACAAATCAACCCTGCCCGCCCGGGAGCGGGAACTGGTGATCCTGCGCATCGGGTGGCTGTGCGGCGCGGAATATGAATGGGCTCAGCACGTGATCATCGGAAAAAAGGCGGGTCTTACGGAAGAAGAAATCGACAGGATCCAGTCGGGACCGGATGCCGAAGCCTGGTCAGACCTGGACCGGGCCCTGCTGCGGGCAACCGATGAATTGAAAAACGACGCCTTTATCTCGGATGCCACATGGAATGAACTGAAAAAGACCTACACGGACCAGCAGATGATGGAC
>JAIPEJ010000042.1 GCA_021737225.1 Desulfobacteraceae bacterium
CATAGTGCATTTCCACCCGGGAATATCCCGCAGCCAGCTCGGCAAGCCGCATGTTGAGCGTACGCGCCAGGGGCTCTGTTTCAACCGCCTTGGAAATCGCCTTTTTGACTTCCGGATCAATGGGTTGTTTTTCTTCCAATCAGGTCTCCCCGGATGCGGCTATCGCAGTTTATCCCAGATTTGCCCGGCTTGGGCCATACCTCCTTTTTCCGCTTCTGTCCGGCCGTCATCAGAGGTCCGGCTCGAACCCCGCAGGCGCGATACCCGGCTCTGATTTTAAATATCCTAGTATAAGACAGGTTTGCCCGGATTCAAGGGGCATTTCGTTTTTCCGCCGGAATCGGGCGGATCTGACAAGCAGAAAAAATTGCCGCGCCTTTTTATTCCCGGCCGGTTTTGTCTGATAAAAAGCGCGCGCGCATCAGCAGTTCGATCCATTGCGCAAACAGGGCGGGCAGTTGAACCGAACCCTTGCTGACGGCATGCTGCCGCGTTTTTTCAAATGCGTCGAATTCGTCTGCCAGGGCTTTGTCCCCGGGCGCGTCAGCCATCAGGCGGCCGTAGATTTCCGAGGCCTGCTCGAAATGGCCCTGGACGGCATACAGGCGGGCGAGGCTAAGCGTATGCGGCCATTGGGAATTACTCATTCCCGGTGCCCTCCGATTTATCGGAAAATTTGAATACGATTTCCCCGGGAGCGACCATGTTGAGTTCATGCCGTGCCATGTACTCGATGTATTCCGGATCGTTTTTCAACCTGTTAATGGCCCGGTACATCTCGGTGTTCTGCTGTTCCACACGCGCGTTTTGCTGTTTCACGGAGTCAAGATCCCGGCGCATGGACCTCAGCGCCATCAGGCCGTGGCCGCCGAAAATGATGATCAGCAGATAGACGCCCATCATTACAGAAGCGGTCCACAGGCCGATATCCAGAAGCCGGGTTTTGTTGAATCCTTCCTTCAATGCCGTTTCACCGTTGATAAGAACGCTTTGAGTTCATCGCGCTGCAGAACCGCCGCGCAAGCCCCGTATATGATAACCCCTGCAATCACGGCGGCAAATACGTTTGCCAGCAGGTGCAGGTCCGCTCCGGCATAATCCGGGGGAAACAGCGCAAGCCAGCCAACGAGTCCCAAACCCATGATGATCGAGTTTATCACAGTTTTGCCGGTGGAAACAACGATCTTTTTCCACCGCAGCCCGCCCAGGCGCTTTTGCAGCACCGCGGATAAAAGCACCAGGTTGAGCATGGAGCCCAGGGAGGTGGCCAGGGCCAGCCCGCCGTGTCCCAGCGGCCCCATCAGGATAACGCCCAGGAAAATGTTTGCGATAATCGAATAAGTGGCCATCTTCACCGGGGTTTTGGTGTCCTGGAGCGCGTAAAATGTGGACACCACGATGCGCACCGAGGAAAAGGCCCACAGTCCGACGCTGTAATGAAACAGGGCGTAGGCGGTCATCTGCATGCTCTGCAGATCAAATTCACCGCGCATAAACAGCAGACCCACAATGGGTTCGCGCAGCACGATCAACCCGGCCATGGCCGGAATGGTGATGAAAAAGGTCAGGTTCATGGCATAGAGAAACGTATCTTCCAGGGCATTGAAATCGTTTGCCGCGGCCTGCCGGGACAGGCTCGGCAGCACCGCCACGGCCGTGGAAATGGCAAATATCCCGAGGGGAAACTGTACCAGGCGGTCTGCGTAATACAGGTAGGATACGCTGCCCTCGGCCAGAAGCGAGGCTAGCAGGGTCCCCACCAGGATGTTGACCTGGTAGACCGCCGCGCCGAAGACCGCCGGCCCCATGAGCAGCGCGACCCGTTTCAGGGCCGGATGCCAAAGCGGAGCCTTTTGCCGGAGACCTATTCCCTTGCGGATCAGAAACGGCACCTGCAGGGCCAGTTGCAGTACGCCGCCGACAAGCACCCCGATGGCCAGGCCGAAGACCGGGGTGTCTAAGTGCGGGGCAATAAACAGGACACTGCCGATCATGGCCAGGTTGAGAAAAACCGGGGCCAGGGCGGGTGCGGCAAAATGCCCCAGGGCGTTTAAAATGCCCATGCACAGGGCGACCAGACAGATACAGATGATATAGGGGAACATGACCCGGGTCAGGGTCACGGTCAGGGCGAACTTGGCGCCGGTAAACCCGGGCGCCACGACCGTGACGATCCAGGGGGCCCCGGCGATGCCGGCAATCGAGATTGCTGCCAGGATAATCGAGAGCATCCGGAGCGCCGACCGGGCCAGGGCGAATGCTTCCTCCCGGCCGTGCCGGGACATCTGCTCGGTGAACACCGGAACGAATGCCATGCTCAAAGTGCCCTCGGCAAACAGCCGCCGCAGCAGGTTGGGGATGCGAAAGGCGACAAAAAAAGCATCGGAAAGCCGCCCGGCACCGAAAAACCAGGCAATCACCATGTCCCGGACAAACCCGAGAATCCGGCTGATCAATGTGGCCAGGCCGATGACACCGGCGGCCCGGCTGACGTTCTTTTTTTCGTCCATTTCAAATCACTATGGCTGTCGCTGCCTCTATGGTGACAACGAAAATTGGTTTTATCCGCATTTTCGTCTTGACATTGCCCGTGCGGTGCGGTAATTATTCCAGACTGCGAATCTTAAGGCAGTTTGAGGGCAAACCCGCCAAAATTATTAAAAAATACAATTTACACCAGTAACAAGGAGACAAAAAAGTTGGCACATCATAAATCCGCGCTGAAGCGAATCAAGCAGAACTCAAAGCGCCGCATGCGAAACCGGGCGGTCAAGACCCGGGTCAAGACCTCGGAAAAACAAGTGCGTTCCGCTGCGAAATCCGGCGGTGATGTCAGCGGCGAACTGCAAAGGTCCCAGTCCGTAATTGACAAGGCCGCCAAAAAGGGTGTGATTCACCGCAAGACCGCGGCCCGTAAAATCTCCCGCTTAAGCCGCCGGGCCAACTCCTCCGTTTAAAAATCATCTGTCATCCGATAGTAAATCCGCTGTGCCAGCCGGCTGGAAAGCTTGGCCACAGCGGATTTTTTATTCTGCTCGGTAACGATTTTGTCATCGGCAACCGTGTATTCCTCGGACGCGGAGATGTCGCTGCCAGACCAGAGCACCTTTCCCGAAGGGCGGGCAAGCTCCACGTCCACGGTGACCGTAATCCGGCGATCCGCCGTGGTATGTGAGCTTACGTGCGATATCGTGCTGCTGCGCGCCGATCGAATCACCCCGGTTAAAACGGCCTGGGCGGTTTGGTTTTTTGTGATATCGGCTTTTCCGGTGCGTGTAAACTCGTAGATGATGTCGTTGGTGATCACCGATTCTATGCCGATTTCACCTGAGCGGTTTTCAAAAGTCTGGATTGTCAGGCGGGTGACATCACCCGGGAGACGTCCGCCCCCGGAAAACCTGTAGCCGCAGGCTGCCACGCACGCGGCCAGAAATACGATGCCGCATGCCTGCAGGAGCGTTTTCAAACGCGGGGAGCCCGGGACGGTCATTTGCGCATCCCTCCTAAACCACGATATTGACCAGTTTGTTTTTGACCGCAATGACCTTCTTGATCGGCTTATCACCGATAAACCGGATTGCGTTTTCATCTTCCAGGGCCCGGGCCTTGATGGTTTCATCGTCGGCATCCGCCTCGATTTCGAATTTCCCCCGCAGCTTTCCGTTGACCTGCACAACGATCAGCTTTGTTTCCGCCGCCAGTGCGTCTTCCCGGAAAACGGGCCAGGATGCATTAGCCAGGCTGCCGGCTTCATGACCCAGGGCCGCCCAGATTTCCTCGGTAACATGCGGCACCATGGGTGCCAGAAGCAAAAGCACCGTTTCCAGGGCGTGACGCATCACCCCTGTGGTCTGCGCATCAGCTTCATCCGGGGTGATCTGGGAGTCGATGCCGTACATGGCATTGACCAGCTCCATGACCGCGCTGATGGCGGTATTGAAATGAAACCGCGCCTCGATGTCTTCTGTTACCCGCTTGATGGTCTGATGCGTCTTGATATAAAGACCCCGCGGGGTTTCATCAAGCTCGCCAGGGGCGCCGTCATAGGGCCGGGTGTTTTTCAGGCGGGACATCCAGGTGCGGGCCAGGCGCCAGACCCGGTTTAAAAAACGGTATCCGCCTTCCACGCCCCGTTCGCTCCATTCCAGGTCCCGTTCCGGCGGCGATGCAAACAGGCAGAACAGCCGCACCGTGTCCGCGCCGTAGTATTGCACGAGCTGGTTGGGGTCAATGATGTTTTTCTTGGACTTGGACATTTTTTCCACCCGGCCGATTTCCACCGGGTTGCCGCATTTTTTGCAGTATACGGATTCATCCCGGTCTTCGGCTTCCTCCGGGTACAGGTAGCCGTGATCGGTACAATGCTGGGTTTCCTTGCAGACCATGCCCTGGGTCAGCAGCCGGGTAAACGGCTCCCTGAAATCCACCAGCCCCATGTCCTTTAATACCCGGGTAAAATACCGGGAGTAAAGCAGGTGCATGACCGCATGCTCCACGCCCCCGATATACTGATCCACCGGCATCCAGTAATCCACTGCGGCCGGGTCGAACATGCCGCCATCATAGTCGGGGCTGCAGTATCGCTCAAAGTACCAGGACGACTCCACGAACGTGTCCATGGTATCGGTTTCCCGCCTGGCCGGGCCCTTGCATTTGGGGCACTCGGTGTTGATAAAGTCTTCGTGGGCCGATAGCGGCGAGCCGCCCCCTTCGAGCAGGTCGATGTCTTCGGGCAGCCGCACCGGCAGGTCCTTTTCATCCACAGGTACGATGCCGCACTGCGGGCAGTGCACCATGGGCACGGGCGCGCCCCAGTAGCGCTGCCTGGAAATGCCCCAGTCCCGCAGGCGGTAGCTCACGGCGCGTTTTCCCATGCCGTGTTGTTCAAAATAAGCAATCAGGTCCTCGTAGGCCTGTCGGTTGTGCATGCCGTCAAACGGGCCGGAGTTGACCATCTCCCCGTCGCCGGTGTAGGCCTGATCCCGGGCGGTTTGCCCGGTGCTGATATCTTCGGGCTTGATGACCGGGATGATTTCTATGCCGTATTTTCTGGCGAACTCGAAATCCCGCTGGTCGTGTGCGGGAACCGACATTACCGCGCCGGTGCCGTATTCCATGAGCGCGAAATTGGCGGTATATATGGGAATCTGCCGGTTGTTGACCGGGTTGATGCACCAGGCGCCCAGAAACACCCCTTCCTTTTCCCGCTCTTCTGTTATCCGGTCAGTATGGCTTTCCCTGGCCATACGCGCCACGAATTCGGAGACGGCCTCTTCCTGGCCGGTTCCCGCGGCCAACTGTTTTACCATGGGGTGTTCCGGGGCCAGCACCATAAAGGTGGCCCCGTATATGGTATCCGGCCGGGTGGTAAACACGGAGAGGGATTCGTCCGTGCCTTGGACGGGAAATGCGATTTCCGCGCCCGTGCTTTTGCCGATCCAGTTTTTCTGCATGGTGAGCACCTTTTCGGGCCACCCGGCAAGCCGGTCGCAGTATTCCAGCAAGTCCTCTGCATAATCGGTGATTTTGAAAAACCATCCCCAGAGTTTTTTCTGCTGTACCGCCCGGCCGCAGCGCCAGCAGCTGCCGGCTTCCACCTGTTCGTTGGCCAGCACGGTGCTGCAGGTTTCGCACCAGTTGACGTAGGACTCCTTGCGGTAGACCATGCCTTTTTCATACATGCGGATAAACAGCCACTGCTCCCACTTGTAGTATTCCGGATCGCAGGTGGCCAGTTCCCGCTCCCAGTCGTAGCTAAATCCCATCCGCTTTAACTGCTTGCGCATGGCCGCAATGTTTTCATACGTCCATTTCGCCGGATGCGTGTTGTTGTCAATGGCCGCGTTTTCCGCAGGCATGCCAAAGGCGTCCCACCCCATGGGGTGAAGTACGTTGTAACCGCACATCCGCTTGTAGCGGGCCACCACGTCGCCGATGGTATAATTGCGCACATGGCCGATATGAATCCTGCCCGAGGGATAGGGAAACATTTCGAGCAGGTAATATTTTTCCTTTTCCGGATCCTCGGTTACTGCAAAGGCCCGGGTTTGTTCCCAGACGGCCTGCCATTTCGGTTCAACGGATTGGGGGTCGTAGCGTTCCTCCATTTTCTGCCTGTTGCCTCACTTGTTTATGGTTGTTGTAATCCCAATTCTCATGCCATAGTATGGACGAAAGATCAAGCCTGCTGCTGCCATCTGCCAGAAATCGTTTGACTTGTTTCCACTGATTTCCTATTTACACTTCAATTCAGAATGATTTCCATTTACATTTAGTTTCAAACCATGATAATCCGGCCCGATGCAGGCGCTTTGGATGCAAAAGATTAAAGATTTATTCCGGAAGAAAAAACCGATGACCAGCAAAATCCTTATCAACGCCGTGGACCCGGAGGAATGCCGCATTGCCACGGTCACCGACAACCGGCTTGAAGAATTTCACGTGGAAACCACTGCCCGGGAGATTACCCAGGGAAACATTTACAAGGCCGTGGTTTCCCGCGTGGAGCCGAGCCTTCAGGCGGTTTTCGTGGATTACGGTGCGGAAAAAAACGGCTTTCTGCAGAAACAGGAAATCCATCCCGATTACTTCCAGGACGATCCCTCAGGGGGACAGTCGCTGAAAAACATCATGAAGCGCGGCCAGGAACTCATCGTGCAGGTGACCAACGACCCGATCATGGACAAGGGGGCGATGCTGACCACCTATGTTTCCCTGCCGGGCAGAAATACCGTGCTGATGCCGGGCAACAAGAATCGCGGCGTTTCCAGAAAAATTACCGATGAGACCGAGCGCAAGCGGCTGAAAAAGATCGTCGAAGGACTGGACCTGCCCGAAGACTACGGCCTGATCGTGCGGACAGCGGGCCAGGGTGCAAACAAGACCGCCGTTTCCAAGGATGTCCGATATCTGATGCGGCTGTGGAAAAACATCCAGAAGAAGGCCGTGGATGAAAAGGCGCCGGTGCTTCTCTACAAGGAAAGAAACATCGCGGTTCGCGCCATTCGCGACTCTTTTACCACGGATGTCAAGGAAATCTTAATCGATGATGACACGGTCTATCAGCAGGTCAAGGAATTCATCCAGATTATCTCGCCCCAGCACAAGAAGCTTGTCAAGCGACATTCCGCGGACAAGCCGATTTTTACCAAGTATCAGCTCGAAGAACAGATCGCATCGATTTTCGACAACCGGGTCAAGCTCAAATCCGGCGGCTCCATTGTCATCGAGCAGACCGAGGCCCTGGTTTCCATTGACGTGAACTCGGGCAAGGCCACCCAGAAATCCTCGATAGAGGCCACGGCACTGCAGACCAACCTGGAGGCTGCCGAAGAAGTCGCCCGGCAGCTCCGGCTGCGGGACTTTGGCGGGCTGATCGTGATCGATTTTATCGACATGCGGGATCGGAAACACAAATCCCGGGTGGAGCAGACCCTGAAAACCGAGCTCAAGCCGGATAAGGCCCGGACCAAGGTCGGCCGGATATCTGCTTTCGGCCTGCTGGAGATGTCGCGGCAGCGGATTCGCCCCTCGATCCGGTACATCAATTTTGAACCCTGCAAATATTGCCAGGGCAAGGGCGTGATCCAGTCAACCGAGTCATTGGCCCTGGTTTTTCTGCGAAGGTTGCGCCTTGAGACCATCAAAAACGGCGTGACTAGTGTGAAGGGCTATCTGCCGCCGGATGTGGCTGCATACCTGTTAAACCGCAAAAAGCAGGAACTCCTGGATGTGGAGATTCGCAGAAGTATCAGCGTGAGCATTGAGCCCGATCATAACATGTTGCCCGGAGACAGCCGGATAGAAAGTGACTGATTTACAGACCGTGTTAAGTTTTAAGTGGTTAAGTGTTTAAGTAAAATCAAAAACTTATATTTCCATTGCTTGGCGGGCAGAACATTTTTTAGACTTTTTACGAAGCCATCAAGTTTTGTTTTGTAAATCATGAAAAACGGTCATACCCCCGGCGATAGAGGACCGGGTGATCAACAGCTTAAATAAGGAGGTAGGGAATTGTTTGATTTAGCTTACGCCATGGGGCAGGGCGGCGCCGGGGCCCAGGGAGGCGGTTTTGCCGCGTTCGTGCCCATCATCCTGATGTTCGTGATTTTCTATTTTCTGCTCATCCGGCCCCAGCAGAAAAAAGCCAAGGCGCACCAGGAGATGATCAGCAATCTCCAGAAGGGCGACCGGGTGATTACCAGCGGCGGGATTCACGGCACCATCACTTCGCTGGACGAAAATGCGGTCACCGTTGAAATCGCCGAAAAGGTCCGCGTCAAGGTGACCCGGGGCAGCATCGCCGGCCTGAGCCAGCCCGCACAGAGCGATTCCCAGAAAACATAACAGAATGCTTGATTTGTACATACTGGTGGTAATAAAACATCTTTAAAAATTCCAGGGGGCCGGAGAGATTTGCCCCCGGCTCGTGTAAAGGGGCGGAAATGAGAACCCGTCCCTGAATGGCGCACGGGACGGGGAAAACGATGCTGAAGGCCAACTGCGGGAACCAAAGGGGTGGTTGCATTGAAAGGCTATACTTGGCGCTTGGTTTTGGTACTGGGGGTGCTGCTGGCCGCGGTGATCTGCGTGGTCCCGACGTTTCGCCCGGAGGTGTGGCCGCACAAACAGATTAACCTGGGACTGGACCTGCAGGGCGGAATGCACTTGGCCCTGGAGGTGGAGACCGAGAAGGCGGTGGAAAGCCGGATTGAGAGCATCCGGGGCGAACTGCGATCCCTGTTGCGCGAGGCGCGCATCCGGCACGGACAGCTCCGGAATGAAGGCGACATCGGTGTCAGCCTGCGGTTGCTCGACCCTGCGGATCAGGAGAAATTCGCGGATTTGATCGAAGAGGAATTCGCCGAGGTCGAGGTTCGTTCCACATCCACCCGGGAAGGCGAACTTTATGCGGAAATCGGGCTTACCAAGAAAAGGACGGCCGAAATCCGCGAGCAGGCCGTAAAGCAGGCAGTTGAGACCATCCGTAACCGGATCGACCAGTTCGGCGTCAACGAGCCGGATATCCGGGTTCAGGGCCAGCGGCGGATCCTGATTCAGCTTCCCGGCATCGAGGATACCCGGCGGGCCAAGGAGCTGATCGGCAGGACCGCCCAGCTCGAGTTCAAGCTAATAGACGAAGAGCACAGCCTGCAAAAAGCCATGGACGGCCAGCCGCCGCCCGGAAGCGAAATCCTCTACGAAAGCAGAGAGGCTACCGGCGGCCAGCGCCAGGCCTACCTTGTGAGAAAACGCGCCCTGCTGACCGGCGCCTACCTGGAAGACGCCAGGGTGCAGATCGGCCAGCAGTTTAACCAGCCGTACGTCACCATTGATTTTGACCGCAAGGGCGCCCGGATTTTTGAGCGGGTGACCGGGGAAAACGTCAACAAGCGCCTGGCTATTGTTCTGGATAACAACGTGTATTCCGCGCCGGTCATCCAGGAAAAGATTCCCGGCGGCAAGGCCCGGATTACGGGGCAATTTGACATGCAGGAAGCCCACGACCTGGCCATCGTCCTGCGGGCCGGCGCACTGCCCGCGCCGGTGAAAATCATCGAGGAACGTACCGTGGGTCCTTCCCTGGGTCATGATTCCATACGCATGGGATTTATCTCCATGGCGGTGGGCGGCGCACTGGTGATTTTGTTCATGATCCTGTACTACCAGTTGGCAGGGCTGATCGCCGATCTTGCGCTGGGCTTAAACATTGTCCTGATCGCCGCGGGACTAGCTGCTTTCGGCGCGACCCTGACCCTGCCCGGGATTGCCGGTATTATCCTGACCATCGGCATGGCAGTGGATGCCAACGTGATTATTTTCGAGCGCATCCGCGAGGAACGGCGGCTGGGCAAGACACCCGGATCAGCCATTAGTGCGGGGTTTGACCGGGCCGCGGTGGCCGTACTCGATGCCAATGTGACCACGCTGATTGCAGCCCTTGTTCTCTACCAGTTCGGTACCGGCCCGGTCAAAGGCTTTGCCGTCACCCTGAGCCTGGGTGTGCTGGCCAGCCTGTTTACGGCCCTGATTGTGTGCCGGCTGATATTTGACTATTTATACAGCGTACGGCGTTTGAAAACACTCAGTATATAAGGATTTATCCATGGAATTTATTAAACCCGGGGTTAACATCAATTTTATCGGCAGGCGACACCTTGGATACGGGATATCCGCATTTCTGATTGTTTTGAGCATCCTGACGCTGGTGATCATGGGAGGCCCCAAATACGGCATTGATTTTGTCGGCGGCACCGTCATCCAGGTTAAATTTGAAAAGGATGTCAGCATCGCGGCCATCAAGTCCGGCCTGGCGGAAATCGAGCTGGGGGGATCTGCGGTGCAGCGCTTCGGGGAATCGGAGGACAACGAATATCTGGTACGTACCGATAAGTCCGTGGCCACCGGGGACAATTTTTCCAACCAGGTTTCACGGGCAGTCTCATCTGCCACCGGCACGGATGCAGAGATCCGGCGGGTGGAAATGGTGGGCCCGCAGGTAGGCCAGACATTGCGGGAAAAAGCGCTGTTTGCCCTGTTTTACGCTCTGCTGTTTATCACCATCTACATATCCGGCCGGTTTGAAATGAAATGGATGGTCAGCGCGGTTACCGCTGGAGCGCTTATCGGGGCCGTATACCTGTTTTCCCTGTTTAACATGAGCATCCCGATTCTGATTCTGGTGGCCCTGCTCGTCAGCCTCGTGCTGTTCTGGCAGCTGCACCTGCGATTTGCCATGGGCGCCATTGTGGCCCTGATCCATGACGTGACCATTACGGTGGGGGTTTTCACCCTGGTGGGAAAAGAGTTCTCACTGCCCATCGTGGCCGCCCTGTTGACAATTATCGGGTATTCATTGAATGACACCATCATCGTGTTTGACCGGATCCGGGAAAACCTGCGGCGCTATACCCGACGGGGCCTGGAGGAGAATATCAATCGAAGTATCAATGAAACCCTGAGCCGGACGATCCTGACATCAGCCACCACCCTGATCGTGCTGCTCTGCCTGTTTTTCCTGGGCGGCGACATTATTCACGATTTTGCCTTTGCCCTGATCGTGGGCGTGCTGATCGGAACCTACTCCTCGGTTTTCGTGGCCAGCCCGACGCTGGTTTTAATGGAGGGCGCCGGAATCCCCACGGGACAGTCGTCCCCGGCGGAAGCAGGCGGCGGAATATGATTGTCTGATCACGGAGCGGGATACGGTTTTTCAGATGGCCTCCCGGCAACAGAAGGATCACCTCCGGGCATGGATTGCATTGAAGCAAGCCTCCGGCATCGGGCCGCTTATCTATAAACGCCTGGTAGATCGGTTCGGGTCCCCGGAGAAAGTACTTTCCGCCAGCCGCGCAGATCTGCTGGGCGTGGCCGGCATGACGGAAAATGCCGCACAAAGCGTGATCCGGGCGGCATCCGCGCAGGGGCCGCAAAAAGAAATCGCCTGTTGCCGGAAAAACGGATACCGCCTCATCACCCTGCACGACGCGCAATACCCTTACCGGCTCGCCCGGATCGCAGATCCGCCGCCGTATTTGTATGCCTTTGGTGAAGATATTCCCGCCGGACCTGCCGTGGCAATTGTGGGCACGCGGAACTGCACCCGTTACGGCATCTCCATGGCCCGTCGCCTGAGTGCGGATCTGGCGGCCATGGGAATGGTCATTGTCTCGGGCATGGCCCGGGGCGTTGATTCGGCGGCTCACAGGGGCGCCCTGGAGGCGGGCGGCAAAACCGTGGCCGTGCTCGGCAGCGGGCTTTCGGTGATTTATCCGCCGGAAAACCGCGGACTTTATTTTGATATTGCCGGAAACGGCACGGTGATTTCCGAACTGCCGGTCAAAGAGCTGCCCAACACTTACAATTTTCCGGCCAGAAACCGGATTATTTCCGGCATGAGCCTGGGCACGGTGGTGGTGGAGGCGGCGAAAAAAAGCGGCTCCCTGATCACCGCGCGGCTGGCCGCAGAGCAGGGCAGGGAAGTTTTTGCCGTGCCCGGAAATATTCAATCGTATAAAAGCACGGGCACCCATGCGCTGTTAAAGCAGGGCGCCCGGCTGGTGGAGCGGGCAGAAGACGTGATCGAGGAACTCGCCCCCCTTCTGGTGGCCGGTTTTGCCAGCAGGGAAGAGATATCACCGGCAGGCCGGGAAACCGAAAAGGCTGCTGCGGACTTGACAGCGGCAGAAAAACGGATATACGATACGCTCGATTCATACCCGGCCCATATAGATGAACTGGCACAGCGCCTGAAAACCGATGCCGGATCCCTGCTGGCCGATCTTTTAAACCTGGAATTAAAGGGCATGGCAGTCCAGATGCCCGGAAAATATTTTTGTCGCAGCGGAGCCAAAGAGTGAGCAAGCCGTTAATTATCGTCGAATCCCCGACCAAGGTCAAAACCATCCAGAAATATCTGGGCGGCAAGTATAATGTTGCTTCCACCGTGGGTCACATCAAGGACCTGCCCCAGAAGGAACTCGGCATTGACGTGGAAAACGGCTTTGCCCCCGACTACGTTACCATCCCGGGCAAGCAGAAGGTGATCAAGGCCTTAAAGGAGGCGGCCGGAGACGCCCAGGACATCTACCTGGCCCCGGACCCGGACCGGGAGGGCGAGGCCATTGCCTGGCACGCCGCAGACGTGCTGCAGAAGAAGGGACGCAATTTTCACCGGGTGCTGTTCCACGAGCTTACCAAAAGCGGGGTCAACGAAGCCCTGTCCAGGCCGGAGTCCTTAAACGAAAATCGCTACAAGGCCCAGCAGACCCGGCGTGTTCTGGATCGCCTGGTGGGATACCAGATTTCTCCCATATTGTGGAAAAAGGTCAAGTACGGGCTGAGCGCCGGCCGGGTCCAATCCGTGGCCGTGCGCATCATCTGCGAGCGTGAAAGAGCCATCCAGGCATTTGAACCCGAGGAATACTGGAGCATTACCGCACATCTCAAGGGCGGCAATCCCCCTGCATTCGAGGCCAGGCTGGCCAAATACAAGGGAAAGAAGTTTTCCATCCCGGATGAACAAACCGCCATGCAGACCCGGGACCAGTTGGCCGAGTCGGAATTCACCGTGGAGAAGATCACCCGGAAAACCGTTCGCCGCAGACCGTATCCGCCGTTTACCACCAGCAAGCTCCAGCAGGACGCCATCCGCAAGCTTCGGTTTTCCGCCAAAAAAACCATGACCGTGGCCCAGCAGCTTTATGAAGGCGTGGATCTGGGCGGGGAGACCGTGGGACTGATCACCTACATGCGCACGGATTCCACCCGGATTTCGGCCGAGGCGGCCAATGAGGCAAAGGACCTGATACTGCAGCGCCACGGCAAGGACTACGCCCTGGAAAAACCCCGGTTTTTTGCCAACAAAAACCGCACTCAGGATGCCCATGAGGCCATCCGGCCCACGTCCGTATACAACAGCCCGGAAAAGGTAAAGCCCTATCTGTCAAAAGACCAGTTCGCCCTGTATCAGCTGATCTGGCAGCGGTTTGTGGCCTCCCAGATGGCCGAAGCGCTGATTGATCAAAAGAACATCGCAATTGCCGCAGGCGATTACCTGCTCACCGCAAGCGGATCCACGGTAAAGTTTCCCGGATTTCTGGCCCTGTACCAGTCGGCAGATGACACGGCAGAAGCCGAAAGCAAGAAAAAGGAGGGACATCTGCCGGAAATCTCGGAAAAGGAACAGCTTGCCCTGGTGCAGCTCGAGCCCAAACAGCACTTTACCGCCCCGCCGCCGCGGTATTCCGAGGCCTCGCTGGTCAAGGAACTGGAGGAAAACGGCATCGGCCGGCCCAGCACTTATGCCACGATTTTATCCACCATACGGGACAAGGGATACGTGGAGCTGATCAAGGGATTTTTCCACCCCACGGAACTGGGCTTTATCATTACCGACCTGCTGGTGGAGAACTTTCCCGACATCCTGAACGTGGACTTTACCGCCCAGCTGGAAAATGACCTGGACAAGGTGGAGTCAGACGAACAGGAGGCCCGGGACCTGCTCCGCAGGTTTTACGAATTGTTTGAGCAGCGGGTGGTCGCTGCGGCGGAAAAGATGCTCAGCGTCAAGGGTGTGGGCCTGCCCACGGGACTGAAATGTCCGGAATGCGGACGGGAGGCGCGGATCAAGGTGGGAAAGAACGGCCCGTTTCTGGCGTGCGAAGGATATCCGGACTGTACCTGGTCCAGGAACTACATCCGCAATGAAAAGGGCGTGATCGAGCCGGTGGAGCCGTCTGAACAGGCTGCAGAAGGGGAAACCTGCGAAAAATGCGGCCGGCACATGGTGGTCAAGCAGGGGCGATACGGCGAATTCCTGGCCTGCAGCGGATATCCGGAATGCAAGCACACCAAGTCCATCAATGCGGGGGCTCCGGCCAAATCCACCGGCGTACCCTGCCCCCGGGAAGGGTGCACCGGCGAGCTCATGGAACGCAAATCCAGAAGAGGCAAGGTTTTTTACGGATGCAGCCGTTATCCGGACTGCAATTTTGCGCTCTGGGACAAGCCGGTAGACAGGAAGTGCCCGGAATGCGGTGCTTCATACATGGTGGAAAAGGAAACCAAGAAGGAAGGCCGGATCGTCAAATGCGCACAAAAGGAGTGCGGCCATAAGGAGCCGGCAGAGTAAGCCGGGATTACCGGGCCAGGCGGTCCAGGTAGGCCAGATCCCGGTTCTGGGTATTCTTGGTGCCCACGGCCAGTACATGGACGTAGTTCGCGGAATTCTTGCTGAAATACAGGCGGCCGTTGTAGGAAAAAACCACTTCGAATACCGTGTTCTTGCCCTTTTTATGAAATACTTTCCGCTTGATGGGTACCATGGAGGGATCATCGTTTAACTGGTGAATCACCTCTTCTGCTTTCAGTGCCATTTCCTCGGTAAGTTCAGCAATGCCCCGCAGGGCCCTGTCATACATTTCCACCTGCTTGTAAAGCGCCTTGAATCGTTTTCCCAGCCGTTCGGCTTCCTTTTCCTTCTGCCGATCCACGTTTTCCCGCAGTTTTTCCAGCTCTGAGAGCTGGTCGCGCAGCCGGGAAATCTCCTGCTGCTGCTGCTCCTGCTCGGAAAGGTTTTGCGAGAGCCGGTTTTCCAGTTGTTCGATTTCCTCGAACATGTCCTCTTCATTACGCTCGGCTTCGCGCTTCTGATTGTCCAGGCTCTGCTGGAGCTGCGTGTATTCTTCTGCCAGTTTTTGGCGCTCGGTATCGAGCTGTTCCACGCGCCGGGCGTATTCGTTTTCCAGGTCCTGGAGCCGCTGCAGCTCCGCGGTTTTTTCCCGATCCTCCCTGCGGCTTTTACGCAGTGCCATACGGTAGTAGCCGTACAAGGCGCTTGCAAACACCACGATATAAAACAGGAGGACCCCCCCGGAAAGCAGCGAGAAAGGCTCGATAAGCACTTCGACCTCGAGGTTCAGGCCGTTTTCGAGCATTCGGAAGTTTTTTTGCGCCGTGTCCATTGGGTCCTGCTGCATGCCGCTGTCTTCGTCCCCCTGCAGCACCGGCGGGTAGAGAATCGTGCCGCGGTTGGTGGCCACCGTAACATCGAGTTTCAGGCCCATCCCGATCACGGGGTCGTTCTGGATATAGCGGGAAACCGATTCGTTGATCGCATCCGAGAGGCTGACGCTGTCGTTTAAAATGGCGTTCATATCCGAGAGGTAGACATTATTGACCGCCTTTGTGTAATGGCCGGTCAGATAATGCTCCAGTCCCGATACCGTGGCCATGTAGAGCACCGGCGGCATGAGGATGCACAGGATGATGATTTTAAACGACAGGTGTTTCATTTCATGTCATATTCTGTATGAATCCGGTTTGGTGTCTATCCCTGCATGTTTTCCAGCGCCCGGCGGGCCCGGTCGGATTCTTCGAAATCCGGGTCGAGCTGCAGCGCCTTGTTCAGAGCGTTTTTTGCCCGGCGCATATCACCCTTCTTATAGTATGTCATGCCCATGTGATACTGTACGGTCGGGTTTCCGGGCAGTTTTTCCATGCTTGCGGAAAACTCCCGGATGGCTGCGTCATAGAGGCCCATTTTGTAATATACCCATCCGAGCGTGTCCGCGATTCGCGGATCCTCGGGCATTCGGCTTTTTGCCCGCTGGGCCAGTTCCAGTGCTTCGTTTAATTGCTCTCCCCGTTCTGCCAGCACGTAGGCCAGGTTGTTGGCTGCCGCCGCGAAATCCGGATTGATTTCCAGGGCCTTTCGATAATGGGGGATGGCCCGGTCGCAGTTTTCCCGAATGCATTTTAAAATGCCGAGCATCATGTGCGGCATGACCTGCCCGGACTCCTTGTTTGCAGCCTGTTCGAACCGGGAGATGGCCTTTTCCGTCATCTCTTCTGCGAAATACAGCCGGGCCAGAGAGTAATAGGGCGGCAGATAATTCTCGTTTTCCATGAGCGCCTGCTTAAACATTCGCTCGGCTTCCCCGGGCCGGTTTTGCATCATCATCAACCGCCCTTTTAGATTGTAGACTGGTGCCAGCTTTTCCGGCTTTCCGGAAAACTGACTGAGCCGTTCATCACAGTATTCTTCGGCCTTTTCCAGCTTGCCTTGTGCGATTAGAATTTCCACCAGGTTGACAAATGCCTGCGTATGCTGGGGATCCCTGGACAGGGCGGCGTCCAGGGCGGAAACGGCTTTTTCGTGTTTGTCCTGCAGCCGGTAAACAATGCCCAGGTTGTAATAGCCGGCCGGATTCCGGGGCGAAATGGATGTGATCCGGTCAAACAGCGCCTCGGCCTTTTCGTATTCCTGCTCATGGACATGAATATCGCCGAGCATGGCCAGGGCCTGGATGTTGTTGGGAGATTTGTCCAGCACCTGTCGGCAAGCCTCCACGGCCCGGCCGAAATTGCGCTCCGAAAAATGGATGCGAGCCATCAGGAGTCGGGCGGATATATATTCGGGGCTTTCCGGGCCGACTTTGGCCAGGCTGGTTTTGGCGGCATTGAGTTCGTCGGCTCTTAAATGCGCCAGTCCTTGCAGGTAGTATATTTTTTCCGGTTCCGGGAATTTTTCCCGGATATCGGCGTAAAGGGCGATCGCCTTGTTGTATTGCTTCTGGGCCATCAGTTTGCGCGCCCTGAGCAGTTGGGCCGGTAGATAGTCCGGATTTTTCTCGAGCACGCGCTCAATGTAGCGGGAAGCCTTATCCAGTTGGTTGGCGCTGATATAGAAATCCGAAAGGGCAAGCATCAGGCCGATATTTTCAGGCTGAAGTTCAAGCGCCCTGCGATACATGGACAGGGCGGCATCATAATTGTTGGTATTCTCGTAAAATGATGCCGCGGCCAGATATGACTTAATATTGTGCGGATTTGCGGAAATGGCCCTTTGATAAGTTTTTTCCGCTTTTTCCCATTGTGCCTGCCGGGCATAAATGCCGGCCAGCAACAAGTGGAGCTTCGGGTCTTCGGGCGCGATCTCAAGGGCATTCTTGATGGTGGATTCGGCTTTTTCCGTATTGTTCATCCGGAAGTGCAGTTGGTAGAGTGTCAGGCGCAGTGAGAGCGATTCCGGGTTTTTCTCTACGCCTTTTTGCAGAATGCGTTTTGCTTCCTCCAGGTGGTTTTTGTCTTTTCTGCGCTGGATGGCGAGGTTGGCCAGCGCCGTGTAGGCGCGTTCACGGGAGGGATCGATCTCGAGGATTTTTTCGTAAGTCCGGGCGGCTTCTTTGAGCTCGTGTTCCTTGGTGTGTATTCCGGCCATGAGAAACAGGGCGGAGAGATTCTCCGGATCCCGCTCCATTACGGTGTTCAATATGCGCTTGGCCTCCCGGAAATCCCCCTGCAGCAGATACAGGGTGGCCAGCTTGATCTGGATGGAGTTGTCCTCCGGGCTCAGTTCGGCGGCTTTCTGAAATGCGGAAAACGCGTCGTTGACATCCCCGAGCCGGAGATAGGTCTCTCCCAGTCTGGCATATGCCGGGGTAAACTCCGGGTTGATTTCGATTACCTTTTGCAGGGCGTTCCTGGCACAGACATAGTTTTGCTGTTCAAAGCACTGGTTTGCCTTGTTAAAATGCATCTCCCGGCGTTTCTGGTCCTTGTCCTGGCAGCCGGCAATGCAGCAGAAGACCGCAAAAACGGTGAAAATGGTTTTGGGTATAGATGTCATCTGGGGTTCCCGCCTGATTTTGAAATATTATTTCATGGACGTATTGCAGATCGCAAATCCGGGGCGCAATGCCGGGGCCGCAGCCCCCTCCGGACTGCTGCAGGCTATTCTGACGCTTTTTCCTTGCACGGGCAAGTGTTTTTATCTTCCCGGTGCCCC
>JAIPEJ010000043.1 GCA_021737225.1 Desulfobacteraceae bacterium
TCAGCCAGATCAGGATCACAAAGGGCAAAAAGGTGAGAATCAAATACCACCAGTTGGTGTCGCTTTTCGGCTCGGTCTGCACCGGAACTTCCCGGGATTGCAGCACATCCATGAGATCCGGATCCCCAAAGGACGGCAGATAGGTCACAAAATGCGTATAAGCCGTGCCCTGCGGAGTGCCCTCCTGCTTATCGGAATTCTGCCCGGAGACGCCTTCCGCGCCGACCCCGCCTGCGTCCGCCTTTGACTGGGCCGGTTTATGGGCCTTTTCCCGGAGGCTGCCGGTGATCTTGTCTCCTTTAATGGTGACCTCGGCGACATTGTCTTCATTTAACTGCCGCAAAAAAGTCGTATACTTGACTTTCTCCGGTCCGGCCCGGCTCAAAAACATGCTCCACCCCAGGAAAACCAGTATCACCGCCAGCAGCACCCACAACTGGAAATTGTTTTCCTGCGGGCTGCTCCAGGGATATTTCGGCTGGCGGCGATCCTGCCCGTTTCCGGGCGGCCTGCCGTTTTCATCATGCTGTGGCTTCATCCCGTCCCCTTTTCCGATCCGGTATGTAAACAAAAACCTCCGCCCCTGCTTCGGCCTCGATCTGATCCTTCCGGAATCCGAATATCCGCGCACCAACATACAATTATTGGATATACTTATTCATTACCACGAAGCACGACAAAAAAACAAAGCAGATTTTTTGCTGCCCGATAAATCTCTTGGTGCTTTGCACCGTGGATTGTCTAAGAATTGGGGCAACCCGGTAATAGGGCCTGTGAGCGGTATTAAGCGGGGCCCTCGAAAATGAAAAATTTAGCGAACTTCCGGAGGGACAAGAATTAAACGCTTCTGCGGCGGGACTTGGGTTGGAAAATCTGCTTGTATGCCTGATCCGCATCAAAGCCCTCGTATCCGGCTTCCTCCAGTCCCTCGGAGAGATCCTGGATGGTTTTTGTTCCCACCCCGGGCCAGCACAGGACGGCTTTGACCTTTTCCAGATCCGCCAGTTGCTGGGGAGTGTTGAGTATCTTTTCGCCGAGGCATTTGCGAACCACGTTATAGGTGTGCGTGCCGATGTATTCAATGAACGGGTATTCAAAGGCTGCTTTGCGATAGCGGCATTCCCGGTAATAGGCCTGCTGGACATTGGCCACGCCCATGTTGAATGCCTCGGCAATTTCCGCCCACACATACCCTTTCAGCCGCATTTCAAATATTTTTTCGATCCGTTCCCTGTTTTCCGAATTGGCGTATCGCCGCAGTCTTCCCATCTTTATTCTCACTTTTTACGTTTTTCGGTTTCTCGGAAATATTCCCTTTTCACATGCATTGAACATTGCTCTAAAATATCAAACCATATATCAAATAAATTATCCAAAATTTCCGCTTTCGTCAAGTTTATATGATGTCATTTGTTTTCATTACAACCCGGTATATAAAAATGCGCATTTACAGGATTTATGCAACCCGAAAGAAAATTTGACCGCACGAGGAGACTTGATTATAATTCATAAAAAAGCAGTTTCAATGCCATTTGCAAAACTTTTCGATCCCATCAAACACAGGCAAGGACCGACCATGGGAAAAAACCAGGAGCCGGACAAAACCAACGCAAAATCCAGTCCAGAAGAAAGCTGGTTCCACCTGGATGTCCACCCCCAGGTGTTTTTTATTTCAGCGGCGCTGATTATTTTATTTGTCGCCGCCACCATTGTCTTCCAGCAGTACGTGGGAGATATCTTCCAGCAGATGCAAAGCAGGACATCCGAATATGCCGGATGGCTGTTTATCTGGACGGTCAATATCGTGCTGGTTTTCATCCTGGTTCTGCTGGCAGGTCGATTCGGAGACATCCGGCTGGGCGGGCCTGATGCCCGTCCGGAATTTACCACCCTGGGGTGGTTTTCCATGCTTTTTTCCGCGGGCATGGGTATCGGACTGCTCTTTTACGGGGTGGCAGAGCCCATGTTTCATTATGCGGCCAACCCCCTGACCGAGGCGGGCACCACCGAGGCGGCCCGAAAGGCCATGGATATCACGTTTCTTCACTGGGGCCTGCATCCATGGGCGATTTATTCCATGGTCGGACTTTCGCTGGCCTTTTTTTCATTTAACAAGGGGCTTCCCCTGTCCATCCGGACGGCGTTTTACCCGCTTTTGGGAGAACGCATCTACGGCTGGGCCGGCAATACCATTGACATACTGGCAACCGTGGCAACGCTTTTCGGCGTGGCGACATCCCTGGGGCTCGGCGTCCAGCAGGTCAACGCCGGGCTCGACTACCTGCTGGGCATCGGGCAATCCCCGATGATCCAGGTGATTCTCATTGCATGCATTACCGGCGTGGCCACCTGGTCGGTAATCAAAGGGCTGGACAAGGGCATCCGCCGGCTGAGTGAAATCAACATCGGCTTTGCGGCGCTTCTGGCCCTTTTTGTGATGCTGGTGGGGCCGACGCTGTTTGTCATGGATGCGCTGCTGGAAAACATCGGGTACTATCTCCAGCATCTGCCGCAGCTGAGCACCTGGAACGAAACCTACGAGCAGACAGAATGGCAGCAGGGTTGGACCATTTTTTACTGGTCCTGGTGGATCGCATGGTCGCCGTTTGTGGGCATGTTCATTGCGCGGGTTTCCTACGGCCGCTCGATCCGGCAGTTCATCCTGGGCGTACTTCTGGTACCCACGATGGTGACCTTTCTGTGGGTCACCATTTTCGGAAACACCGCACTTTTTATTGAAATGTTCGGCGGGGGCGGCATTGCCAGGGCGGTACAGGAAAACATTCCGGTCTCCCTGTTTGTGCTGTTGGAAAACTTTCCGCTCTCGGTGCTCACATCAAGTCTGGCCATAATTGTGATTATCACGTTCTTTGTCACTTCCTCGGACTCCGGCTCCATGGTTATTGACATCATCACCTCGGGCGGCAACCCCAATCCGCCGGTGCTCTCCCGGCTGTTCTGGGCGATTCTGGAAGGCGCCGTGGCCGCCTCACTGCTGGTGGGCGGCGGCCTGGTCGCCCTGCAGACCGCCACGATCACCACGGGCCTGCCGTTTGCCATAGTGCTGCTGGGTATGTGTTTCGCCCTGTATCGCGGCCTGTCCGAATACGCCGCACCCAAGGAAATCCGCATCGGCGACAGGGATACCCGGGAGTTTCGCATCAAGTCCAAGCCGCCCCTGGACAAGACATTCGGCCGGCGGCGGCTGTGGTAAATCCAGAAATCAATTCAAAGGGGGAAACCGTGAATCGTGCAATCCGTATTCTGGCAACAGCCATGACAATCTTTATTGGCACGTTATTTTTGCTCAGCGGCCCCGGCGTTCAGGCAGCAGATACACCCCGGTCCATCCGGCTGGCACATACGGACTGGTCGTCTTCGGTGGCCTCGGCCAACCTGGTCAAGGCCGTATTTGAAGAAAAACTGGGAATAAAATGCGAACTGGTATCTCTGAATGCCGATAAAATGTGGGCTGCAGTGGCCGAGGGCAAGGCGGACGCCACGCTTTCTGCCTGGCTTCCCGACACCCACGCCCATTATTATGAACAGTTCAACGACCGGGTTGTGAAACTGGGTCCCAACCTGGAAGGCACCAAGATCGGACTGGTGGTGCCGAATGTGACCCTGGGCCGGCTGACTGCAGGCACCGGCATCCAAAACAAGCCATATATGGACATCGATTCCATCACGGAATTAAAAGCGCATGCAGACAAATTCAACCACCGGATTATCGGCATCGAGCCTGAAGCCGGAATCATGCGCAAAACCCGGGAGGCCATGGAAGCCTACGGGATAGAGGGGAAATTCCGGCTCGTGGAATCCAGCGAGGTCTCCATGGTGGCCGAGCTGTCCAATGCCATACGTCATCAGAAATGGGTGGTTATCACCGGATGGCTGCCGCACTGGATCTTCGCCCGCTGGAACCTGAAATTCCTGGACGACCCGAAAGGGGTTTACGGAAAAACCGGACATATCAGCACCATTGTCCGCCAAGGACTTCAGGCGGATATGCCCCGGGCCTACCGGCTCCTGGACAACTTTTCCTGGAAGCCCGAGGACGCAGGCCAGTTGATGATGTGGATCCAGGAGGATAAGGGAATATTTCCATATGAAAAAGCACTGCGGTGGATTCGCTCGCACCCGGACAGGGTTGAAAAATGGATCCCATAGCCCGGACACCGCACCGAGGGGAAACGATTTTTTGTCATATTCGCTTCTGCAAGTCGATACAGGCCTCCCACTGTTAAATTAAAAAGGAACCCCTATGCTCCAGGACATTTATTACCAGTACAAAGGCGCGGCCATGATGCTGTTTCGCAGGGAAAAAGACGAGGTCGCCTTTTGCGGAACCGCATTTCTTGTACACTCGGATGGATACCTGGTGACAGCCGCACACCTGATTGCCGACCGGGCAGAACTCATGGTGCTACCCATGGAAGAGGTAAGCGGGTTTGCCACGGTGGGGGCGGAAAGCGTGGCCCCCATTTCCGTGGAAATCCGCCGAATCGACCGGCAGTGCGACATTGCCCTGCTCAAATTCGTCCAGGAGATCGAGGTTTCCATGCCCGAACATATCATGGGCATACCCGAGGAAGTGCCCACTGGAAACTCGGTTGCCTGCCTGGGCTTCCCCTTCGGTCATTACCACATCTACACCCATTTGATAACACAGGCGGTGGTCAGCGCCAAGATCCTCTCCGGCAATGAAACCCGAATTTTCCTCTTTGACACCATGGTACACGACGGCACCCGGGGTGCCCCCCTGATCAACTTGTATGACGGCCGGATCATCGGGGTGGTCGGCGGCCGATTCGAGCCCCAGGAGCTCATGCCCCAGAAGCTTGACCGCAGCGAGACCCCAATAAGAACAAACATCTCCTACGCGGTCTCCATTGATCACGCGTCAAAACTCATGGAGGACGAAGCCCTCACCATCGTATAGGATCTGTCCCGGCGGACCGACCCGCCTGAAACCATTCCCATGCCCCCGGAGCGGGAAAGCCCTCTTATCATGGGGATCGGAATCGAGAGGAAAAATACCAACCGCGGCAACGACTCGTGAGTTGGTTGCGGTTGCCTTTCAAATCCGCTGTGTCCTGCAAAAAAAGAAACGCGACTCTTCCCGGGTTTTCGCAGGGTCGGGCCGGCGGGGAAGTTTGTGCATATGCCGTCCGCTGGCGCGCCCGATGCATCTGCACAAACCACCCCGCCGTCCCGCCCTGGCCTACCACCTCGACAGTTTCCCCCGCCTATCCCCGGGAAATTTCAAAAAGCCCGGGGTTCAAAGATAAACCATCCGGATCGGAAATCCTGAATCAGCATGCGGTAAGCCGGCATGGTTTTCTCGTGCGGAGATTGACGGGGCTACCGCAATTGTTTTCGGTTTTACAAAACCGGTGCTTTGCGGTATGATGCTGCATATGTTCCGGGCCGAACCGCAAACCCCACAGGACGCGAAAAAATGCATGAACTGCCGGTAACCGAAAGCATTCTCAACATCATTCTCAAGCACGCGGAAAAAAACCAGGTCAGCCGGGTTGTGTCCGTTACGCTGCACATCGGGGAGTTAAGCGACCTGGAAAACCAGTGGGTCCAGCATTACTTTGATTACCTGAGCAAGGACACCCCGGCTGCGGGCGCCGTGCTGAAAATCGAACGGATTCCCATCACGCTCAAGTGCCGGAACTGTCAGCACACCATAAAGATCCGAAAAGAGGAGATGGGCACCTTGAGCTGCCCGGAATGCGGCACCGAAGGAGACTTTTCCCTTGTCTCGGGCAGGGAATACTATATCAAGGAAATGGAGGCGATGTAATGGACGAAATCAAGCTCATCGAGGTAAAAGAAGACATCCTTTCCGACAACGACGAAGCTGCCCGCAAGCTGCGCGACAAGCTCCGCCGGGACAGGTGTTTTGCCATCAACCTCATGTCCTCGCCCGGGGCGGGCAAGACTTCTTTGCTGCTCCAGACCATCGCCGCATTAAAGGACGAATTCAAAATCGGGGTCATCGAAGCGGATATCGATTCCATGGTGGATGCCGAGAAAATCCGGGAGACCGGCGTAACCGCGGTTCAGCTCCGCACCGGCGGCTTCTGCCACCTGGATGCCGCCATGGTCAAAACCGGTCTTGAGGGCCTGGGATCGGAATCCTTTGACCTGGTATTCATTGAAAATGTCGGCAACCTGGTCTGTCCCGCGGAATTTGACACCGGCGCCATTAAAAACGCTATGATCTTAAGCGTGCCCGAAGGCGATGACAAGCCGCTGAAGTATCCCCTGATGTTTACACGGGCCGACGTACTGCTGGTCAACAAAATCGACATGATGGAGCTGTCCGATTTTGACCCGGCCGCCTTAAAACAGCGCGTTGAGAACCTGAATCCCGGTATGCCGACATTTGAAATCTCGGCCAAAACCGGCCGGGGCATGGCACCCTGGACAGACTGGATACGCCGGGAAATCAAGGATTTTGCTTGACAAATTGCCGCCGGTGTAGTTTAATTTATAAAAATTACCAATAATTGGCTCTTTTTTAACGATACAGGGCAGTGGCAGGCGGGGTTCCATATCCTTTCCACTTACTCCGACTCGGCATACAATGATGCAAGACGACGGCAATGAAAAAAAAGATCCCGGCACGCAGACGGATGAAACGCAATTCGATCTAAACGTCCGCTTCGAAGACGAAAACGGGGTGCAATACGGGGACTCCGCTGCACAGCAGCCGGAAAGCGCCGAAAACAGCGGACCGGACCTCATGGATGCGATAAATGCTCTTCGGGAGCAAATGCAGGCGCTTTCCAGTGAATTCGAGGCCAAGCTCAAGTACGATCAGCACAAAGACAAGATCATTGACGGGCTTCACCAGGACCTGCAGGGATACCGGGAAGGCCTTATCAAAAAGCATTTCCAATCCATGATTACCGATGCCATCAAGATCGTGGATGACATCCGGAAGATGAAAACCCATTATGAAGACGAGCCCCCCACAGAAGAAACCCTGCCCACCCTGTTGAAATTTCTGGAAGACATCGCCTCGGATATTGAAGACCTGTTTTCATGGCAGGGCGTGGTGCCGTTTACCTGCGGCACGCAATATTTTGACAGTACCCGCCAGCGCGTTGTCAAAAAACTCGAAACATTTGATCCGGATATGGATAAAAAAGTTGCCGCCAGTATCCGGCCGGGATATGAATGGGACGACAAGGTGCTCCGGCCGGAAATGGTGACTGTTTATGTATACAACAATGAAAGCGCACAAGAAGGCAACACATACTGATGGAAAAGAATATCAAGCGGATATACGGCATCGACCTGGGCACCACCTACTCCTCCATTGCGTACGTGGATGAATACGGCAAGGCCGTAATCATCCCCAACGCGGAAAATGAACGGGTGACCCCCTCGGTGGTGTTTTTCGATGAAAACAACATCGTGGTCGGTGAAGTGGCCAAGGAAAGCGCCAAACTGTACCCCAACGAGGTCGTCAGCTTTATCAAGCGATCCATGGGCGAGCCGAATTTCATCTTCGAGTATGGATCCGAAACCTACCGGCCGGAGGAAATCTCATCCTACGTATTGAAAAAGCTGGCCCAGGATGCCGCGCAATACATGGGGGAAAAAATCACCGACGTGGTCATTACCTGCCCGGCCTATTTCGGCATCAACGAGCGCGAAGCCACGCGCAAGGCCGGCGAAATTGCGGGCTTCAACGTGCGCCAGATCATCAACGAACCCACAGCCGCCGCCATTGCCTACGGCTCCCTGGATACCTCCCAGGATCGTGTGGTGCTGGTATACGACCTGGGCGGCGGCACATTTGACGTCACCATGATCGACATCCGCAAGGATTCCGTGGAGGTGATCTGCACCGGCGGGGATCACAACCTGGGCGGAAAGGACTGGGACGACCGGATCGTAACTTACCTGGTGGAAAAATACCAGGAAGAAACCGGCATTGAGGAGGACATCCTCGACGATCCGGATACCTGGCAGGATCTGCAGCTTTCAGCGGAAAAGGCCAAGAAAATTCTCAGCCAGCGACCCAAAACCCCTGTATCCATTACTCACGGCGGCCAGCGGGTCAAGCTGATCATCGAACGGGAAAAATTCGAGGAACTCACCGAGGACCTGCTGGAGCGTACCGTGGACTTTACCCGGGAAATGATCCAGACCGCGCAGGACAAGGGATATTCGGGCATCGACGAAATCATCCTGGTCGGCGGAGCCACGCGCATGCCCCAGGTTTCCGGGCGCATTGAAAATGAATTCGGCATGAACGCCAAGGTGTTTGACCCGGACGAGGCCGTGGCCAAGGGTGCGGCCATATACGGGTGGAAGCTCTCCTTAAATGACGACCTGGTGCGCAGGATCTCCGAGAAGACCCAGAAAACAATCGAGCACCCGGAAAATCTCTCGGAAATGATTGAAAAAAGCGAAATTTCCGCCGAAGACTTCAAAATCGCGGCCCAGGAACTGGCAGACGATACCGGCTACACCCTGCCCTCTGTGGAAAACGCCATGCTGCGGGTTAAAAACGTCACCAGCAAGAGTTTCGGGGTGGTGGCCCACAACGCCACGGACGAACAGATCGTCTTCAACCTGGTGCTCCGGAATACAGCTGTGCCGGTTAACGTGAAAAAGAAATTCTTCACCGCAGTGGAAAATCAGAAAACCGTGCTGATCCAGATCATGGAAAGCGAAACCAGCGATATCGAGGTTCCCATCGAACATGCAGAAGAAATCAAGACCGCAGTCCTCCACCTGCCCCCGAACCTGCCGGCGGATCTGCCCATTGAAATCACGTTTGATCTAAACGACGAGGGGCAGCTCCATATTACGGCGGAGGAAACCAGTGAACAAAGACAGGTGGAGGTGGTGCTTGACACGGCATCCGTGATAAGCGGCGAAGAATTGGAAAGGGCCAAGGAAAGATCCCAGAGCCTGGTGGTGCATTGATTGCCCCATTTAATCAACAAGCCGGGCACAATGCCTGACAAACGCCCGTATTGTACCCGCCCCGGGCCCGAAAGCCCCGTTTTCCATGTCGGCACCTGTCCATGGCGCCGGATAAAGACATCGAATCATTCATAGGTTTATGGAACGCGAAAATTTTTACATTCTGCTCGAACTGCCCTGTGATCCGCCCGAGACCAACCCGGAGGTCATTGAAAAGGCCATTTCCAAAAAGCAGTCCGAATGGAGCCGGCTGCGCAATCATCCCACCAAGGGATTGCATGCCCAGAAATACATCAACATGATCCCGGAAATCCGCCGGATCATGCAGGATGAAGCCCTGCGCGCCAAGGAAGCCGAGGCGGCAAAGCGACTTCTGGCAAAAGACAAGGAAAGCAAGCACCCGGAGATCGACCGGCATATCGATATTCTCATGGGCAAGGGGCATATTACCCCGGAGGAAAAAGCCAAGCTTGCCAAGGTTCACGGATTTCGCGAAAGTGAAATCCAGGATCGGATCAACGCCCGGAAAAACGCCAGTTACCACCGGATCGACCAGCAGATCACCCTGCGCATGGCCAAGGGCTATCTGACAGAATCAGAAATCGAAAAAATCGCCAAGCGCAACTCAGCCAAGGTCGAAGACGTCCGCAGCCGGGTCCGCTGCCCCATCCACAAAACAGACAAGGATCCGGAAACCCCGAAGCCCAGGCAACTGGACCGTTCCCTTGAGAAAACCATCCGGGACAACCTGAAACTGTTAAACAAATCCTCCCTGTACGATTTCCTGGAACTGCCGGAAAGCGCAGACCTGAAAAGCCTGCAGAACGCGGCCGTCCGCAAGAAAAAGGAGCTGACACACAGCAGCAAAAAAGACGCCGTGGCCACGGCCAGCAGCACCCTGGCAGGCCACTGCATCACCATATTCAAATCAGAACAATCCAGAACCGCCTATGATGTCAGCCTGGCCAAGACAAAACTCTCGGAACTCGATTCCGATATCGACATTGCCGGGATCAACGGAGAGCTCCGGCCGGAATACTTCGAGATCCTGGTGGGCAAAGCCATGGATTTCGGCATGGAACGCGACGAGGCGGAAAAATACATCAAGGCGTACTGCCGCCGGAAGAACTGGACTGTTGAGGCGGCCCCGGAAAAACGGCGCAAATATCTCCTGGCCGCGGCCGCGGCAGCCGGGCTTGTCCTTGTGCTGGCAGCGGCCGGGACAATATACTATGTTCAGCACCAAAAGCAGGTGCGGCAAGCCGCCTATGACCGGACGATCCAACAGGTCCGGGACAAAGACGAACCGCAAGCCAAAATCGATGCGCTGCAGGCATTTATCAATAATCACGGCAGCGCGGACGGTTACGGACAATACGTCGATCAGGCCCGCCGGCGCATTGAGCAAATCAACAACAACATGGCCGAAAACCGATACAGGAACTTTACCGCCGCCGTGGAAGAACTGGCGGGAAAAGGCAAACACCAGGCAGCCATTGAGGCGTGCCGGCAGTACCTGGGGCAAAATCCGCCGACAAAATACGCAAACAAGGCCAAATCCAGGATCAACGAACTGAAAAACCGGATTGAAAAACAGGATTTTGAACAGTTAAAACAAATCATGGTTGACGCTTCGGCACCGGAAAAAATCGCGGCCATCACCGAATATCGGGAAAAATACCCCGAGGGCCCCCACTTGGATCAAGTCTCGGAGATGCTCTCCGAGATCAGCGGGGAGTATTATATTTTTGTCAGAAACGAGCTTGAGACCTGTGAAAAACAGGAGAACTGGCAGCGATGCGCCGGGCTCTGCGAAAGCTACACCAGCCGCTATGACAACGCCTATGCAGACAAGCTCCAAAACCGGCTGGCGGACTACCGGAAAAAGATCAAGCAGGACAGGGTATTTACCGCTCTTCGCCGGAAGGCCGAAAATTTCGGCACCGATTATGCCGCTGCCATCAAGATGTACAAGGACCACCTGTCGGCCTACCCCGAAACCCCGATCGCCGACCGGATCCGGGCCGAGATCGACAAGCTGCAGCAGAGACAGCGCGAAAAAACCATCGCGGAAGCCAGTGCGCAGTTCCGGAATCTGCTGGCACAGACCGGCAAACGCTACGCGGAAAACCCCGAGGGCGTCGTGCGCGATGCAAAAACCGGGCTGATGTGGCAGTTGCTGGACACCACGCTGACCCGGCCCGAGAAATGCATGACTTTTGAAAAAGCCCGGGAATACGCAAAAAATCTTTCCACCGGGGGGTACACGGACTGGCGGCTGCCCACGCCAGATGAGCTGGCCGGTATTTACAAGAAAAATCCCGTTTTTCCCGCAATGAAAGAAAAATGGTACTGGAGCTCGGAAAGCTATTCCAGCTACAATGACGGCTGGCAAAAGATTGTGGACACGGTGAGCAACATGCAAGGCGGAAGCCGGCAAATCAAGCGCCGGGATTCCCGGGAATGCGGTGTCGTGCGGGCGGTCCGGGATTGAAATTCCTGTTTGTCGAACCGTTTTACGGCGGTTCGCACAAAAGCTTTGCCGACGGGCTGGTTGGCCACAGCCGGCACGAAATTGAACTGATGTGCCTGCCGGCCCGGTTCTGGAAATGGCGGATGCGGGGGGCAGCCCTTGAATTTTTCCGCCGCCTGACCGAGCCCCGCGAATTTCACGGCATCATTGCAACAAACCTGATGAGCGCCGCGGATTTCAAGGCGCTTTTGGGCGCTCAGTGCCCGCCGATGCTGGTCTATTTTCACGAAAATCAGTTGACCTACCCCCTGGCCCCGGGCCAGCCCGTGGATTACCATTACGGTTTCACAGACATCACATCCGCCCTGGTGGCCCGGCGCGTGCTGTTTAACTCGCGCAGTCATCTCTCCGGTTTCCTGGAAGCGCTTCCGGAATTCATCGGCAGAATGCCGGATGTGCGCCCGAACTGGACAGAATCGCGCATCCGTCAGAAAGCCGGCGTCTGCCCGCCCGGGTGCCATTTTCCCGCCCATGACGCATACGTGCCACCGGCCCGCACGGATGCACCCCTGGTTGTCTGGAATCACCGATGGGAGCATGACAAAAATCCGGGGGCGTTTTTTGACGCCCTGTACGCAGTGGCAGACCGGGGTATTGATTTCCGGGCCGCGATCCTGGGCCAGTCATTTGCAAATCGGCCCCCGGAATTCGATGCTGCGACAGACCGCCTGTCCGATCAAATCGTACAATTCGGTTACGCATCCCCGCACGAAACATACGTTGACTGGCTGAAACGCGGCACAGTGGTGGTGAGCACGGCCCTGCAGGAAAACTTCGGCATCTCCGTTGTCGAGGCCGCAGGGTACGGATGCCTGCCTTTGCTTCCCGAACGGCTCTCCTACCCGGAAATCATCCCCCGGGAATTTCACGAAACCGTGCTGTACCGCTCCGAAGGCGAACTGGTGGAAAAGCTTGCCGACATCCTGCTGCGCCCGGATACTTACAAACCGGCCCGAAAGGCCATTGCTGCGGCCATGCGCGCATTTTCCTGGCAGCACCGAATCGCCGACTTTGACGCCGAACTCGAAGCCCTCGCCGAACCCGGGCCGGGCACGGAGAGATGAAAAATATTATTGACAACCCGCTTCGATTTCTTTATGTTGCTTGGACATCTCGGGGCTGTAGCTCAGTTGGGAGAGCGCTTGAATGGCATTCAAGAGGTCAGGGGTTCGACTCCCCTCAGCTCCACCACCCAAGCCTGAATCAAACCGGAAAGCCCGAAGCTTTCCGGTTTTTTTATGCCTTTAAAAAACACGGCCCCGATTTGTGCTGAAAATCAATCTTCTCTTATCACGTTTTTCGCCTGGGGCCCCCGATCGGTTTCTTCAACCTCGAAACTCACGCTTTCACCTTCGTTCAGGGTTTTGAATCCATCCTGGTTGATTCCGGAGAAATGAACAAATACATCCTGGTCTTTTTCTTCGTCCTTGATAAAACCAAATCCCTTTTTTTCGTTAAACCATTTCACTGTTCCACGTGCCAAAACTTAACCTCCTTTGAATAAATGAGTCGGTACATCGATCTGCCCCACCGACGAATGGGACTTATAAAACCAACTTTGTGCTACAACAGACAAACTGTCAATAAATAATCGAAATTTGTTTCCGCTATTGCTTTCGCCGGTAAATTATGAATTTGAAATTTAAACGGTTACACGCGTTGCCCGCAGGCCTGGATTCCCCCGGAATTTACCGCACATCCACTGCACTGCTGATTCGCCGGATTGCGTTGTCGATAAAACCGTCATCACGCACTGTAACGGCAATGGCATTGTTCGGGCATATGTCTGCACACCTGCCGCAGCCCCGGCAGATATCCGGATCAATTCTCGCCTGCCGGTTTTCCAGTCCAATGGCCCCGACAAAACAAACATCGCGCGCACAGCGGCCGCAGCCCTCGCACTGCTCGGTAACAAAAACGTTTACCCCCGGCAGCCGGGAGACCTTTTCACTGATGCGCGCATCGAGAAGCGGCAGTACCTGCCACAAACAGCAACAAGGGCAGCAGTTACAGACCGTCAGCAATTTCTGCGACGGTCCGACGCCCAACCATACGGTATCGAGCCTGTTGCGGCCGATTAAATGAACCAGGCCGGCTTCCCGGCAGCGCCGGGCATGGGCGAGTGCGGCCTCCATGCTCACGGGGCGGCCGAATCCGGGATTGATATGCCGGGCCGCCTCGCCCATGAACAGGCACCCCAAATCCCTGGGATAATCCCGGCATCCGGCTGAATCCCGGCAGATACAAAAATCCATGAGCCAGTGAAAACCGGCCTGTCGAATAAAATATTCGAGCACTTCCGAGGGTACCGGCATGCTGCCGCCATCGCCGGTCTCGACCGACTCGTTTATTTCAATGACCTGATCTTTGGGCAGGTAGAAAACATCGTCATCTTTAAAAAGCATGCGGTGAACCAGGCGGCCGACCGGGCGCCGGCGGGTAAGGCGGGACCAGAAAAACCGCTGGTGAAATATCCGGTTAATCAGCGGCTTGATCCAGTAGGGCGTGCTCATGGACAAACTCCGGGATTCATGGCATCCGGCGCTTACAGGCCCGGATCTTCTGTTGCGGGTACGATCTCTTCATCAGCGCCTCCGGTTTCAACGCTTTCATCGGGCGCAACGCTTTCAACGGATTTGTTTTCCTGCTTGCGCTGCCGTTTTTCTTCTTTTTTTTGCTTCTTGGCCAGTTCTTTCTGGCGCTTTTTGAACTGGTAATGAGATTTTGCCATAATTTTTCCTTTCCCGGAAGTGTCCGGGAGGATAAGCCGGATGATTATAACAGGCCGTTTCCGCCCGGTATCATTGCTGCTTCATGCAAATGCAGACGAAAAAAGGCACCCCCTGATTTCCAGGAGGTGCCTTTTTATAAGCGTTACTTTAAAAACAGATTACTCGGTTGTCACGTTGGCAGCGGCCGGGCCTTTTGCGCCCTGCTCGATGTCAAAGGTCACGCGTGCGCCTTCTTCAAGGGAGCGAAAACCAGACGCGTTGATTGCGCTGTGATGCACGAATACATCCGGTCCATTTTCCTGCTCGATGAAACCAAAACCTTTTTGGTCATTAAACCACTTTACTGTTCCGTTTGCCATAATACCATCCTCCTTTCATTAAATTATCAAGATCTTAAACTGGAGGATGACACATTCAAAATGAACATTACGCCCCTTCAGGAAAAAATCGCCCCGGCAACCAAAGCCGGGGCCTCGTTGATTACAATTAATATAACACATTTCACGGCAAACGCAAGCAAATTCGAAAATCATAAGGACCCTTCCCGCCATGCCGCTGCAATCCTTTAAAAAACGGGACGTTGCTTGAAAACCGCTTTTTTGCCGGATCGATTTCGCGAAAACAAAACCGTATCTGAATTGCGCGTTTGCCCGGAGACTCTTATAATTTCAGAAAAAACCGGCATACCGACAACCCCCAAAAAAGGAGTTTTTGATGAATTACCTTCTCATTCTTGCCGCTGCGGCGGCTGTTATTGTTTTTTATTTGCGCATGCAAAAAACCGATGCATCCGGGGACAGCAAGCAAGTCGATGCAACATATGTATGCGATGTCTGCGGGGAGCATGAATGCATCTGCCGCAAAGAAGACCCCAAGGAACCGTAAAACCGGTGTTATTGCATCTCCGTAGCCACGTGCAAAAACAGCGGAAAATTCCTTCGCAAAAAACCCCGGCGGATCCCGGGCCACCGAATTTGAGTCCGCCGCAGGTATTGAGGGAAAACCCGCGCCTGGTTCAGGCATTATATAAGGATTGACAAAAACGGGCTGAACAAATACAAATAATGGTTAGACAGTGCGGGAACTCCGGGTCCTTCCGCCATATAACACCTACGCAATATCACAAAAGAGGACATGCATGCTCAGCTCAATGCGCAAAAGCGCCGGTTCTTGGATGATCAAAATCCTTCTGGGAATGATCGTGTTGGCATTTGTTTTCATGGGCGCAGGCTCTTACTGGGCCGGCCGCAGAAACACCGTGGCAAATGTGAACGGCGAGCCCATCAGTGTCAATGAGTACCAGCAAACCTACAAGCGGATGATGCAGAACCTGGAGCAGCGCTTCGGCAACCAGCTGGACCAGGACATGATTGATATGCTCAACCTCAGGGAGCAGGCCCTGGACCGTTTGATCGAAAAGCGCCTGCTGATGCAGATGGCCGAGGAAAATGACATCCGGTTGCCCGATGACGTGCTGGCCCGCTCGATCACCAGCCTGCCGGTCTTTCAAAACAACGGGCAATTCGACCCCGAACTCTACAAGCGCGTGCTCAACCAGAACCGGCTTTCGCCCGGGGGCTTTGAATCCCTGCAGAAAGAGGCCATGCTTACCGGCATGATCAAGAATTTCGTAAGCAACGCCGTGCCGGTATCCGAGGCCGAAGCCCGCACGTGGTATGAATGGCAAAACACCCAAGTCAAAATCGACTACGCGGAATTTGCCAGTCAGGATTTCACCGACGTCGCGGTGACCGAAGAAGCGGTGGCCGAGTATTTTGAAGACCACAAGGAAAAATACAAAACCCGGCCCAAGGTCAAGGCCCGATACATTCGTTTTTCCCCGGAGGACTACCGCGGGGCGGTAAATGTCTCCGAATCGGCAATCCGGGATTATTACCAGTCCCATCAATCGGAATTCGCCCCGGAGGAAACAGTTACCGCACGCCACATCCTGCTTAAGCTCCCCCAGGATGCGGATGAAAAAATCGTGCAGGAAACCCGCAAAAAGGCGCTCGAAATTTCCGAGAAGGCCCGTTCCGGCCGGGATTTTGCCGAACTCGCCAGGGAATTTTCCGAGGGGCCGAGTGCAAGTGAGGGCGGCTACCTTGGCACCCTGAAAAAAGACGATACGGTCGCGCCTTTTGCAGAAAAAGCTTTTTCCATGGCGGCCGGGGAAATCAGCAAGCCCGTGCGCACCCGTTTCGGTTTTCACATCATCAAGGTGGAAGAACGCCGGCAGGCTTCGGCAAAACCGCTGGAAGAAGTCAAAGGCACCATCCGGGACAAACTGGCGCTTCAAAAAGCCCGGGATAATGCCTATGATGAGGCGCTGTCGGTCTACGACATTTCCTTTGGCGGAGACGACCTGGTAAAAAATGCCAAGGACATGGGGCTTGATCTGGAAACCACCGGCTTTTTCACCCGGAGCCGGGGGCCTGAAGACATGGGAAATGCCGGCAAATTCGCCAAAACCGCCTTTGCCCTCCCCCTGGAGGAAATCAGCGAGGTCACGGAAATCGATGATGCCTTCTTTTTGATCCAGCCTGTGGAAAAACAGGAATCCCACGTACCGGAACTTGCAGCCGTGACCGAAAAAGTCCGGCGCGACCTGAAACGGGAAAAACAAGAACAAGCGGCCCAACAGGCGGCCCGGGACTTTTTGGCGCAGGCCCGGGAGACCGGCGACTTTACCGCAGCATCACAAGACGCCGGCGTCAAGATTCAAACCACTGATTTTTTCAAGCGCGGCCAGCCCGTACCGGATATCGGCCAGAGCCGGGACCTGGCTTCAGCGGCATTTTCCCTGAGTGCGGACAGCCCATTGCCGGATGCGCCCGTGGCAAAAGAAGGCACCTTCTACGTCATCCACCTGCAGGGAAAAAAACAGCCCGGCGCCACTGAGTTCCAGGCAAAAAAAGAGGAGACGATTTCGCAGCTTGCGTCCCGCAAGCGCCAGCAGACCGTTAACAAATGGGTGGCTGCGCTCAGGCAACAAAGCGACATCGAAATATCAGACCGGTTTTCAGATTACAGCAGATGATATTGAGATGGGTATCCTGAAAAAAGACAAAGGCCCGTTGCCCCAGGAATCTTACCTGGTCAAACGGTGCCCGGAATGCTTCGTCACGCTGCCGATTGATGCCAGGCAATGCTTTTCATGCAAGGCCAAGGTGGGCAAGGTAAACCGCCACGGCATGGCCGAGCGCCCGGTTAACTGGTATGGGTATCTCACCTGCATACTGGCCTGGGCGGCATTGATTTTCTACATTAAGTGGGCCTTTTTCTAACCTAAGTTGAGCGTTTCAAATTTTTACACGAATCAATATTTTTTATTTTTTTAAGGAATCAAGTCATTTTCAGGTGTTAAAATTTGAAACCCTCCGGGATTTCCAATTTTGCCGCATCTACTGCGTCAGATGCAGTCTCGCATAGTCCACTATAGCTCGTCTGCATCTTCCTTGTATCTGCGGCAAACTTGAAAATCGCTCAATTTAGG
>JAIPEJ010000044.1 GCA_021737225.1 Desulfobacteraceae bacterium
TCCCCCTGCCCCGGATCCGGGCCTGGATATCCGCGGTGCCCGAAAATATGCCCGCAGCCTTCCGATAAAAAGCCGAGGCCACCGGCCCGGACTGAATACCGGCAAGATCGAGGTTGACGTCATAGTCCAGGCCTTTTTGAGCCAGGTCCACGCGGGCGTCGCCCTTTGCCTGTCCCTGGGCGAGTTTTGCGGACATCCGGTCCACGGTCAGCAGGTTGTCTACAAGCGTGTAATGAATCAGCAGATCCGTTATCGGCAGGTCCCTGTAGCGGGCCCGGTCTGCCTCAATGCTGCCGTCCACCCGCAGGGGCAGGTCAAACGGCCCGAGGTCATGCGCGGCAGGTGTTTTTTTCCGGCCGCCGGCTTTATCCGCTCCCTTATCCTTGTCCTGTGCGGCCCCCTTGCCCTGCCCTGCCGCGGCAATCAGTGCGTCTAGGTCCAGGTGCCCGGCATGGGCGCGATGGGTAATATGCACGGGTGCGGAGAAAAACTCCGTCACCTCCATATCCACGGATACGGTATCCTCGCCGAGTTTTACCAGCAGGCCTTTTGAATAAAGCTTATCAGAAGAGAGATTCACGGTTCCGGTGATACTGGGCCGAAGCCCGCCAGCACTGGCCTGCACCCGGTCCAGCCGGATTTTGCCGGTTTTAAGCAGGGCTTTGGGTTGATCTGCAGGTCCGGCAACCTGCACGTCCGCCGCCACGGTGCCGGCCGGATCCATGCGCGCAACCCCGGAGACCAGGTTTTCCGGCACAGCGGAGACGATCTCCTGCAATCCGGTTTCCGGCAGTGTCAGCGCGATATCGAGACGCGGCACGGAGGCGTATTGCATTACCCCGCCCGAGGCGGAAACCGCAATACCGTTGATGTCCATGTCTGCCCGGCGGATTTGGATTTCTTCTTCTGCCAGGTTTGCAGACAGGTCATAATCCAGGCGGCACTTCGCGTTGCGCACCGGTGCCTCCGGCAGCGCCTCAAGCGCCATGTTGATCCGACTGGCCCGGATGCTGCCTGCAGAATCCATTGCCTGAGCATCTCCGGTAATTGATGCATCCATGTCGATGTATGCCGAAGAAAGCCGGCCGGGCAGGTGCTGCCTGAAATACTGGGCAAAGTCCACGGCGCTCAATTCTTTGAGCTCCGCATTGGCCTGGATTTTCCCGCTTGCCGGGTTAAATGTGCCGGATACGGAAAAGTCCGCCTCGTTTAGCCGGGCGGTCATATCAAACGGAAACGCCTTTTCCAGGGAGATGTCTTTTGCGGAGCCCGCCAGCCCGGTAGCCCGGTATTCAAACGGTTCCGATCCAACGGTGCGATCGGTAAACTCCAGTTGGCCGTCACTGATCTGCACGGTGCTGACCAGCAAATTGACTGCCGGCCCATTGCCGGCCTGCGCCAGGACAGGTTCTTTTGCTACAGCGGCGGTCTCTTGCTTGTTCTTCAACAGGTCGCTGAAGTTAAAGCTGCCGTCTGCATTGCGGATCACGTGGATGGTCGGATTTTTCAGCCGTACCTCGTCAATGACCACCTGTTTTTTCAGCAGCGGCAACAATTGATACCGAAGCACCAGGGATTCTGCGGAAACAAAGCGCTTGTCTCCCTTGCGCATCCGAACCTGCAGATTTTTAATGGAAACCCCGGAAAACAGGCGGATCCGGATATCGCCGATCTCGACCTTGCGATCCAGAGTTTTTTCCGCCAGCGGCACCACGGTCCTGCGGATCCGCTCCGGGGTAATAAACAGCTTGGCCACAACCATCAGAATCACCGCCAGCACCACCAGTCCGGCCACAATAATACCGGAGATTTTCAGGAACCTGATCATGTCTTCACCCTGTCTTCAATGCATATTATGTATGATAATAACCGCTTAAGGCCATAGAAGCTCAAAAACCCGCCGCACAGTTCTTACCTGATATTTTTTAATTATCCGACGGATGCCCGGGCTTGTCAAAGGATAATCGATCGTGCCCCCGCTGCGAAACTCCTTGAAGCCGGATGTTTTTTTAAAGCGCCTCACAATGCTGAAAACATCTGGAAAAACCTGTCTGGTCTCACGGGTTGATTTCCGATATCACAAACCATGCGATTTATCTTTGAACTCCGGGGATTTTGAAGCCTTACGGGACTGTATTGGTGGAATTGTAGAGGAGTTGGACAGGTCGGGACGGCGGGGTGGTTTGCGCAGATGCATCGGGCGCGCCAGCGGACGGCATATGCGCAAACTTCCCCGCCGGCCCGAACCTGCGGAAAACCTTGAAGAATTGAATTGTTTTTTTGCAGAGCGCAGCATACTTGGAACACCCGACGACTAACCAACGTTTCATTCTCCGGGTCGGGCTCGTTGTCTTGATCAGAATCGGTATTTTTCTTCGGTTTCGATTCCGATTTCGATCCCGATACCGATTGAGGCAAGGACAAGGGGCTTGCGGCAAGTTTCTGTTTGCCAATATGTTTTAGGGGCTTTAAAATCTGTACAGATTTTAAAAACAATGCCTTGCCAGGAGGAATCAAATGAACCGAAACGAAATGATCTCGCGGATCAGGCATACCCGGGAGCCCTGGGACTTCATCATTGTCGGCGGAGGCGCCACCGGGCTGGGATGCGCCATTGAAGCCGCCTCCCGGGGATACCAGGTCCTGCTGCTGGAACAGGACGATTTTGCCAAGGGCACTTCCAGCCGGAGCACCAAGCTCATTCATGGCGGGGTCAGATACCTCCAGCAGGGAAATGTCTCCCTGGTGCTCGAAGCCCTAAAGGAACGCGGACGGCTGCGGAGAAACGCGCCCCACCTGGTCCACAACCTCCCGTTCGTGGTCCCCAGCTACGACTGGTGGGAAGGACCGTTTTACGGCATCGGCCTGAAACTCTACGACATGCTGGCCGGAAAACACGGGTTCGGCCAATCCAAGTTTCTTTCCAGGGAAAAAACCCGGCAGTACCTGCCCACTGTGGAAACCCAAGGCCTTCGCGGCGGGATCATCTATTACGACGGCCAGTTCGACGATTCCCGCCTGGCGGTGAACATGGCACAGACCGTGGTGGAACAGTCCGGCACGGTGATCAACTACATGAAGGTCGTCGGCCTGATCAAGGAAAACGAAATGACCGCCGGGGTGCAGGCAAAAGACATGGAAACCGGCGAGGAATACGAAATCCGCGCCAGGGGCGTAATCAATGCCACCGGCGTGTTCACCGACCAGGTCCTGCACATGGACGATCCAAAGGCCAAACAGATGATCCTGCCAAGCCAGGGCGTGCACATCGTGCTCGACGAATCCTTTCTTCCCGGGGACACCGCCATCATGGTCCCGCACACGGCAGACGGCAGGGTGCTGTTTGCAACGCCCTGGCATGACAAGGTGATTGTCGGCACCACTGATACCATGGTGGAAGACGCCCAGCTCGAACCCCGGGCCCTGGATCACGAAATCGAGTTCCTGATTTCCCATGCGGCCAAATACCTGGAAAAAGACCCGGTCGCCTCGGACGTGCGCAGTATTTTCGCCGGCCTGCGCCCGCTGGTGAGCCAGGACGAAAGCGGGGACACCTCATCGATTTCCCGGGATCACACCATTTATATCTCCCGGTCCGGACTGGTCACCATCACCGGCGGCAAATGGACCACGTACCGGAAAATGGCAGAAGACACCATTGACCAGGCCGCCACCGTGGCCCACCTGGATGACCGCCCCTGCGTGACCCATGACCTGCATATCCACGGATATCACAACCAAGCCGACAAATTCGGGGACCTGGCCGTATACGGCGCAGATGCCGCCGGCATACGCGATCTGCTTAACGAAAAACCCGAATTAGATGAACCGATTCATCCCCGGCTGCGCAACATTGCCGCGGAAGCGGTATGGGCGGTGCGGCATGAAATGGCACGCACCCTGGAGGATTTTCTTGCCAGGCGCACCCGGGCACTACTGCTCGATGCCCGCGCCAGCATGGAGGCCGCGCCCAAAGTGGCGGAACTGATGGCCGCGGAACTCGGCCGGGATGAAGACTGGATTCAAAAGCAGGTGGATGACTACCATGCCCTGGCCAGAGGCTACCTGCTGGCGTAAGGCCTGCGTCCTGTTAAGAATCTTTGTAGCGGTTCACAGTTCACAGTTCACAGTTGGCGGTTGGCGGTTGATAAAAACAGACCCGGCGGTCGGCAGGCAGAAAGCAGGATGAAATTATGGGCTCTTCTTTTGAATAGTGGAAACTCGCTCAACATCGGTTAAATAAAAACCGTAAGCCGTGAACTGTCACGAATCTTTTTCAGATCTGCCCAGGCGCCCGACCAGGAAGCCGTCGATCAGCAGAGAGACGAGATGGTGCAGCACGCACACCATCAGGGCATGCCCGTACTGGGGAAAAAGTGTGACCTGCAGGATAATCGACAGCGGCAGGGTCTTCTGGCTGCCCATGAAGACCACGGCTTCCATGCGCCCGCGCGGAATGGAAAACAGGTAGACCGCAAAAAACGCAAAACCCAGCAATGTTAGGTGAAACAGCACCGCTAACCCCGCAATCGAAACCATCCCAAACCAGTCCCCGGCCAGCACGTCCCGGGCCTGGGCTACTCCCATCCAGACAATAACCAGGATCAGAAACTGATTGATCACCTGCAGCTTCGGCCCGGCGGATTCGATCCGGGCACCGCCCCGGTACTTGATCAAAAGACCGATGCACAGGGGAACGAGCACGTACAGGGCAATTTTGATCATCACTGACATCCGGTTAAACACGATCTCTGTTGAAACGTCGGTTAAATTGAGCAGCAGGGGGAGTGTCAGCGGGATGGTGAACATACACAGAATGTTGGCCAGGATCGTGATGAAAAGGGCATGGGCGGGATTGCCGCCCGCAGCCCCGCTCATCACCACCCCGGAACTCATGGTTGTGGGCATGACCGCCACCAGGAACAAACCGATGGCCACGCCGGTTTGCAGCGGGGTCAGACCGGCCAGCGCGGCGATTGCGGGGGCAGCCAGAAATATCAGCGCCAGTGAAATCAGCGTACCGGAGACATCCGAAAGACCGGAACGGATCAGGCGCGGGTTCAAAAGCATTCCGGAAAACAGAAAAACCAGGAATATCACCGCATCCGGGCCTTGCCGGGCCTTGAGCCATTGCCCCATCACGGCCAGTCCGTCTGTGGGATCCAGCATTGTCAGGGCAAACACCGCAAACAGGCCGATTAAAAACCAGTACCTGCGAACAATTTGAATCATGTTTTCACTGCCTTTGGCCGGGTTCAGCCGGATTTTTTTATTGCACGCAAGCCGGATTTCAGGTTAGATAACCCAATTCAGGATAAACAAGTTTGACGGTTTCGTAAAAAGTCTAAAAAATGTTCTGCCCGCCAAGTAACGGGAATATAAGATTTTGATTTTACTTAAACACTTAATCACTTAAAACTTAACACTGCCTGTAAAAAAGACTTTTTACAGGCTTTTCAAACTTTGAAATGTAGCAAATTCCGATACCCGATGCCAGAGAATAAACCCGGGCATCCGGATTGACCGGCCACATCCCGGTTATCGACCCGCCGCTGCTTTACCGGCAATTAAGGCGTTTTCCATGCAATTGAAAAAACTCGAAATCTACGGATTCAAGTCCTTTGCCGACAAATGCACAATCCACTTTCCGCCCGGCGTCTCTGCGGTCGTGGGACCCAACGGCTGCGGGAAAAGCAACGTGATTGACGCCATTAAGTGGGTCATGGGCGAGCAAAGCGTCCGGCAATTGCGCGGCAAGGCCATGGGCGACGTGATTTTTTCCGGAACCGACAAAAAGGCGCCGGTGAACATGGCCGAGGTCTCGCTGACTGTGGCAGACATTTCCGAGCATGCGCCCTCCCCTGTCAGCGCCTATTCCGAAATCATGATCACTCGCAGGCTTTACAGGTCCGGGGAAAGCGCCTACCTAATAAACAAGCAGCCGTGCCGGCTCAAGGACATTCACGATATCTTCCTGCGCTACGGCATGGGCACACGCTCATGCGCCATTATCCAGCAGGGCAACATCGGCGCGATCACGGATGCCACCGCAGAGGAGCGCCGGAGCTTTATCGAGGAAGCCGCCGGGGTGGTCAGATACAAAACCCGCCGGCAGGAAGCCATATCCAAGGTCAATGCCACGCGCGAAAACCTCACGCGCATCAACGACGTGCTCGAGGAAATCGAAAGCCAGCTCGAAACCCTGTCCGAACAGGCGGAAAAGGCCCGGCGCTACAAGGACCGCAGACAGCGACTGAAACAGGCGGACATCCGCATTGCCGTTTACTATTACGAGGACTACGCCCGGCGGATTGAAGAAAACGAACAACTCCTGGAACGGCTCAGGGAAAAAGACACCCTCAGCGCCGAGTCCCTGGAGGAACTCAACGCCGCGTTAAGCGACATTGATTCGCGCCGGCAGGCAAAGGAAGCCGAAATCTCAAAGCTGCAGACGCAGAAATCCGAAAAGCAGCGCAACACGGACAAGGCCGAAAACGAGCTCAAGCACCTGGCTGATGAACAAAGCCGCCTGGAAGAAGAAATCGCCGATCTCAAGCAGTCGCTGGAGGAAGTTGAGGCCAAAAACAAAAAAGTCGCCTCCGAGATTGAACAGGGCACGGAAAAGATCCGGGAACTGCAGTCCGGGATCGACGATATCGAATCCCAGCTCGCAGAACAAAAATCGGCTTCAGAAGAAGATCAGCAGCAGCTCGCAGAACTCAAGCAATCCCTTGAGCAACAGAAAAAACGCCAAATGGAACTGTCCGCCCAGCGGGCCAAATACCAGAACATCTACCAGAATGCCACAGCCAACAAGGATCACGTCAAACGACGTCTCAAACAGGTGGAATCCGACAAGGCGGAAACCGAGGACAATATCGCCGAACTAACGGAAACCCGCCAGACACAGCAGGATAAACAGGAAAAACTCCGGCAGACCAATGACTGGCTGGCAGAGGAAATCCAGCGCTGCCGGGAGGCGGTGAAATCCGAGAGAGAGGAATTAAACGCGCAAATCAAGCATGTAAACACGCTTTCCAATGAACGCGCCAAGTATAAATCCAAGTTAAGCGTGTTAAACCGGATGCAGTCCAATTTTGAATGGTACAAGGACGGCGTCCGGGCAGTGATGAAGGCGCGCACGGAACCGGAACTGGCAAGTTCGGGGGGCGATCCCGGCTGCATGGAGATCATTGCCGATCTCATAGAGCCGGAACCCGGATACGAGCAGGCCGCCGAAGCCGCCCTTGGCGAAACCCTGCAGTATATCGTTGTCAGCGACTACACGGCCGGCATGGGCGCGGTCGATTACCTGAAAAAGAACAATGCCGGCAGAAGCGGATTTGTCCCGATCAACATGTCAGCCCGCCCCCGTGCGGATTCAAGCGGAAGCGCCCGGATCTCACCCATACGAAACCACGTCCGGGTCCGGGAAGGATTCGAGGGCGTCATTGACGCGCTTCTCGGTGACGTGGGCGTGGCAGAAGATCTGCAAACCGCAAGGTCCGCTCTGGATTCGGAAAACACCTTTGCCCGCGTGGTCACACAAAACGGTGACATGACAGATTGCTCGGGCATCACCACCGGCGGCAGCGCAGACCGGCTGACGGGAATCCTGGAAAAAAAACAGGAGATCCGCCAGGTCCGCCACAGCCTGAACGAAGTTGATGAAAACCTCAAAACCGCCCGGCAGCAGCAGGAAGAACTCGAATCCGCGGTCCGGGATTATGAAAATGAACTGGCCGCGCATACGGAGAAAAAACACAAAAACGATGCCGAGCTTCTCGAAGCGGAAAAAACCCTGTACAAGACCGATGAAAAGCTCAAGCAGGCCCGGCGGCACCTGGAAGTCGCAGCCCTGGAGCAGCAGCGGCTGCAGGGGGAAAAAGAGGATATCAGCAACGAAATCGCCGAACATGACAATGCGCTCTCCGGGATCTCCGAAGAGATCGAATCCCTGGAAGCCAATATTGAGAAGCGCAATCAGCAGATCGAGACATTAAACGAAAAAATCAAGGCATTTGAAAACCGGCAGATGGATCTGAAGCTCCAGTTTACAAAGCGCTCCGCAGAACTCGACAATGCCCGGCAGACCGTGGACCGGCTCAAGGAATACCGGGATGAAGGCGCAGGCAAGGTTGAACAGATCCAAAAGGACAGGGACCGAAAACAGAAACAGGCCGACCAGGCCCGGCACCGGATGGATGAGATGAAAAAACGGCTTGAGGAGGAAAAAGGGGAACTGAAGTCCCTGCGCGAAAAACTCAAGTCCGAGCAATCCGATCACCAGGCCCTGGCCAGCCGGCAGCAGGAAACGGATAAAAGCATTTCCAGCACCCAGAGCGAACTTGAACAGACCCGGGAAAAAATCCACCAGATTGAGCTCGATCTCTCCGGACTGCGCATCAACCAGGAAAACCTGGTCAACCGTTTTCTGGAAAAATACGCGGATTCATTCGACCAGGTCCGGGCCGCCTGCGGCGACCAGGTCTGCGCCCCGGATTTTTCGATTGAAAAGGAGGAAAGCGAGCGCACCACCCTGAAGCAGAAAATCGATCACATGGGCGAGGTCAATCTCGGTGCCATTGAGGCCCATGAAACCCAGAAGAACCGGTACGATTTTCTGGCCGGCCACCGCGATGACCTGGAAGAGGCCCTGGGCGACCTGGAAAACGTGATCCAACGCATAAACCGGATTACCCGCAAGCTGTTTATGGAAACATTTGATGCCATCAACGAAAAATTTGCCGAGCTGTTCCCGAAACTGTTCAACGGGGGGGCGGCCTGGCTGGAACTCACCCAGCCGGACAAGCCGCTGGAAACCGGAGTGGAGCTTATGATCCATCCGCCCGGCAAGAAGGTCAGCCGGCTCAGCCTGCTTTCCGGCGGGGAAAAAGCCCTGTCCGCCATCGCGTTTATATTTGCCATTTTTCTTTTAAACCCGGCCGCATTCTGCCTGCTCGATGAAATTGACGCGCCGCTCGATGACATCAACGTGGAACGCTTCAACGAGCTGCTGAAAATCATCGGGGAAAACACCCAGATCATCATGATCACCCACAACAAGAAAACCATGGAGTTCTCGGACTTGCTCTTCGGGATCACCATGGCCGGAAGCGGCGTCTCCCGGCTCATATCGGTCAATATTGAAGAAGCCATGAAAATCAATGCCCAGAATGCGGATGCAGATCCCGGTAAAGGTACAGACCATGCTTCAGCGCTTATTTGAGTTCTATCTTGAGCTCCGCCAGACCCTGCTCGCCTCTGACTGGATCGAGGAGATTGCAGGGGCATTGCTCGTCATCCTCCTTTTAATCCTGCTGACACTGCGGATTCGGCGCAGAAGGGCCCGCTTGTCAGATATACCCTTTCCGGGAGAAACCGGGGTCAGCGACGAAACCGAGGCTGAAACAGACACTGAGGCGGCCGAAGCCGGACTTGAGCCGGAAATCGCGCCTGACGCTCAGGCCGGGGCAGCATCCGCCCCGAAACCTGAGCCCGAAGCCGGATTAGCGATCGAACCCGAAGAAGAAGAAGAAGAAGAAGAAGAAGAAGCACAGACGGCATCCGCGCCCGAAGAAGCAGAAGTCCCGCCGGCGCCTGCCGCCGAACCGGTCTCGCTGATGGACCGGCTGAAAAGCGGGCTGGGAAAAACGCGAAAATCCCTGACCCATCAACTTGAACGGGTTTTTACAGAAAAGGGCGGCATTGACGAGGAAGCCATCGAGGACATCGAGGAGGCGCTCATCACTGCGGACGTGGGCATTGAAACCACCACCGCGCTGATCGGAAAAATCGAGGAAAATGCTTCCCGCATTTCCAGCATCGACGAACTGCGGACGTTTTTAAAGCAAGAAATCCTGAAGGTTTTTGAAACCGGCGCACCTGCGCCGAGCCCGGACAAACCCCACGTGGTGATGGTGGTCGGCGTTAACGGCGTGGGCAAAACCACCACCATCGGCAAGCTGGCTTCCAAGTACCGGGCCGAAGGCGCCAGCGTACTTCTGGGCGCAGCCGACACATTCCGGGCCGCAGCGGTTGAGCAGTTGTCCATCTGGGGGGAACGGGCCGGAGCGCAGATCGTCAAGCACCGGGAGAACGCAGATCCGGCTGCAGTGGCCTATGACGCCGTGGAAGCCGCAGAATCCCGCGGCATTGAACGGGTTATCATTGACACGGCCGGACGGCTGCACACCAAGGTCAACCTCATGGAGCAGCTCAAGAAAATCAAGCGCAGCATTGATAAAAAGATGCCCGGCGCCCCGCACGAGGTCCTGCTCGTACTCGATGCCACCACCGGCCAGAATGCCCTGTCCCAGGCGAAATTATTTCACGAGGGCATCGGGGTAACCGGCCTGATTCTGACCAAGCTCGACGGCACCGCCAAGGGCGGAATTGTCGTTGGCATCTGCAATACCATGAAGCTCCCGCTTCATTACATCGGGGTTGGCGAGGCCATTGAAGATCTTCAGCCATTTGACCCGAAACGCTTTGTTGACGCGCTTTTCTGAACCCTGCCGGGCACTTTCCCATCCGACTCATCCTTGTTGCCCACACCATGAACGTATGCATTTTATAGTGACTTCACACAATGATGACACATGATCTTGAGCTTCAAAACACTTTCAAACACACTCCAGATCACTGTTAACGGACACAATTTTTAAAAAAATTTGGGAAAATCGCATTTTATGTATTGACAACCCGGAAAACCTACTTTAAGTTATTACAAAATCAGGGCTTTTTAATGAACCTTAAAACCAAAGGGAGGGAAAAGTCATGACAAAAGCCGAATTGGTCGAAAAGATGGCAAAGGAAGCCGGTATTTCCAAGGTTGCGGCCACCGCAGCGCTCAATTCCTTTATGGACGGCGTGGTCAAGTCCTTGAAGAAAAAGGACGGCAAAGTCACGCTGGTGGGGTTCGGCACTTTCCAGAAGGTTCGCCGTAAAGCGCGGACCGGCAGAAATCCGCAGACCGGTGCTCCGATCAAGATCAAGGCACGCAACGTAGTCAAGTTCAAGCCAGGCAAGCAATTACGCGAATCCATCTAAGCGCTTCGCGTTTTTGAACGATTGCCAGTTGTAAAAGGGGCGGTTCATTTGCCAACCGCCCCTTTTTTTGATTCAAATCCTGTTGCGTTCAGCGTCCGGACACTTAAAACCGGACATTGAAATCCGGATAGTTACCGGTATAGGATTCCTCCTGCACTTTCACATCCGTTACCGAGGCTGCAGGCGGTCCCTTCCGGCACCAATCGAGAACTGAATCCACATTTTCGGCATCCCCCTCGAAGTACGCCTCAACCGTACCATCGGCCTGGTTTCTTACCCATCCGCCGACACCGCAGCACTCGGCCGCGCGGGTGGTTTCCATCCGGAAGTTCACCCCCTGGACGCGTCCGCTGATATTTGCACGCACAGCCCTTTTTTCCGCCATATGCAATCACTCCTTTACTTCGTGATCTTCGTGCGCTTCGTGGTTTTCTACTCTAATCATAATGCATGCAGGAAAAGGTATCAAGCCTCTTACAGGGAAACGCCCGCCTCTGCGAGCACACGGCGCAATTCGTCCTCGTCAAGCACCCGCACCCCGATGCTGCGGGCTTTGTCCAGCTTGGATCCGGACGACTGGCCGGCAACCACGTAATCGGTCCTGCTGCTGACCGATCCGCTCACCTTGCCGCCGGCAGACTCGATTTTCTCCCGGGCCCGGTTACGGGTCACCCCCGGCAGCGTGCCGGTAAGCACGAACGTCTTCCCGGCAAGGGGATGGCTGCGAAGTTCGGTTTTTTCCGATACCACCTGCACGCCCAGATCCTGCAGCGCCCTTATGGATACCAGGTTCTCCCTGCGGGAGAAAAACGCGGCAATGCTTTCTGCCACCACCGGTCCCAGGCCTTCGATCCGTTCGAGTTCCTCCCTGCCGGCTGCGGCCAGCTCATCCACATCGGCATACCGGGCAGCCAGCAGCTTGGCCACGTATTGCCCAACGTGGCGTATACCCAGCGAATAAAGGAACCTGGAAAAGCCGATGCGGCGGCTTTCGGCGATCGCACTGACAAGGTTCTGCGCGGACTTCTTTCCCATGCGTTCCAGGCCCTGAAGGGTGGCCACGTCAAGCCGGAAAATATCTGCAAGGGAGGTGACAAGCTTCTTGTCCACCAACTGGTCAATGAGCTTTGAGCCCAGACCGTCGATATCAAATCCGCCCTTTGAGGCAAAATGGCGGAGATTGCCCTTGAGCTGGGCCGGGCAATTCTTGTTGATACACCGGGTGATGGCCTCGTCCTCGATCCGGACCGCATCCGCTCCGCACACCGGGCAGGCAGAGGGCATTTCAAACGGCTTTTCCGAGCCGTTGCGCAGGCCATCCATTACCTTGACGACTTCCGGGATCACGTCCCCGGCCCGCTGTACCAAAACCGCATCCCCGATGCGCACGTCCTTTTTGGCCACCTCGTCCTCGTTGTGTAGCGAGGCCCGGCTCACGGTCACCCCGCCGATATTGACCGGCTCGAGCAGTGCCACCGGGGTCAGCGCACCGGTGCGCCCCACCTGGACCACGATGTCTTTGACCCGGGTACTTTCCTGCAGGGCCGCAAACTTGATGGCCACCGCCCAACGCGGACTTCGCGAGGTGGTGCCGAGCTGCCCGTGGTACGCATACGAATCGACCTTCATGACGATCCCGTCGATTTCATAAGGCAGTTCCATGCGCTCGGCGTCCAGATCCCGATAATAGGCAACCGAATCATCGGCCGAAATCCGGTAGCGCACCCGGGGGTTGATCGGAAGCCCCAGTTTTGCAAGGGATTCCAGGGTCTCGGCGTGATATGAAAATTGCAGTCCTTCCACCAGGCCGATACCGTATACGAATATTCGCAGCGGCCGTTTCGCGGTAATTTTCGAGTCCAACTGGCGAAGGGAGCCGGCAGAGGCGTTTCTCGGGTTGGCAAACAGCGGAAGGTCATTTTCCAGGCGCCATTGATTTAACTGCTTGAAATCCGCGGTTTCCATGAAAACCTCGCCCCGAACCTCCAGCAGTGACGGCACGGAGATGTCGCTGTCCCGGCGCAGGCGCAGCGGAACAGAGGGGATGGTCCGGATATTGGGCGTAATCAGCTCGCCGGTATACCCGTCACCCCGGGTTGATGCCGTTTCCAGCCGGCCCTCCCGGTAGACCAGTTCCACGGCCACCCCGTCCATTTTGGGCTCAACCGTATACAGGACTTTTTCGTCGGTTTTCAGCCCCCGCCGGACCCGCTGGTCAAATGCCATGATATCGGATTCGTCAAAGCCCTTGTCCAGGCTCAGCATGGCAACGGAATGGGAAATGGTTTCAAATTTCTCAAGCGGGGCCGAACCCACACGGGCCGTGGGAGAATCAGATACGGCCAGTTCCGGAAACCGGTTTTCCAGCTCAATGAGCTCCTGCATCATCCGGTCGTATTGCGCATCCGATACTTCCGGATCATCGAGTACGAAATACCGGTAATCGTGATACTCGAGCTGCTGCCTGAGATATTCGGCGCGCTTTCGGGTTCTGTCATCCGGGGTGGCGTTCATGGCCGGTTTATTCCATGGGATTTACGTGTTCTGCCAGCTCGTCTTTGACCTCGTCTATGATTTCGTGAAGCCAGAGCAGGTCTTCCATGGACAGGCGGCCCGCCTTGGCCGGCGCACGATCAGTGCCGTCTTTTTTCTTTAAAATACGGGGGCCGATCTGTACCTTGGGCTCGCCTTCCCCGTATTGGTTAATGGAAACGATCAAACCGGTTTCCTCGTTTTTCCACTGCTTGATAAGTTTGTCCTTTTCCGGATCATAACCTGCCATGGGCACCTCCTGTAGCCGCTGAAAAATCGCCACCTTTGTCCGGCAGCATGCTTATATGCATATGACTGAATCATAAATCCGAAATCCGAATATCGAAATCCGAAATAATGGCAAAATTATTAATGTTCCAATGACAGAAACATCAAATTTGCATTATACCCGTTTTGATCATTGCTCCATTCGGATTTCGAATTTGTTTCGAATTTCGAGTTTCGAATTTCGGATTTTCCTGAACACCTCATATTGTTCAGGGGATTTACGTGGAAATCCTGGAAAAATCCGCCAGCCGGTCAAACAGGTCGGAAATCTGTTTTAACAGGGCCAGGCGGTTTTTCCGGATTGCCGGATCCCCGGCCATTACCAGCACGGTATCAAAAAATGCATCCACCTGCGGTTTTAATCCGCCGATCTCCGTAAAGGCCGCATCAATTTCCTTTTGTTTCAAATGGCGCAAGACGCCTTCCCGGGCCCGGAGGGCCGCTTCATGCAGCGCGGTTTCAGCCGGATCCGCAAACAGGTCCGGACTCACCTTTGAATCGGTCGTGTCTGCCGGGTCCGCCTTGCGGATGATATTGACCACGCGCTTGAACCCCACTGCCAGGGAGTCAAAATCCGGGGCGGATTTCATGCGCTGCAGGGCACCGGCCCGTCGCCGGACATCGCAGATATTGTCTGCAGATGCGGATATGGCCGCTGCGGCCAAATCCCGGGGAATGCCCGAGTCCTCGAGCAAATAGGCCATCCTGCTCTGCATAAACGCGAAAACCGCATCAGCCTTGTCATCCAGGTCCCGCCCGGACAGGCCGAACATCTCCATGCCGGCATGGATGATCCCGGCCAGGGAAAACTCCAACTCCTGATCAAGTGCGGTCTGAATAATTCCGATTGCCTGGCGGCGCAGGGCATAGGGATCCGACGCCCCGGTGGGCACCAGACCCACGTAATAGCAACCGCAAATGGTGTCGATCTTGTCCACGATGGAAAGAATTGCGCCCGTTATGGCGGCCGGCAGCGGTCCGCCGGAATAAGCCGGCCGGTAGTGTTCTTCAATGGCATTGGCCACTGCTTCGGGCTCATTTGCCGTCTGCGCGTAAATCCGACCCATGGTGCCCTGGAGCTTGGGAAATTCAATTACCACATGACTGACCAGATCCGTTTTGCACAGCATTGCCGCCCGATCCACCCGGGCCGGCACATCCTCGCCGAGGTCCAGCTCGCGGCAAAGTCTTTCGCCCAGCGTCCGAATGCGCAGGGTCTTGTCGTGGACCGAACCCAGCTCAGCCTGGAACACCACCGATTTCAGGGATTCCATGCGCTCATCCGGCGAAATGTTCAGATCGGTCCGATAAAAAAACCGGGCGTCTTCCAGGCGCGCCTTGAGTACCCGCTCATGGCCCGCGGTCACCACGCGCATATCCCGGGCCCGGGTATTGTTCACGGCGATAAAATAAGGCATGATCACATTCTGGCCGTCCACGACCGCAAAATAGCGCTGATGTTCCCTCATCGCTGTAACAAGGACTTCCCTGGGCAGTTCCAGGAATTTTTCCTCAAAACTGCCCAGCACCACCTCCGGATATTCCACCAGGTTGGTGTTGGTCTCCACCAGTCCTGCGTCTTCAAGGATATATCCGCCCGCCCGAGCGACCGCCCGCTTCATGCGATCCTGCATCACAGCCCGGCGCTGCTCCATGTCAGCCAGCACGTAAGCATCCGCCAGGGCATCCAGGTAGTCTTCCGAAGCGGCCAGACGGATTTTGCCCGGCCGCATGAACCGATGGCCGAAAGTGTGGCGGCCGCTTTTGGTATCCCCGAAGGCAAAAGAAATCGCCCGGTCCCCGAGCAGTGCGACAATGGAATGCACCGGGCGGGCAAATGCGGTGCGCAGCTCGCCCCATCGCATGGTTTTGGGAAACGGGATGGCGCCGATGAACTCAGGGAGCACCTCGCGCAGCACGCCAGCGGCAGCCCGTCCCCGGTCGGTTTTGGTGATGCAGACATACCGGCCTTTTTCGGTTTCCTTTAATTTCAGCCGGTTTACGGAAACCCCGGCCTTTTCGGCAAATTTTCGGGCCGCCTTGGTGGGCCGGCCGTTATCGTCAAATGCCACCCGCTCCGGCGGCCCCATCAACTGGTGGGTGACCGGGCTCTGGCGCTCTGCCACATCCTCCACTACCACCGCCAGGCGCCTGGGCGTGCCGTAAACCCGGGTCGTCCCGCATTCGATGCGCAGGTCCGCCAGACGCTGTGTCAGCCGGGACCGGAAGGCCTCAAGAGCGGGAATAATATAGCCGGAGGGAATTTCCTCTGTTCCGATTTCAATGAGCAGTCGGTTCATTTTGATCCCTGTTTGTTTCCGTGCCGGTTTTCAGCATCGGGTATCCAAGATTTTCGCGCTGCCGGATATACACTTCGGCGCATTTGCGGGCAAGGTTGCGGATCCGGGCAATGTAACCGGTCCGTTCGGTCACGCTGATCGCGCCCCGGGCCTCGAGCAGGTTGAACACGTGGGAGCATTTCAGGCAGTACTCGTAGGCCGGAAGCACCATTTCCTGCCCGGCTGTGCGCTTCGATTCGGCCTCGAACTTGCCGAAGCAGTCAAAGAGCATGTCAATATCCGCGGATTCAAAATTGTACGTGGACTGCTCGACTTCCAGCTGGTGATGCAGATCCCCGTAAGTAAGCTCGCGGTTCCACTGCAAATGAAAAACATTGTCCACGCCCTGGAGGAACATGCAGATGCGTTCCACCCCGTAGGTCAGCTCCACGGACACGGGGTGCACCTCGATGCTGCCGGCCATCTGGAAATATGTAAACTGGGTGATTTCCATGCCGTCGAGCCACACTTCCCAGCCCAGCCCCGAAGCGCCCAGCGTCGGAGATTCCCAGTCATCTTCCACAAAACGGATATCATGATCCAGGGGATCCACGCCAAGGGCTTTTAAGCTCTGGATAAACTGGTCCTGGACATTTTTGGGAGACGGCTTGAGAATGACCTGGAACTGGTAGTAGTGCTGCAGCCGGTAGGGGTTGTCTCCGTATCGGCCGTCGGTGGGCCGGCGCGAGGGCTGGGCATAGGCCACCCGCCAGGGCTCCGGGCCCAGGGTGCGAAGCAGGGTGGAGGGATGAAACGTACCCGCGCCCACCTCCATGTCATAGGGCTGAACCAGCACACATCCCTTGCGCGCCCAGAAGCGCTGCAGTGCCAAAATCACGTCCTGAACATACATTTTTTTCGTCCTGAAGGGTCTTTATGAAATTGCAATTTCGTTGAAACCACGAAGATCACGAAGCACTCGAAGAAAAGCGTTCAAGAAGTCCGCCTTCGTGTTCTTCGCGCGCTTCGTGGTTGAAAAACAGCCTCGTCATACCCGCTGATATATTCAATAAAAAAGCGCTATTCTTCCAAGCGAACGCCAACCGTATCCACCCCCACGTCCAGAATCTTCCCATCCGGCCGCCGGCTTACGATATCTGCCCAGTCGGGCCGGAGATCGGCAATTGCGCCGGCCGGGCCGATGGCCCACAGGCATCCCCCCCCGCCGGCACCCGTGAACCGGGCCCCGCAATTTTTCGCGGCCGCTGCCGCCACCAGTTCCGCGCCGATCTCGTCGACAACCTCCGGGGTGAGTTCCCGCCGGATCCGGGTTTCATGGTTCATACAGCGGGCGGCTTCAATAAAATCACCCTTGACAAAAGCCTGAACAAACTGTTGGGCAAGCTCGATGATTTCCACCCATTTCCGCCGGTCGCGGCCCGCCAGGAAGCGACGGATCCAGGTGCCGTTGATATCCTTTGATTCATGGGGCACCCCGCAATAGGCCACCAGGATGTGCTCTTCGAT